>CAZKEL010000001.1:0-97016 GCA_964551815.1 uncultured bacterium
ATAATAGTGATGAAGCAAATGCTATTCATCATTTTGGCTGTACAGACACCGAAGCAGATAATTATGATATGAATGCAGAAATTGATGATGGGATATGTGTATTTACCTACAATTTAGAGCTTCATGAAGGTGCTAATTTGGTGAGTTTTCCCATATTACCTGCAGATGGTTCCATTGCTCTTGTAATGGGTAGTCTTGGAGTAAATATTACCGGTGTAATTGGCGAGGGCGTAGGAGCTACTCAGCAGTCACCTGGAGTTTGGGTTGGCAGTTTAAATAATATCAGTCGCACATCAGGTTATTGGCTATTAATGACGGAAGAAGATCTCCTTACATTTACAGGTACACGAACATTGCCAGAAACAGTATATAATTTAAATGAGGGTGCCAATTTAGTATCTTGGGCATTTACTAGTTCTAACGAAATTGAATCCGCATTGCCAGATGATATTGAAACAGCTATTACTGATATTATTGGTGAGGGTACTGCAGCCACTCAAATAGCACCCGGTACTTGGGTGGGTAGTCTGGGTTCTTTTGAATCAGGTGGTGGGTATTGGCTGAAGTCGGCGATGGCGTTGGATTTGGTGTATGAACCTCCCACTTTAGGAAGAGTGGCAGTTTCTGGTCAATTTACGGATGTGAACACTGGGATAAATGATAACCCTATAGAATTATACTATGAACAATCAAGCCAACAAGCCTTCTATTTTATTGAATCCGTTGAAGGAATACAACTTGGTGACTGGTTAATCGCCTACAACGGTAATGAACTTATTGGATCAAGACTTTGGAATGGAGAATACACCGATATACCTACAATGGGGGATGATGGAAGTAATTTAACATCAGGCTATATTAAGGAAGGCATGGTACCCCAATTTAAGTTACTGCAAGATGGTGAAATTATTGAACTGTCTGGTGATATACCTGTATGGTCTAATAATGAATTGTTTATGGTTGGTAGCCTATCTGAATCTACCCCTTACCCAGAATTATTCAATTTAGAAAAAGCCTATCCTAATCCATTTAACCCAACCACAACCATTAACTTTGGAATACCCTTTGAATCTGAAGTTTCTATCTCAGTTTATAATTTGCAGGGTAGAGAAGTAACTTCACTTATAAATGGGAATATGGATGCTGGTTATCATTCTATCATTTGGAATGCTGATAGTTATAGTAGTGGAGTATATTTTGTAAAGATGGTGGCAGGTGAATATATAAGTCAACAGAAATTGATGCTGGTTAAATAGATTGTTGGAATATTCCTAACTATACATAATATATATTATCAGCATTAACTCTCGGTGACAGACTTAAACCAGCTCTCATAATCATCATATAAAATATCTGCTTCCTTAGCAATGATCTCCGGAATATCATAATTGTGATAGTTTAATATTATTTCTTTACAGGCTTGTACTGACTCCGGTTTTGTTTTAATTTGGATACTAAATTCTTTTGATGTTTCAATTTTACCCTTCCAATGATAAAAAGACTTAACCTCTGGAATTATTTGTACACAGGCAGATAAATTATTATCAATCAGATTTTTACTAATAGCTTCAGCTGTTTCTAAATTGTCAGTGGTTGTGACTAAAATTTTTATTTTCATAATTTACTATTGTATTTATCTATTTTTGCTTTAATTTAAACCCATTTTTTGAAACAAGTATTCGCAGAAGGACAGCCTTTAATTTTCAGAACTTTCAACTTATCCATTGGGAGTTTAATTTGCTTCTTCAAAAACAGGCCTTTTCAGGCATTTGTCTGAATGAAGGAAGTTTGCGGTTTAGCGAGGGATTCCCACCGTAACCATATACAAAGGTATTCTGAAAATTAAGTTCTTTTGCGAGTACTTTTTTTATTGCTTAAGTATCCGGCGTATTTTCTCTAAAGATTCTGCTGTTCCTTCAACTTCAATCATAATCCCTGCATAATCAGATTTTTTCTTTAATACTTTAGTTAAGGCATAAATTGTATCAAGATATTTAGTTTGATCAAAGTTAATATGGAATTCATCTTTTTTAAAGGCTGCAGAAATAGTTGTAGAAATTCTATCTTTTAATGATTCGATTCCATCATTTTGAACCGCAGATAAAAAAACAGCCTCACTAAAGCGTGATTGTAATCCCTTCAGGATATCTTTATCGGTAATTGCATCAATTTTATTAAACACCAGAATTTCAGTTTTTTCTTCCATTTCCATTTCGGTTAGTACCTGATTAACCGTGTCTAAATGTTCCTGAATGTTTTCAGAGGATGCATCAAATACCTTTAGCAATATATCAACATTTTTAATTTCGCCTAATGTTGATCTGAAAGAGGCCACCAGGTTATGAGGAAGCTTTCTTATAAAACCAACGGTATCACTAAGGAGGACTGTACCACCTACATCTAAATCTAATTTTCGAGTAGTAGTGTCAAGTGTCGCAAAAAGTTGGTCCTGTATGAGTACATCTGCCCCGGTTAATTTTTTCATCAATGTTGATTTGCCTGCATTTGTATAGCCCACCAATGCAATTCTATAAGTGTTACCCCGATTATGACTTTGTATTTCCCGTTGTTTTTCAATAGTTTTAAGTTGTTTTTTTAAGCGGGATATTTGTGTACGAATTAATCGGCGGTCCACTTCGATCTGGGTTTCCCCGGCACCAGCTCTGGTGCCTATCCCACCCATTTGCCGTTCAAGGTGCGTCCATTGCCTGGTAAGGCGTGGAAGAAGATATTCTAATTGTGCCAACTCAACCTGTGTTTTTGCCTCCCTGGTTCGGGCATGTTTTGTAAAAATATCCAGGATAAGTCCCGTTCTGTCTAAGACTTTGATTTTGTCTCCTGCTTCTTTTTGAATATTTTTAATCTGAGTAGGAGAAATATCATCATTGAATACCAGCAGTGAGCAGTTTTGTTCTTCTGCCAGATTTAAAATGGTGGTTAACTTTCCTTTCCCTATATAAGTTGCAGGATCAGGTGTTTTTCGACTTTGAGTTGAATGGCTCAACACAACCCCGCCGGCGGTATTAATGAGTGCAGATAATTCAATAATTTGATCTTCAAGCTGGAGAGGGGTTATACCCGGTAACTGCACTCCAATTACAAAAACATTTTCTTTTTTAACGCTGTCTGATGACATTGGATAAAAACATTTCAATAATTATAAGGATTAGGACAGAATACAGTAAAAATCGCCACAATTCCACCCCTACCCTGGCTTTATTTATTTCCTCTCCCAATTTCTCAGACATGGGGAAAATTATAGCATTTGGTAATAATTTTTCTAACTCTTCAATAGGCAGAATGGATGATTTCAATTCACTCCTGGGGATATTTACAGCTACAGATTGTGATTTCCTTTTCCCAATATATAATTGATGTACACCGGGTTTCTGCAGTTCAGTCGTCTTTAAACGATCATTGCTGTCAGCATGAATCATCTCTAGAGTACCATCAGGGAAATGATGATAAATTTTCTCACCATAATATTCGGTTAAGGCAATCTGCCAGTACTCATCTGTATTCAGAAACAATTTTTCGTTTAACCCTGAAGCAGAGTAAATCAAATAATGTACAAAGGGAATAAAAGCACCTTTTAAAGGAAAATTACTCCATTTTAAATTTGGGGCAATTCCAAATACATCTAAAGTTCCATTATTTAGGCTGTACCTGTTCCAAAGGGAGGACTGATGTGCAATTTGTATTTGGGTGGCAGCAGGAGAAAAAGGAAGATTGTAATTTGAAAATACTTTTATTCCTTTACTTCCCGAAAGGTTTGGATGAATGATTTCAGCTAAGGTGGTATTTAAAATATCTTCTTGCTGAATCTGCAAATAGGTATCATCCGTAGTTATTATTTTTGATAAATTCGAAAGATTATCTTCGATGCTCAATGCAATATGATTCACCTCACCAAAAGATTGAGTGGTTGTAGTTTCATCCGGAAATATGACAACATGCCCTCCTCCGTTCAGATATTCTTCCAGATTACTGTCAGTAATATCTTGAATAATTTGAGGGTTATTGATAACAACTACATCCTGATTAAATATCTCTAGACCGAGTGATGCCAAATTAATATAGTCTGAATAATTTATTAAACTTCCTGACTCATTTAAGGTACCCAGTGCAGTTTTAAAGTAATAGGCAGAATTTGATATATCTCCAACTATTGCAATGGATAAAGCTTTGGGAATAGAAATATTAAAATAATAGTGATTATCTTCTGGAAAATCTTCGTACAGTATTTCAACTTTTCCTAAAAAATCACCTGCCCCTGAAAGTGCTGTTTTAAAGTAATATTTTTTTGAGCTTTCTTCTGAAATTGAGATTAACTGTTGACCTACAATCATTTCATCAATAACTAATTGTAATACTACATCGGAGATTGCGGTTATTCCTCTGTTTTGTATCTCAACATCAACTTGAAAGGGATGATTGGGTATTAAGACCTTATTTGGTATAAACATCTCAACAATACTGACATTATCTATCAAAGGGGGAGTTTGTATAAAATAAGTATTAAACTCATTCAATAGATCAATTTGATTTTCATATCCATTAAGATATGATTCTTGGCCATCACTTATAATAAACAATTCTTTGGAAGCATAATTTTCTTTAAGATTAAACTTCATTTCAATTATATCATCCCAAAAATTGGAGGACTGAGAGGTTGAATTGATCAACGCAGATATTTCAGGCAGGTCTTCCTTTAAGCCACTGAATTGAAGTCCCCCATTACTGTTTTGCCAGTAAATCTGATTCTTTCCGGGGATATGTTCTAATATATGATTTATTGATATTGTAATATTTTCTATATTTCCTCTTTGGGAAAAACTGTCATCGTATAGAATAGTATGTACTGCTGACTGACTTTGGCCAGTAGTGGTGAAAACTCCCTCCAATACGGGTCTGGTTATCATTAAGACTAACAATAACACAATAATCGTTCTAAGAATCAACAGGAGCAATTGCAGTAATTGAAGTCTGTTTATGGACTCTTTTTCAATAAGCTGCAGAAATCTTACTGAACTGAAATCAATAGTTATAATATTCCGTCGGTTGAGTAAATGCAGAATTAAGGGAATCCCTGTCAGCGGGAGCAGCCAGAGGAAAATTGGATTTAAAAAATTCACAACAGGGTTCCCAGGGTAAGAGAGGCAGCGGTGGTTAGGGGAATCAGGATATTATCATTTATTTTTTCATTGGAAAATAGTTCAGCGGCAGTTGCTGCTAATGCTGTGGATATTTTAATCCAGATTGGAAAGGAGGTAAGGATATAAATCAGTAAAAATGCAGTTAGAAAAAAGGCGGTACTTCCTTCTAATGATTTATTAAAGAGTCGAGTATCTCCATATTTTAATCCTATTATGGCAGCGGCAGAATCAGCAAGGCTCAGCACCAATAATGAAACAATGACTATATCTTCTTTAAATAGAAGTACCGTTAACGCAGCACCTGAAAATACCCAGGCAGCACCGGAAACTCTTTTAAATTCTTTCGGTCTGGTGACGAAAATGAAAAGAGCATTATAAATATTTTTTAAAAGCGGAGAAAAGCGTCTTCCAAAATCTAATAATATAAGTGTTATTGCAATAGTTATGATCCATACCTGCATGATATCAATACCATAATACCAGATACTTAAAGGTATGATTGAAGAAGAAATATGAATGAGTTTTCGGGTTAGTTCCTGGCGATAGGAAAGGATATCAGGCATGCACCAATTCCTGAAATCTGCTGGGAATATCATCACAGTTAAATAATCCGGAGCCAACAATGGTAACATCAATACCTGTGGTGTAAACTTCATGAATGGTTTTTAAATTTACGCCGCCATCTACTCCAATGGTAAACTCTCTGTCATCTCTGAGCTCCACTGCCGATTTCATTGTATCAAGGGAAGTTGGAATAAATGATTGTCCCCCTTTCCCGGGGAAAACAGACATTATAAGCAAATAATCAAGGGCATCTAACAGAGGAATTATGGATTGAATATCTGTATCAGGATTTAAAGCAATACCTGCAGATACTCCCTTACTTCGCAGGTATTGCAAGTCTTTTAGAGGAGATTGACTGGCTTCGATATGAAAAATGATTGTATCTGATCCTGCTTGTATATATTGGTCAAATGATGTTGCAGGATTTTCTATCATTAAATGTGTCTCTAAATGACAGTCAGTACATTGGCGGATAAATTTAATAATAAAAGGTCCAAATGTAAGATTGGGCACAAAATGCCCGTCCATTACATCCAAGTGCAGCCGGGTTGCTCCGGCAGATTCTACAGTTTCAATATCCTGTTGTATATGTTTAAAATCTGCTGAAAGGAGAGATGGAGATATAATTCTCATTCGGTATTTTTCGTATCTGTACTCACCAACAGGTTGATAGTTGCAGGAAAGGTTACCCGCATCCCTGCGGTTTTATCCTGTTCAATGACCGTATTTCTGAGTAATTCAGGTTGGAACTCATAGTCAATATTTCCCAATCTTAACCCATTTTTTAAAATTTCTTCCTCTGCCCTTCTAAGACTCAGGTTTACCACATCTGGAATTAAATAATAGTCCGGTGGTGCACCTTTACTGACACCCAAGGTGATATTTGTGGATGATTTCACGATCTGTCCCTTTCGGGGAAGCTGAAAAGTTATATGATCTTCCTCAATATGACTATCAAATTCATAGATCACTGTATCTACTCCAAGCCCCATATCATTTATAATGATTTTCGCATTTCTTAAACTCATGTTTATGAGATGAGGTATTTGAATATCCTCCACCATTCCGGCAACAGTAAGGTCTATGTTTCGACCCTCTTTTACTTTGGTGAAAGCTCGTGGAAACATTTTAATTACGGTTCCAGGTATATGAGATTCATTAAATGGTACCACAATTATTTCTGTAGGGAAACCCAGCATATTCAGCTGATAGCTGGCTTTCTCAATATATTCTCCCCGTACATCGGGCAGATAATGCTCATTATCATAGCCTACATAATTGGGCAGAAGAAAATAATCCAATAGAAACACACCAATGACTGATAACAATAGGAAAGCAGTGAGATATTTAAAAATGGTTTTAAGCATCCTTTATCAATCTTACAGCAAATCCTCCATCTATTTTATGTTTGGGAGGAAAAGTGTATAAAGCGCCATTTTCATCAACATATTCCTCGGGTACATAGTCTTTCGCATTTTCGACTTTGAAATCAGGATGAGATTTTAAAAATGCATCAATTACCATCCAGTTTTCTTCAGGCTCAACTGAGCAGGTACTATAAACCAATACCCCACCAGGATTTACAAAATTTGAAGCTGCCCACAATATTTTTCTCTGCAAAAGATGCATTTCCAGAATTTCATCAATATTGCGTCTCCAGCGTATATCTGCCCGTTTTGCCATGACACCTGTGCCGGAACAGGGTACATCCAACAGTAATTTATCTGTCATGTCAATACTGTCTTCGGTGATGTCAATAATATCTGTTTCCGTATTGGTTATATTGAGTCTTGACACTGTATTATTAAGTCGATCATAGCGTTTTTCGCTGGAATCAAAAGCTGTAATAGAACCTGTGTCATTCATCAGTTCAGCCATATAAGATGTTTTGCCACCAGGAGCGGAACAAGCATCAGTGATAGACTCCTTTTTCTTAGGGTCAAGCAAATGTACAACTAAGCCTGCAGCAGGATCCTGTACAGAAATTTTCCCTTCTCTGAAAATATCAGATTTGATTAATTCCTGATGTTTAGATGTTTGAAAAAATTCCTTTAAATGCCCATGCTGTTCAAAGGTAATATTATGCTTTTTCAGGTAATTTTTAAATTTGGTGGCAGTGTAATTTCTATTATTGATTCTAAACCACAACATAGGGTTCTCATTGTTCCACTCTGCTAATTGCCTGGCTTCTTCAAAACTTTTATCTTTGATCCACTTATTGATGAGCCATTCCGGGTGGCTCAAATATTCCGCTAATGATTCAATAGGAGTATTTTCATCAGGAATGTTTTTTTCTTCTAAGTTAATAAGTGTACGAAGGAGTGCATTGGTGAGTCCGCCAAGATTGCTATGAATGCGTTTTGCCAGCTGTACGGTAGTGGTGACAGCAGCATAATCAGGAACACTATCCATATAAAATAATTGGTAAGCACCAAGCCGAAGAAGAATGCGTAAACTTTCTTTCAAATCTTCAAACTCTCCTAGAAAAACTTGCTGCAGCTCCCAGTCTAAGCGTCCGGATAGTCTCACTGTTCCCTGAACCAGCAAGGTTATAAATCTGCGATCCTGGTCATTAATAATATTGCCTTCTCTTCGGAATATTTCTGCAGTTACATCTGACAGGCGGCGGTTTCTGTAAGCAGCTTTTTTCATAATTTCCCAAGCTATTCTTCTGGTTCTTATTTCTCTTTTATCCAAAACATTCTCCTATTATATGTTGATTACCGGGAATAAATTGGTTGATTGGCAACCGTTTTTTACCCTCCATTTGAATTTCATGTATTGCAATTAAACCATTACCGGTACCAATAATAAGAGCTGCGTTTTCGTATCTTATTTCACCCGGTTTTATTGTGGTAATTTGCCTTGTTATTTTTGAATTAAAAATTTTAATACGCTTTGAATTTAAAAATGTAAATGCTCCGGGTTTAGGTGAAAATGCCCTGATCCTGTTATGGATGGATTCAGCAGAATCATTCCAATTTACCAATGCATCATTGGGGGTTATTTTAGGAGCTTTCGTAACTAAAGCTTCGTTTTGTCGCTGCGGGGATAATGATTGATTTTCTATTCCATTCAATGTATCATTTAAAAGTTCACCGCCTATTTCTGAAAGCTGATAATAGAGATCACCGGCTGTAGCCGAATCTGAGATTGGAATGGATTTTTGTAAAAGAATTTTACCTGTATCCACCTTCTTTGCAAGTTGAAAAGTTGTTAAGCCGGTAGTATTCTCACCGTTTAGAACAGCGTGATTAATGGGGGCTGCACCTCTGTATTTTGGCAGAAGAGAAGCATGTAAATTTATAGCTCCTGCAGGCGGGATGCTCAGCAGCATTTCTGGTAATATTTTAAACGCAACGACAACATAAATATCCGGGTTTATTTGTTTAAGATAAGAAATAAATTCCTCATCTTTTAAGTCATCAGGTTGAACAATTTCTAAACCTAATGCTTCCCCTGTTTTTTTTACAGGAGACGAATTCAATTTTAATCCCCTTCCTGATTTTTTATCAGGATTTGTAACTACTGACAATACTTCATGCGGGGATTCATGAAGGCTTTGCAATGACGGGACAGCAAAATCAGGTGTACCAAAAAACACCAATTTCATTAATTTTCCTACACTATAAAATTATTCCTGTTGAGGGTTTCCCAGTTTTTGAGATTTCCATTAACCTTTTATTAATGAGCATCCTTTTGGAAGGAGGCAGATAATCTACGAAAAATTTCCCATTCAAATGATCCATTTCATGTTGGATTACTCTGGAAATTAAACCATTAAACGTCTGAGTATGGGAATTTTCATTTTCATCTAAATATTGAAGAGTAATGGATTCCGGCCTTTCGATTTCTGCACGAATTTCTGGTACGCTGAGACAGCCTTCCTCCATGACACTACAGCCTTCTTCTTTGATAATTTTGCTATTTACCATAATTAAAGATACGGCATCTTCTTCCTCTTCCATACTACTGGTATCTAAAACGAGCAGGTTCAAACTCCAACCTACTTGATTAGCAGCCAGCCCTATGCCTCCCTCTTCATACATAGTATCAAACATTTGTTGTGCTTTTAGAGGAATATCAGTAAAATCTTCCACTTCAGCTACCTTTTTTCTAAGGATGGGATCCCCGTATTTAACAACAGGAAGTGTGGTAGTATTATTTTGATTCGTCAGTGTCATTCTGATTATTGGCAAGACCTGCAATATAGGATCGTGCTACATTTAATTTTACTCCCGACCCGGCATCAATGACAATTTTATTGTCATTTTTACCTTGAAAGTTTACAATCTTTCCATACAACCCGCCACGGGTGAGTATTTTATCTCCTTTTTTTAAACCAGCAATAACAGACTCATGGTTCTTTCTCTGTTTCGTCTGTGGGCGCAGGATTAAAAAATAAAAAACTACACCAATCAGGATAAAGGGTAGAAATGCTAATATCCCTGATCCTGCAGGCGCATTTGTTCCTGATTGAGCTAATAGAATATCCAACTAATGACTCCTTAAATATATTTTAATTAAATTCCAGCTAAGAGGTTTATTGTAAATTTGTGCAATTTCAAAGAGCGTAATTTAATAATAATACCAGAAAGTCAATATATATTCATATAAAAAACCTGATGAAAATTGGAAGGCTTCAGATAGATAATCCTTTGTTCTTAGCACCAATGGCTGGGGTAACCGATCATCCTTTCAGGGTGATATGCCGGCAGCATGGAGCAGGTGTAGTATATACAGAATTTGTCAGTGCAAATGGTATTATTCGAGAGAATATGAAAACTCTTGAAATGATGAAGTTTACTGAGGATGAACGACCAATCGGCATTCAATTATTTGGAGAAGTTCCGGAAGTAGTAGGAAAGTCTGCCAAAATGGTTGATGATTTGCTACACCCGGATATCATTGATATTAACTACGGTTGCCCTGTGCCTAAAGTAACCAAGAAAGGAGCAGGTTCTGCAGCCCTGAAAGATTTATGTTTAATGGATGATATTACTCAGGCAGTAGTAGAGTCTGTCCCGGAAACACCTGTAACGGTTAAAATGCGAGCAGGATGGGACTTAAATCATATTGTATCTACAGAAGCGGGTATCAGAATGGAAAAAATTGGTGTAGCTGCAATCACCCTACACCCCAGAACTACCTCACAACAATTCACTGGAGTATCAAACTGGGAACTCATTAAAGAATTAAAGAATGAGGTGACAATTCCTGTTATCGGAAATGGAGATGTAAACTCACCAGAAGATTATAAAAAAATGAAAGCGGTAACCGGCTGTGACGGGGTTATGATTGGCAGAGCTGCTTTGGGTAATCCATGGATTTTTAATAGTATAGTAAAATCAAATGGTGATGTACCGGTGGATAGAAAACCTACTGCAAGTGACAGATTAAAAATTGCCAGACAGCATTTCAAAATGTTAAGAGACTATTATGAGGAAAAATTATGTGTTAATCTGACAAAAAAACATTTTTCCTATTATTTTAAAGGATTTTCAGGGGCGTCATTCTGGCGGAAAACTCTCATGAAAACTAATACATCTCAAGAGTTGGAAATAGTGTTACAGGAGATGGCAATCTCTACAGAGTCATTTCCTTTAGAGGATATTTCTTATTCGTCAGAATCGTAAAATCTGAAAGTATTTTTACCTGAACCTTTTGCCAAATACATTGCTGAATCTGCCTGATGAAGCAATTCATCAAATTGGGTACCATTTGAAGGGAAAATACTGATACCAATACTGGTTTTGGGGAAAAGTTTTTTCCCATTAAATTTAATTTCTTGTTTATTTGATTCTAAAATACGATTGGCCAAAATGGCTGCATCTTCCTTGGTCTTTATCCTGGGCATTAAGACTGTAAATTCATCTCCCCCATGCCGCGAAACCGTATCAGAAATACGAGCACAATCAGAAAGTCGCAGAGCAAATTCTTTTAGCATTACATCCCCTGCTTCATGCCCCAAAGTATCATTAATTTCCTTAAATCCATCAAGATCTATAAAAATGATAGCTACTTTATCTTTATCACGACCCGCTTGATTCAAGGCGGTGATTGATCTGTCTTCAAATAGGGTTCGGTTCGGGATTTTAGTCAGAGGATCAAAATATGCTTGATGCATTAATTCCTCTTCTGCTTTTTTAATTTTTGTAATATCTTTTAAAAGAAGGACCAGTGTATTATCTTCACCTACATTAGAATTTGACACCGTTATTTCCAGAGGAAACTGCTCTCCATTCCGAAGGCCAGTTGTACGAAAGCAGGGTGCTTCTCTTCTTTCTTCTGAAGGATTTAGCAGAAGTAATTCTTCGGCATCAGGGATAAAATCCATGAGCTTTTGTTGAAGAAGGTGATCAATGGAAAGATTAAATAACTTTCCGGCTTCTGCATTTGCGAGAATAATATCCCCTTTATTATTGGTAGTGAGCATACCAACATGCAGGGAATCAAAAATATTTTTATAAGTTAAATTATCTTCTATTTCAGATGGATGCATCTAATTGTAAGCCCTTTATCTGGCTCGTTTTATTTTTTTAATTGAGCGGAGCAAAATATACACCAATACATTTAAACCAAACAAAATTTTCCATTCCTGACTTATCAGGGGAGAAATCTCATTTAAGTAATTCTGAAAAAGCAGTAATAAGGTGAAAATTGGGATTATTGCACATAAACCTGAATATTCTGCCAACAATATTTTAACTAATGAAAATTTCCCAGCGCTTGGTCGATACTTTTTTATTGCGGGAATAATGGCGGGAGTATCTTTAGCCCAAGAGGTGAACAGGTCACCAAACTTTTCCTTTAGGAACGCTTCTTCCGCAAACATGATGCGTTCGTAATATATCCAAAAAATGAGAGAAAACAGTGCTGTCCCCCATAAATGTCCAGTAAAGCAAAAGGGCCCTAAAAACATTAAGAAATTCCCTACATAGAGAGGATGCCGCAGAAGGGAATAAATCCCTGTATTATTTAAACTCTCTGCAATCTGCTGTTTAGTATTCCTTCCGGAAGTTCCTTCGGGAGTGAATCCAATAGTAAAAATTCTGATAAGCTCGCCAAAGAAAGTGAGCAGCATTGAGTAGATTAAAAGCGAGGTATCCCAAGTTTTCATATCTTTAATATATATGAGATAGAATAATAAAGGAAGAATGAATAAGGGTAAATAGGACCTCCTCCTGAACATCCAGTTTCCCTGGGCGGTAAATTCTTTAATTAGTGTCATTTTGAGCAGGAATATGATTTTTTTCTGGTGCCAAAAGTCCACCGGAGACTATTATTTTTAATCCCTCTTCAACTGAAATATTTGTTTCTACTGCATCTTTTTGCGGTATGTAGAGTAAATAGCCGGAAGTGGGATTTGGTGTGGTTGGAACAAAAATATGATAATATTTCTCTTTACCCTCGTCAATGGACTCTCCTGTAACCATGGTGAGTGTCCAAATTCCTTTTCGGGGATATTGAATGTAAACCACCTTTTTAAATGCCTGTCTTTCAGGGTGAGATAGAGTGGTGGTGATTTGCTTGATGGTTTTATAAACCGCATTAACAATGGGAATTTTCGCCAAAATAGTTTCAAACCAGGAATATAATCGTTTCCCGATAACATTGGAGACCAGGATGCCGATTAGATATATAAAAATGACTGTTAGGAGAAAGCCTGTTAATTCAGGGACATAATCAGGGACTTTATCCTTAAATATAAATTCAACAATAGTTGCGCCGGGATTGGAAAAAAAGTGAAATAAATGAAAGATAATCCAATAAGTCGCTGCTACAGGAATAATGGAAAGCAGACCAGTAATCAGATAATATCTTGGTGATTTTTTACTCATTTTTTAAATGCGTTCAAACCGCTGGTCAAGTTCCTGAATAGACAAATTTATAATAATTGGCCTTCCGTGAGGGCAGTAATAGGGATGTTCAGTTGAAAATAAGCGATTAATTAAATGGGTTCTTTCCTCCGGTTTTAGAGGGTCTCCTGCCTTCACTGCTGATTTACAGGAATACAATGCAGCAATTTGGTCAATAAATGCAGGATCCGCTTTTCTCTCAGCCATGTACTGATCAATAATTTCTCTCACAATTTGCCCCTCATATCCCCAATTAATATCCGGAGGAATCCCTTCAATTATAATAGTATTTTCACCAAATTCTCTAAACTTGAAACCTATTTTTTCTAAGTACGTAGTTATGTCAATCAGCGATTGATATTCTTCCGGTTGTAATGTTAAAGTCTGAGGAAATAAAACAGTTTGAGATGGGAATCCCTGTCCTTCCAATGCTCTCTTTGCTTCTTCAAATAAAACCCGTTCATGGGCGACATGCTGGTCAATAATTACCAGACCGCTTTTAATTTCAGTAATAAGATATTTATTATGAATTTGCCAAATATGGTCTGTAGTACTAACTAATTCCGAAGATGATGGAGCAGTCCCATCCTCTTGCACATCTTCCATTCTTTCTTGCGCTTTTTGAATTACATTAGGGGGAATGGGATAATTATCATGATTTTCAGAAGGATCCTGTCGTTTATGCGGTGCAACTTCAAATACCGTCTGGGAGGAATTTGAGGCAGCTGGATGTAATGCTAATGTTTCAGTCTCAGGAGTAGAGGCCGGATGAAATTGATAGCCGGGATTGTAATCAGGTATTACTTTAAGTATATCTTGTAATGCATTATTAATAGAGGTCTTTATTACATGGTATATTTGCCATTCATTTATAAATCGAACTTCGAGTTTTGCAGGATGCACATTAACATCAAAATTTTCAAATGGTAAATTGAGAAATAACACAAAAAAGGGATACTCTCCTCTATTAATAAGAGATTGATAGGCAGAAAATACAGCGGAATTTAGCAGTCTGTCTTTTATATAACGCCCGTTTAAAAACAGATACTGTTCTCCTTGTCGTTTTTTTAATACAGAGAGATTTCCCGTGTACCCCTGAATTGAGTAGGGTGATTTATCTAACTGTACAGGTAACACATTATCAGAATATGATGCCCCATAGATAGAAGCTATTCTTTCCTGCAAGGTTTGGGAGGGAACATCATAAACCAACTTATTATTTGAATAAAGGCTGAATGCCGTTTCTGGTCTGGCGAGCATAAATCTGCGCATCATGGAATTGATAACGGCTTGTTCAGTTTCCGGTTTTTTTAAGAATTTCCGTCTGGCTGGTGTATTGTAAAATAAATTCTGTACTTTACACAGTGTTCCTTTTTGCGAAGCTGCCGGCTGAAATGATTTTTCTTCACTTCCGTTTATAATGATTTCATAACCTTCATTTTCAAAAGGGGCAGAACGAGCAGTAAACATAGAGACTGAGGCAATACTTGGCAGAGCTTCACCTCTGAATCCTAAGGTGTGAATTGCGTTAAGGTCCTCCAATGTAGAAATTTTGCTGGTTGCATGGCGTTTAAAAGCAAGGCGTAAATTCTCAGATGTCATTCCACAGCCGTTATCAGATATCTGGATAAGCTCATGTCCGCCTTTATTAATCAACACCTGAATTGAATCAGCTCCGGAATCCAGCGAATTCTCTACGAGTTCTTTTACAACAGATGCAGGTCTGTCTATTACTTCACCTGCAGCAATTTGATCAACAAGGGTAGATTCTAAAGGATGAATATCAGACATGGGATAATTTTTCATCTACCATTCTGCGGATATCATTTAATAATAATTCAGAATCGGTTATAATCTGATGTGTTTTGGACTTCATTTCTTCAACAAAATTGGAATCTTCCATATCTTTTAAATTAATGTACACATTTAAGGCAGCTCCCCTGGCGCCTGCATAGGCCATTTCTGCAGCAACTCCAGCGTCCGATATAGAGTTTGGATTCCCTGAGTTAGCAGCTCTTTTGGCCAAGGGTAAAACTTTACTGCATAATGCAAGGGTGTCAAAGGGAATCATGGTAGCAGTTTTCATCGCTTCCACTACAGCATTTTGCCGGTTTATTTTCTGTTCTTCCGTTTTTTGAGGAAGTCTGAAGGCCTCCATCACTTTATTAAATGCGTCTGTGTCTTTATCAATGAGCTGTAGAAGTTCTGCCTTAATGTGCTGGCAATTTTCTGCTATCTCGTTCATCTCATCATACAATGGCAGCCATTTCTTTTTACCAAAAGTTAGGTTTGCTACCATAGAACCTAAAGAAGCAGCAAGGGAGCCAGCCAATGCTGCCACACTCCCGCCGCCTGGTGCAGGACTGTCAGAAGATAACTCATCACAAAAACTATGCAATCTCATGGAAGCTAAGGGGCCATATTTTTCCTGTATGCAATATTCAATAATTTTTTCCTTGGGGTTAAACGAACACAGCTCATCAAGTCCCATAGATTTAACGGCGATATGAATTATATCTTTTTCAGGAATACCTACTGATCTTTTCTGCGCCTTTAAATAATACTTTCCTGCCTTTAACATAGCTTCTAACGGAATCAGTCCTACAAGTTCTGAACCGGTTACTCGCACTCCTCTGTTTACAGCTTGTTTTCTGCATTCATCATAGGCAATATGAGGAGCTGTATCATTGAAATTGGTTAAATTCATAGAAATCTGAGCTACCCCATATTCATCAATATACCATCCAACTGCTTTACATGATTTAAAAATTCCGGGAGCTTTAATGGGGACCCCATTTTCATCCCTTATAAATTTGCCATTTTTATCCCTTTTATTTCTTCCCTGTTCTCGAATATCAAGGGCAATATCCGTGGCAATTTTTTTATCCTGGGTATTTAGATTTATGTTATAGGCAATGAGAAAATTTCGTGCACCAATAGCAATGGCACCGGCTGATGTATGATTTTCATTTGGGCCAAAATCAGGCTTCCACTCAGGGAGTTTAATTTTATCAGCCATTCCCTCAAATTCTCCATTTCGGATGTTGGCCAGATTTTTTCTATCAGGTGTTGCAGCTGAGTATTCATATAAGAAAACGGGAATATTCAGTTCATCCCCTACACGGGCCGCTAATACTTTTGAGTATTCAACGCATTCATCCATCGTCGTACCTGATATAGGCACAAAAGGGCATACATCAGTGGCACCCATTCTGGCATGTGCCCCCTGGTGACTGCGTAAATCAATTATTTCAGAAGCCTTTTTTATGCCTTTAAAGGCTGCCTCTATGACAGTATCAGGGGTACCTACAATAGTAACCACTGTTCGATTTGTATCAGCACCCGGGTCAACATCTAAGAGGGTAACACCTGCAACAGACTCTATAGCATCTGTTATTTCTTTGATTTTAGCAGAATCTCGACCATCGCTGAAATTTGGTACACATTCAATAATTTTCAAGGGGTTGCTCCGATTTTGGATAAATAATGTATTAAGAATATCAGAATAACAAGGAGAATAATATTTCTGACTAAAAATACTTTACGACTCTTTTTCTTCCAGAACTGGCTTCGCCAATGCTGCATAAACTCCTACAATCCTGCAAAAAGAAACATAAAAAATTTGATAAAAGGCATCATCACTGTACCCAGAAGTGAAAATGGAGTAATGATGCCAATTAAAATAATTACCATAAGAACTTTAGGCCCATATACCTGCATTTTCCAGGCGAGTTCAGGATTTGTTTTAGAAATATAATTTCCAAAAATTTGAGAACCATCAAGAGGAGCGATGGGGAGCATATTAAATACAGCTAATGCAATATTTATAAATATGAAAAAGTAGATGGCTTGTAAAATAGATTCTCCGGGAAAAATTTGAGTATAGGTTAAAAATCGCATCAATGTTCCCCCAATAAATGCCAGGAGTAAATTAGAAGCAGGACCGGCAAAGGCCACTTTCATCATATCAACACGAGGATTTCGAAAATTAACAGGGTTTACCGGTACGGGTTTTGCCCAGCCAAAGCCCACAAACAATATCATTAATGAACC
The DNA here is from genome assembly GCA_964551815.1 of uncultured bacterium. GTDB lineage: Bacteria > Fidelibacterota > Marinisomatia > SCGC-AAA003-L08 > D37C17 > D37C17. The sequence continues at coordinate 17,633 of CAZKEL010000001.1, forward strand.
AACAGGATCAAGATGAGCAAGTGGATTTAGGGTTAACCTGCCCTGGCGTTCTGCTGTAGGGTCTCCCAGCCTGTAGGCAATATATCCATGTGAAAATTCATGAAAACACAGTGAAAATACCAAAATGGGTAATAGAATGATAAGTACTTCTATGGGCAGCCTTATCAGCATCTAACTTCTCGGATGGGTTTCATTAAATACTTCCTTCAAATAAGATTTATCAGCATGAGTATAAATCTGGGTAGTAGAAATATCTGTATGCCCTAATAATTCCTGTACAACTCTGAGGTCAGCCCCACCCTCGATTAAATGGGTTGCAAAGCTATGACGGAGGACATGGGGACTTACATTTTTATTTATTTCGGCTATTTTGGCATATTTCTGCAAAATATTCCATATGCTCATGCGGGTAATTTTTGAGCCACGATTATTTAAAAACAGTATTCCTTTACTTTTCCCTTTTTTGGCGAGTCTTTGTCTGCTGCAATTGATATACTCACCAATCCAATTTAATGTTTTTGGTGATACCGGTACAATGCGCTCCTTGTTACCTTTCCCAAAGATGCGCACTAATTGTTCTTCCATGGAAAGGTTTATTAATTTCAAATTAATTAATTCTGTCACCCTTAATCCTGACGCGTAGAGCAGTCCAATAATTGCCTTATCTCTGAGGGCAAATCGTTTGGATATATCTACAGCTTCAATCAGTCTTTCAATTTCCTCAACTTGCAAAGTAGATGGAATTTTTCTCTGCATCTTAGGGAGAGGAATGCCGTAGGTAGGGTCTTCTAAATTTATACCCTGGTGGCGGAGATATATATGAAAACCCCGTAAGGTTGACATTAAACGCGATACGGAAGCTGATTTTCTTTTTCTAATAGTATTTTTATCAATGTGAATTTCCTGAACTGATTTAAGAAAATTTTCAATATCTTCTGTTAAAATATGGTTAAAGGTAGTTTTACTTTCATTAGCGTAAAGATATTCAGCATACTTATATAAGTCATTTTTATAAGACGCCAACGTATTTGCAGATAATCTTCTTTCAAATTGTAAATGTGTCAGATATTCTTTTATTGGATGCAGTAGTGGATTGGTTGAATTCTTCTGTAGATTATTCATTTTGGATTATGGATGGATTCTGTGAATTTTTTTAAATCGGTCAGTGATGGGTTTTGTTCCAATTGGGTACCTGTTACAATATATCCGGCTCCATTAGAGGCTAAGGCTGCTGCGGAAGCAGGGGTGTTTACTCCTCCCCCTACAATAATGGGGATATCTAAATGTGAATGTAAAAAAGATACAATATCTACAGCCGCATGGTTTTCTGCCCCGCTTCCCGCTTCTAAAAAGACCATTTTATTTCCCAAAAATTGCCCTGCAAGGGCGTGGGCTAAAATGATATCCTTTTTATTCATTGGCAATGGTGAAGTGTTGCTCATGATCTCCACTGAAGAACGATTACCACCTTCAAGTAATATATAAGCAGTAGCAATGGTTTCTAATTTTAGATTAAAAATTACCGGGGCTGACTTAACATGCTCCCCAATAAGATATTGGGGATTTCTTCCACTGATGAGGGAGAGAAATAACAAAGCATCTGCTGAGGCGGAAAGCTGATTTGAAGACCCGGGAAAAATGATAACAGGCAAATCAGTATTTTCTTTTATGAGTTGGATTCGTTTTTCAAAGGCATTATCAGAAATAAGGCTTCCCCCTGCAAATATTACATCAAATCCACTATCATTAACCAGGGTGATTATATTAGAAAGTTCAGCATCATTTTTTTTATCAGGATCAATGAGGGCAACGGCTACAGAACCTACTCCATTCCTGATAGATTCTAATTTTTGAAAAACACTCACTTTAAAGAAGATAAACAGTCAATTAAAGAGTCAATCTGCATTTTTGTTCTTTTCTCTGTAACTGCGATTTGCAATAGAGAATCTTTACAATCATACTCCGGATGGTGTATTGTGAATCCTTTTTCTTTACAATACTTGACTACCTCCTTAGCCGAATATTTGGTTTCTATAATAAATTCCTTTAAAAATAACTTGTCATATTTCACCGAATAACCATTAAGGTTTTCAATACAATTGGCGGTATAATGAGCATTTTGATAGGCAATTTTTGCAGCTTTAATAAGTCCGCCTTTACCCATTAATGCTAGATATATAGTTGCCCGTAATGCCAACAGGCCCTGATTAGTACAGATATTGGAGGTTGCCTTTTCTCGACGGATATGCTGTTCCCTTGTTTGCAGGGTTAATACAAAGCCGGGTGTATTGTTTATATCCACTGTTTTACCAATGATTCTGCCGGGCATCTTTCTTTTGTATTTATCCTTCGCTGCCATTAGCCCCAGCAAAGGTCCACCAAAATTCATAGGATTACCCAAAGATTGCCCTTCTCCTACATAAATATCAGCCTCGCATTCACCAGGAGATTTTAATAAGGTTAAGGAAAGGGGATCTGCAATGGCAATTAACAGAGCATTATTATCTCCAATAGCTGCCTTCGCTTTCTCCCAATTTTCAATGAGTCCATAGGTATTTGGTGATTGGATTAAAATACATGCAGCATCTTCAATATGAGATGAAATCTCTTTAAGTTGCGTTCTTCCATTGTGCTCCTCAAGAGGGATTAAATCAGCCTGAAATCCTTTTAAACAAGTTTTCAACACCCGAATATAATTAGGATGCAGCAGGTTGGAGTATAATATTTTTTTCTTTTTGGTAACCGACAGAGCTAAAGAGCAAGCCTCCGCAATGGCAGAGGCACCATCATAAAGGGATGCATTTGCAATATCCATTCCTGACAGTTCACAAATCATAGACTGGAATTCATATAGGTATTGAAGTGTTCCCTGACTCACTTCTGCCTGATACGGCGAATAGGCGGTGTAAAATTCAGATCGTCCCGCTAAAAAGTCAACTGCTTTGGGGATGAAATGATCATAAATCCCTCCACCTAAAAAACAAATATTATCTGCATGATTTTGTGCAGATATAGATTGAAGCTCTGCTTCAATTTCAAGTTCAGACATTGGCTTTCCAATACCGGGTGCATCATTGACTTGCAAATGGGAAGGAATTATAGAAATGAGTTCCTCATAATTCGAAACACCGGTATTTTTTAATATTTCTTTTTCTTCAACTTCAGTGGTGGGTATGAAATGCATGGAAATAGATGGGTTTAAAAGTGGGTAAATATATATTCAGCTGATAATCTCTTTATAGGCAGCGGCAGTGAGTAACTCAACTTCTCCCTCAGATACATCTTTAAGTTTTATCATCCACCCTGCACCATAAGGGTCAGAGTTGGTGAGTTCAGGATTATCTTCTAATTCGGTGTTTACTTCAATAACAGTGCCATTCAACGGGGTGAAAATATCAGCAACTGTCTTAACTGCTTCGATTGTCCCAATAGAGTCACCAGCCTTTGCCTGCATATTTAGGTCGGGGAATTCAATGAATATGATATCTCCTAATTCACCCTGTGCAAAATCTGTAATACCGACGGTGGCAATACCATCTTTTATCTCTATCCATTCATGGTCTTTGGTAAATTGCAAATGTTCGGGTAAATTCATTTTTTATTCTCCTGAATTATAGGTAAAATTGTTTAAAAAGCCAGTGTCAATATTTCCGTTTTGGAAATTATCATTTTTTAAAATTTGTTTCTGGAAAGGAATGATGGTTTTAATACCTTCGAAAACACATTCATCAAGGGCACCTAACATACGGTTAATGGCTTCAGTTCTTGAGGGGGCATGTACAATGAGTTTGGCAACCATAGAATCATAATAAGGAGGGACTTTATAGCCAGCATATACATGTGTATCCACCCGGATACCCATTCCCCCCGGCATGTGAAAACTGGAAATGGTTCCTGGAGAGGGGCGGAACTGTTTATCGGGGTCTTCTGCATTAATTCTGCATTCTATTGAATGACCACGAATTTTTATCTCTTTCATCCAGTTTGGAATTGGAATACCTGCATGACAGAGAATCTGGTACTTAATCAAGTCGGCACCAATAACCATTTCAGTGACGGGATGCTCCACCTGAATGCGGGTATTCATCTCCATAAAATAAAACTCACCCTGGCTGTCCAATAAGAATTCAATTGTTCCAGCTCCTACATAATTCACCGATTTAGCACCGGCGATAGCAGCTGCATACATTTTTTGTCGTATCTCATCTGTGACACCAGGAGAAGGCGATTCTTCAATCATTTTTTGATGCCTTCTTTGAATCGAGCATTCTCTTTCTCCCAAGGCAACTACATTTCCGTGTGTGTCAGCTAATATTTGGATTTCGATATGTCGAGGTTTTTGTATAAATTTTTCCAAATACATATCGCTGTTATTAAAAGCTATTTCCGCTTCAGATTGAGCAGTCTTCAACGCATTTTCTAACTGCTCGGGAGATTCAACTAAGCGCATGCCTCTTCCCCCGCCACCTGCAGATGCTTTCAACATAACAGGATAGCCTGCATTTTCAGCTTCTTGAAAACAATGGTCTAAAGATTCAATAATTCCATCCGAACCATAAATCACCGGAACCCCAATGGATTTCATCGTGGATTTTGCCTGAGCTTTATTTCCCATAGCATCAATGGTTTCAGGGGGAGGACCAATGAATTCAATTCCGTTATCACTGCAGATTTTAGAAAATTTTGAACTTTCAGCTAAAAATCCATAACCGGGATGAATGGCATCTGCATTAGTAAGTTCCGCCGCAGCTATAATTGCCGGTATATTAAGATAAGATTTTGAACTTTCCGGTGGACCTATACACACTGCCTCATCTGCAAATTTTGTATGGAGAGACAATTCATCAGCCTTGGAATAAACTGCTACGGTGCCAATATTCAATTCTCTGCATGCACGGATTATTCGGAGGGCAATTTCCCCTCGGTTGGCTACTAATATTTTCTTATACATTTATGCGGGAGAAATGATAATCAGATCTTGATCATATTCAACGGGAGTGGCATCTTTTATCAGTATTTTTTCCACTTTACCAGATATTTCAGATTCAATCTCATTAAATATTTTCATTGCTTCAATTATACAAATAACCTGTCCTTCCTTGATGATATCTCCTTCTGCGATAAAGGGTGGTTCCCCTGGTTTTGCAGAGGCATAAAAAGTACCAACTAATGGAGCTTTAATGGTCTGCGTGTCTCCTTCGGAAGTTTCAGGTTCCTCTTTGGGTGCCGGTGGTGCTTTTTGTTCAAGTTTTTGGGGTGATTCCGTGGGAGGTTCCGGGCTTGTCTGCTGAATAGGTGTTTCCTGTTTTAATTCCCGGGGCTCGTCCTTTGAGATAATCTCATAATTTTGCGTTTGTGGGGGTGCATTTTTACGAACTTTTATTTTTTGCCGACCCCAGAAAGTAGAGACTTCAAGTTCATCTACATTTGAATTTTCGAGAATGGTGATCAGTGATTTTACATTTTCATCAATAGTTGCCATCTACACTTTCACTCTTTCAATATATCTTTTTTCTTTGGTATCAACTCTGATAGTATCCCCTATTTGAATGAATAATGGTACCTGAATGGTGACACCTGTTTCTAACACTGCAGGTTTTGATCCGCCTTGAGCAGTATTTCCTCTTTCACCGGGATCGGTTTCAGTTATCTTCATGTTTATATGTTGAGGAATACGAACTTCAATGGGATCATCACCATGAAATGCTATTGTTGTTTTGGTGTTTTCCAGAAGAAAATCCAACACATCTTTCACTTGTATCTCAGATAAATATATTTGCTCAAATGTTTCCTGATCCATAAAGACATAACTATTGCCATCATTATATAGATAGTTAAAGTTGCGAGCTTCAACACGAACTACATCTACCTTTTCGCCAGCTCTAAAGGTTTCATCAACTACCTGGCCGGTTCTGATGTTTTTTAATTTTGAACGCACAAATGCCCCGCCTTTCCCAGGCTTTACATGTAAGAATTCAACTATTTTCCAAAGATTATTTTTATGATTTAATATAAGGCCGTTCCTGAAATCGGAGGTATTCGCCATCGGTTATTCCCTATTCATTATTATAAATTATACCCCTAAAATTACAATTCAAAACTACTATATTCACATAAATTTGAGATGGTAAATCCTGATTTTTATATAGAGCCATTCTTTCAATTTTCCCCATTCTTTTTTTTATATGCAGAGCTGCATTACCGCTTTAAATATATGGGTAGCAGATACTATCAAAAAGAACCGGAAATAAATGCAGATGCACCTTACCGAATAGAGCCGGGAGAATCTCTGCCCATTTATCTATTGATAAAAGATGCTCATATCTATCCAATTTATTTGCAGAGAATTCAAATAGATTTTTCCCAAAATAAAAATTTAATAAAATCTCTGCACTATGAATTTGGAATCCAAATTGAAAAACCATGGTGGGAAGAAATCATAGAAATTCCTACAGAAGAGCTTGCAGGAAATTATAAAATTGAAGTTCATTTTACTTATATCTGTAATGGCAGCAATAAATCTTGTATTACCCATAATTATCCACAAAGCGCCATTAATTATCTTAATACCTATATTTCTAATATTAGATATCCCAGGAAAAATAATGTCCAATATGGTGATTTGCATTACCATACCAACCTGACAGAGGATATGGTTGAATTTGGTGCCTCAATTTCAGCATCTGCAAAGGCAAGTAGTGCAATGGGGCTGGATTTTTTCTGTACTACCGATCATTCTTATGATTTAGATGACAGGGAGGGCTCCTGGTATGAGACGGACCCTGATTTAAAAAAATGGAAAAATTCACGCAAAAAGATACAAACAGCGAACAAGAATAATAAAAAGGTAACTATTATCCCCTCAGAAGAGTTGAGCCTGCATAATGCTAAAGGACAGAATGTACACGCGCTTATTTTAAATAATAACACATTTTTACCAGGAGCCGGAGACGGTGGTGAAAAACCTTTTGACTTTTCTGCAGAATACAATACCAGCAGTGTTCATAAAGTTCTTGAAAAAAATAGTCTTTGTATCGCAGCACACCCCTTTAACCATATTCCTTTTACACAAAAATTACTCTTTAAAAGAGGTTCTTGGGGAAGGAAAGATATTATTGAGGAAAACCTCGCCGGTCTGCAAATATTAAACGGGACTCAGGATGAAGATTTTTATTGTGGGTTGAGAGAATGGAAATCCATTCTATTAGCAGGATATAAAAAACTGATTTTTGCAGGTAATGATGCTCATGGGAATTTTAATATTTACCGACAGATAAAAACACCCTTTTTCTCATTGCGGGAAGTTCGTCACCAAATTTTTGGTGAATTTAGAACAGGTGTATTGGGCGCAGACAAACAAAATATCAATTCGCTAATCAATTCATTAAAAGAGGGGAATTGTTTTATCACAAATGGTGCTTTTCTAAATCTAACCATAAATCATAAAGAACATATATATCCTATGGGATCAATAATTAATGGCAATGAAGCTGAGTTAATTATTGATGTGCTATCCTCTGAAGAATTCGGTAATATTATTTCCATTAAACTGTTTAGAGGCATAATTGGTGAAAATGAAGAAAATATTATCTTTCAATATGAACAATTAAAAACCTCACAACTAAAGGAAATTGTTTCGGTTACTGCTGGGGGTAATAGTTATTTTCGCTGTGAGGTGGAGTTAGAAAATGGTGGATTTGCTTACTCAAATCCAATTTGGTTACAACCAATTTTATGAAGATACAATTTTACCTTCTCTCTCCAGGCCATCTTTAAATTTTTGGAACGCTTTCATTAGTGTTATAAACTGCTGCTTATCTTCATTAAATTGATTAATTTCTGGTACATATCCCCCATATTTGGCAACATCTGCTGAGTGGATTATCTTGTTCCAATTTTGCAGGAGCTTCTCTTCAATCCCAGAAGTTTGGAAATAATTATCTAACTCTTTACTAGTCATTTCAGTGGCTTTGACATAGAATAGTTTATTTAAATATTCCCTACATACTTTGGTTATATCAAGATAGAATTTTTCTGTTGATTCTCGTGTAATTTTTTCCGGTATTGCGGCAGATTCAATTGTTTTTACACATTCCAATAAGGGTGATATTGTAAAACTTTCAGATTGCTCTAAGTATAAAACCTTATTTCTTTTTTTCTTCCATAGAAAAAGTGTAATTATTAATCCAACAAAAATAAAAAGACCATAGATAATTATCGTTGCACCTGAAATTAACTGTACCTCCTTCAATGGTTTAAGTCCTCTCATCTCCTTTGACGATGCTGATAAATTGGAATATACTTTTACAAAAACCGTATCAGTAAAAATTTCATCAATAATATGATGATTATGTTTTATCTCAACTAGGATGGGTGGGATAGATATAATTCCATCGCTCCAGAACTGGATTGTATATTCAACAGAATTTTCATTAAGGGATTTATTGATTAGACTGTAAGCATCTGAATCTCCCAGTTGTTCATTAAATACGGGTACAGCACCTGGGATATCCAAATTACTTACGGACAGGTTTAGAGACCCTAAGCCACCTACAAACATGGAATCGGGAAAAGTCTGTAAGGATAAATCTACCCCAAATACCATTGTATAGATTAAGGGTAGGAAAAAGGAAAAAAGTTTCAATGTCGCTGCATTCTTTGATTAAAAAATTCTTCCAAAGGTCGAATATATCCTTCAGAAGTATTGATTGAAATCAGGTCAATCTTATTTTGTTTACAAAACTGTTTAAATTGGCTTGTCTTCAATTTAAAACTTTCTTTTACCGCATTTTTGACTTTTATATTTTTTGTATCAACCCAGGCAGTAATTTGACTTTCCACATCATGTAGTTTTATTAAACCAAGGTGTGGAAGTTTTTGTTCAGCCTTATCATAAATATGAATATTTACCAGGTCATGTTTCCGGTTCAGCAATTTCATGGGTGAATGAAATGATTCATCCCAAAAATCTGAAATGAGGAATACAATACTTTTCCGTTTTATCACCTGCTGCACATGTTCAATTGCGATGGAAATATCCGTAGTATTATCTTCAGTTCTGTGATAGATCATTTCACGGATAACCCGCAATACATGAGATTTTCCCTTTTTAGGCGGAATAAATTTTTCTATTTTATCGGAAAATAATAATAACCCTACTTTATCATTATTTTTTATCGCACTGAAACTGAGTACGGAAGCCAATTCGATCATAATATCTGATTTTAAAGAGTCACCTGTCCCAAAGAACCCTGATGCTGATACATCAACCAAAAGTAGAACGGTAAGTTCTCTTTCTTCATGGTATTTCTTAATGAAAGGCTTTCCCGCTCGTGCAGTAACATTCCAATCTATAGCCCGAACATCATCTCCAGGGGAATATTCACGAACTTCTGCAAATTCCATACCCATTCCTTTAAAGGCGGAATGGTATTCTCCCCCAAACAGATTATTTACAATATGTCTGGTTTTTAATTCAATGAGGCGGACTTTTTGTAGTATTTCACCAGGAATCATGGTAAAAATCAGGGAGTAGGAACAGATTCAAAAATACGTTGAATGATATCTTCAGTTGTAATTTCTTCAGCTTCGGCTTCATAGGAAAGTATAATGCGATGTCGTAAAATTGCTTTCCCAACTGTGCGTACATCTTCAGGGATTACAAATCCCCGATTATTATAAAATGCCTGAGCTTTGGACGCAGTTGCTAAAAAGATTGTCGCCCTGGGGGAAACACCGTAGGTAATAAGTGCAGATAAATCTTTTAGCCCAAATCCTGCAGGATTTCTTGTAGCCATTACCAGAGAAACAATATATTGCTGAATATTATCTGCAATATGAATTTGGTCAACAACTTTTCTGGCATTCAATATTTGCTCTGGATTGATAACCGGATTAACTTTGATATCCGCATTAATTTTTCCCATTCTGCGTAATATTTCCAGTTCATCATTCTGCTTAGGATAATCAACCAATACTTTAAACATGAAACGATCAACCTGAGCTTCTGGCAGTGGATAAGTTCCTTCCTGCTCAATAGGGTTTTGGGTCGCCATTACCAGAAATGGTGCTTCTAATTTGTAGGATTCTTCCCCAATAGTAACCTGTCTTTCCTGCATGGCTTCTAACAGGGCTGATTGCACTTTTGCAGGAGAACGGTTTATTTCATCTGCTAGAATAATGTTTGCAAAAAGGGGACCCTTTTTTACCTCAAAGCTGCTTTCTTTGGGATTATAAATTAATGTCCCCAGAATATCCGCTGGCAGTAAATCAGGTGTAAATTGAATCCGTTGGAATTTTGTATCAATTAACTGTGCCAACGTTTTAATGGTGAGGGTTTTGGCAAGGCCCGGTACTCCTTCAAGAAACACATGACCATCGGATAAAATGGCAATCAATAATTTATCAATTAAGTCATCTTGTCCAATGATTACTTTTCGAATTTCAAATTGTATATCATTTATGAATTTTGACTCCTGTTCAATGGAGTCTTTTATTTGTGCTAAATCAAATTCTGACATGTGGGATTAAATATGTGTCTTGCCCAAGGCATTTAAGGAATCAATTGTACTTTGGTGTTTTTCTATCCCCTCTAATTCATAATCAACTGAAGGAATTAATTCATCATTAGGAAAATTACTTTTAAAATCAAGATAGTAATTTTTTGCGTCGGTGTAAGCATCAAGATAATTATTATAAACATAAGCTATCATAAAAAGAGACTTTTTTGAAACCTCATGCTGTGGATATTTATCAACGACTTTTTTAAATTCTTCAATGGCAAACTCAAAATCTTTCACATCGTTTAAATAAATATCTGCAATTTGAAACTGTGCCTGTGCAGCGAGTTTATCCTGCGAATATTCAGTAATAATTTTCTTAAATGATGTAATTGATTCTTTTAAATTTTTCTCAGTTCGGAACTTTTGGCCATCCTCCCACAACGATTCGGCAGATTTTTTCCCTAGTCCTGAGCAGGTTATCAATAAGATTCCCATTACTATAATTAGTATATTTTTCACTTAATTCTCCAATTTTGATTCAATGAAAGGTTGCAAATTTATCAATTATTCGGTCATTATTCTTAATAACATTCTATACATATCTTTAAAACATATACAATAAGGATGCATGAGGCTGTGGCATAGTAAGATTACCATAAGGGAATCCAATATCAACCCTGACTGGACCCAAAGTTGTATGGTAAATCATTCCAAATCCAATATCCCAGCTAAGAGAGGTGGAAAGGAATTGATCGGGAGCATTATAGAGTCTGCCTGCATCAAAAAATATCTCGCCTCCAAACTTATTTCTAACTGGAAATCTAAACTCCAGATTTATCATATCACTAATGAGGTCACCGTCAGGTGTTTCGAAATCTCCAGGTTTAGACCATCCTCTTAAGGATGTTTGACCTCCTAATCGAAAACGATATCCTGCAGGAAGTTCATAACTTTCATCCAGGTTGTATATATATCCCATAGCTGCCCTGAAAGCAATGACGCCTGAGGATGATTTTATAAAATTACGGTATTCTGACTCCACTTTAAAAAAGTGTCTTTCACCACCGAGAATAGTACCGTAAAGAGTCGTAGATAATGAAACATAATGCCCGCCAATCGGGGTTAACGGATCTTGTATTTGGTTTGAAACATACCGTAGGTTAATCCAACGTGAGGGTTCTGTTATCTCTGTAGTAAAAAGAGTATCAGAAGATTTCAAAACTTCAATTGTTGAATTAATTTCATAACGAGTTTTTCTTAATGGTTCATAATGCAATGAGTAGGTAATTCCGTTCCGAACAAGATTGTGAATCTCGCTTTCCTGATTATAGAAATATTTGATTCTTGAAGGAAGTCGAAAAATAAAGGTCCAAGGGGTACGATATACTATTGAAAAATCTCTCTCAACTAGGGGATTATCATTGAAAACGTTCAAATTAAAAGCACTGGCAACTCGTCCTGAAATTTCAATATTTGATGATGTATTAAAAATATTGCCGAGAATCCACCTTCCCTCTGCATCTAATCCTGTGGTAGATAAATTGTCCTGAAAGGCTGAAAGTTCTCTAAAACCAAAATTTGCCTCGATAGAAGATGATTTATATTCCCTTACTTTTATTTCAATATCCACTTTGTCAGGTTTATTTTCATGAACTTTTGGAATAATTTCGATAGAACTAAACATTCCAGAATCAAAGATGCGTCTTTTTGACTCGTCAATTTTGTCTATGTTATATCTTTCACCAGAAGCAAAAACGATTTCCCTATTTATATATTTTTCCCCCACCAATTCTAACCCGGTAACATAAACCAAATCTATGTAAAATGTTTTGCCTTCTGAAATATTAATACGGGAATGAATATTTAGACCATCAACAGTGACTTCATCCATAATAGATATATTTATTTTACCTCTTCTTAGGTATATTCGTTTGAGTTCTTTTAATTGATTTTTAAAATGAACAGGGTTATAACGATTGTTTATAGGCAATTGCAAAAACGCAGCAATATCTTCGTCACTTAATTGCTTATTCCCAAAATAATCTATAGATTTTAGTGTATAGGGCTTACCCTCGGTAACTTGAAATTGAACTGCTATATATTCACTTGAAATTTCAATAATTTTTCCATCAATCTTAACTTCCAGATACCCTTTAGATTTATAATAGGCTGTTAAACTGATTAGATCCCTGTTCAACTTTTTAGGTGTAAACTCATGGCGTATAAATAATGTGGGAGGCTTTAAAAGCAATTTAGATTCCAATTCAGTAGAGGGTATATTCGTATTACCTTCAAATGAAATTTCAGAAACATATTGAATACTTTGGGGAAACAACAATTCAAAAAACAATATTATGAAACCCAACAGAACGCTATTAAACCGCATTAATAATAATATTTAATTCGATAGCTGAGATGCCATTTGTTATTTTCATCCAATCCTCCTACAATAGAAGTATTCTGGTTTAATCTATAGGTAGCTTCATATTGACTGTTCTCAATATTATTCAAATCAAATTGGGTATTTATGTAAATTCGGTTTGAAAGTTGTTTTCCCAGGACAAGTTTTAGATCTATATCATCCTTCCCTTCAAGATTTTTTAACAGAGAACCTCTGCTGGTTAATTGAAATTCATCCAGATTACTATAACGTGTGATATTTTTTTCAATTTCATTTTCAAGGTAGTTAGAAAGAAAGTTACCCGCCTGCTCAGGGTCATCAAACCCGGCACTATTTCCAAAAGTAAGCATTTTTAGGATTTCAGTCTGCGTATAATTTTGTGAATCAAAAATCAAAACAGGATTGTCAGTATATCCTATAAATGAAACATCAATTACATTTTCATCCACAGTAGTTTGTGCATGAATATCTATATAGGGTATATTATTAACCGGGGAAAGAAGGATGTTGCCGTAAGTATTTTGAAATACATTCCCCTGATTATCGTAAAATTTTCCGTCTATAATGTCTGCTTTTCCTGAAAAATTATACTCTTCATCTCCCACCCTTGTGATGGTAATATCTCCATCAAAGAGCATATTGATATTTTCAGTCTCCACCTTTATGCCCTCTTGAATGGGAACATGTAGATCATAGGATACAATACGATTAGTGTAAGCATCTGAAACTACATAATTTTCTTCATTACCTAAACTAGTTATGGTAAACTCATAGGGTGCAGGAATAAATTCACCGTTAATCAACATAGTATCCTTACCTGTAACACTAATATCCATATCTCCGGTACCAGTAAACACTCCATAAGAAGAGGATAGCGAAACATCCTTACCTATCAAGTGAAGTGAAAAATCAGGATTAAAGAATTCTTCCATATCCATGCTGCCACTCAATATAATATTTTCAAGTGGTTTCTGTTTATCATTCTGCATAAATTGTGAAATGGAGGATAGAATTGGAATATTTGAAAATACAGGCTCCTGAGAGTTTGAAAGCACCCCCGTCAATTTATCTACAAAGAGATGATTTCCCCTAAGGGTTAAGAGTCCATTTATATCGGTAATGGGTTCATTTATTGGATCAATATAAATACTTGCATTTCTGATGACCGCCTTACCGTTTCTGATGGGATGGGCTAACGTACCAGTTAATTCCAGCCGTAAGGAGTAGTTATTGAGGGAGTCCAGGAATTCAGGCGTAAATGTCATAGAGTCAATAACAGAAAAATAGGGAGTTAAAAACTCAAATTTTCGAGTTGTTCCGGTAAATACAAAATCCATTGGATTGTTGGAAATATTCTCTCTTTCTGAAAGTATTAAGTTAAAATCCATAGGAATATAACCAAAACCAGAGTACCGTCCATTTTTTGTGATCAGTGACAGGTTTCTGAAATCAAGCTTATTATTTTTATAATGTAATTTACCGGATAACTCATTTCCATTAATTTTGTCAAATCCGGGATTAATTATGGAGAATTCACTCGATAAAATCGGACTTGAAACTATTCCTTCAATTTCAAGGTTACCTGTCATCATACCTCTGTTTTCAAACCCCCAGGGCAGATATCTATTGAATTTAATTATATCCATATTATCAAAAGAAAATGACAGGTCTAAGTTGTCATGATTCTCACTTGAAATGTTAAAGTTTTCAAGTCCCAAATTAAACCAACCGCTGCCATCCAAATTCCCTAACTCTGTTTCAAGTCGGATATTATTTACCAAAAATCTTCGGTTCCTGTATGAATTGGAAAGTGAAAGTTTTGTAAAGTTTATATCATCTATCTTCCCGTCAGTAAAAATGAATGAACTAAATATTATTGGATGCGGATTTTCAATCACATCATTGACTTCAATATCAAGACTCCCCTGTGTTAACATCCCTTCAATTCTGAATTTTTTCCCAATGAGGGAATAAAAATGACCAAGATTTAAATGTTTTATTTCCAAGGATAAATCATATGATTGATGATTTCTGTAATCTCCTGAAAAAAGTATTTCGCTATCTGCCAAATGTAATTTTACGGTAGGGAAATGATAATAGTCTTCTATTTCATTTATATAAAAGGGCGTAGCATACAGACTTTTTTGTTTGAGTGTACCATTAAATTTATTGACATAAATTGAACCGGAATTAGTTCGTTCGGCTCCAATAGCTATAGCGTCTCCAGATTGGCTTATACCTGAAATATTTAAATGGACAGGATTTGAATTTAATAAGGATAAGTCTATATACAGACTATCCCAGTTATAATGTTCATACGTCCAGTCCAGCATAATAGCAGAAACCTTGGTTGAATGTGTAGAATCTGACATTGTAAAATCAAATTCACCCTGAATGTTTTTAAAATCATTATTAAAGAACATACCATCCTTCAAGTCAATTGATCCTCTGATTGAGGTTAAATCTTTGGTATGTTCCCAGCTGAATTCTGACTTCCCCGTGTTTATTGTATAATTTAAATCAGGAAAATAGGGGATTGATTGAATATCTTCAAAAAAAACATTCCCTAATGCTGTAAACTCAGTTTCGCCCTTGTAGGCGGGAATTTGAATTATCCCCTTCATCCCTTCTGAATAAAATTGCAGTCCATCTGATGTAAATAGATGGTCTTCAATTGAAAAATTACCCGTTATTTCAGAGAAAAATATTGAATCAATCATGGAGTCAGACAAATTTACACTCCCCTGAATAATCTCACTATTTTGATTCTTGTTAAAATGTACTATACCATTTAAATATCCTCTGTCAACTACAGGGTATTTGGATAATTGCAAACCAGCATTCCAGTTTAATGATTCTAAATCAACCTTACCGGCTACTTCTAACGCATTACCGTTATACAAAAATTTAGCTTTCCTAATATTTAGATTTGATTTTCTAAGAATTCCCTCTAATTGTAAATCTTTCAAAACCGTGTTTTGATAATGTATATCCCCAGTCATATTATACTTATTTCCGGTAACTCCTTGTTGAACTGAGAAATCCAAATCATATAATTTCAATGAATCTGACTTGATAGAATAGAGGAGATAATCCAATTGAAGCTCCCCAACAGAGGCAAAGGGATCATTTTTTAAATATTTTCCATTTAATAACCCTTTACACCAAGACGAGTTTATATGTACATCTTCAAAGGAATATTCATTATTTTGCGAATGAATATTCCCTCCCGTAATTTGAATTGGAGATGCCATTAAAGGAGAGGATATACCCAACTCCCGAAATTCAAGGATAATTCCATCAACAATCCTCAGAGCTAAATCTCCAGATATTTCAAACATATGAGACTTATTAATAATTGTGAGGTTATTTGTATTAAATAGTTGAACATCAAATTCCCATGAAGACCGACTATTATTAGGTGTTGGCTGAGAGCTTTTGGAAGATTGAATCGGTCGTTGATTTAAATCTAAAAATGCATTATTAAGCTGCACTTCAGATACAGATAGAGAGCCTAAAAGGATTTGAGATAGATCGGGGTCAATATAAATAGATTTTGCTGAAAAATATACATTGGTATCCTGATACATGGTAAGAGGTGCAAGGGTAAATCCTTCAACAAAATTCCCTTCTATGCTGCCAATGGCAATATTAGAAGCATTTAATAAGTTTAATTTATTCTTAATGATACTTTCAATATCATCAATGAAATAATCAGGACGGAATAAAAACACTGTTACTACTGAACCCATAAATACAGAAAGTAGTAGAAACAATTTAAGAAACCATTTACCCGTTTTGCTGATTGTGTTCATTTTAATTATTAAGGTAACTCATTAATTTTTACTTAGTGAATTTGTTCCCTTTATATTACTTCAAATAGTAGGCAATAACATAAAAAGAGCCAATTAAAAGAACCACAAAAATAATTGACAGAATATTAAAATATTTTTCAATTAATATTTTTACAGTTTCCCCAAATTTTTTAATTAAAGCTGCAACGATAAAAAAGCGTGCTGCTCTGCTTAAAATAGAAGCACCTATAAATAATGGAAAAGAAATTGAAAAAGCTCCTGCTGAGATTGTGAAAACCTTATAGGGAATGGGAGTAAAGCCTGCAGTAAATATGATAGCAAAACCATACAGATCATATTCATTTTTAATCTTCAGAAAGACTTCTTCAGAGAACCCGGGAATATGTTGGTAAAAGAATTGTGCTATATTACTGAATTCACCTCCATTCCACCAGAGAAAATATCCAATGCAGTACCCTATGCATCCTCCTATAATACTGCCCAGGGTACAAATTGAAGCAAATCGTAAAGCCAATTTTTGATTACCTACTGCAAGAGCAATCAATAATACATCAGGAGGGATGGGGAAAAAACTCGCTTCTGCAAGAGCAATAAAAAATAAAACGGTACCTGCATGGGGTGAGCTCCCCCAACTCAATACCCAATCATACATCCTTTTAATCATACTTTTCTCAATTTATCAATAGTGCTCCGGAAAATTAACCTTATAAATTTTAGGGTATCAAAGAGATTATTTATGGAACTGCTTTCAAAATTATACAAGGTTGAAATGGGGACAGATGCAAAATTTTCATTATTCGTCCCCACTTTTATCAAAACTTCAGATTCAAATTGAAATCCGGTTTCACAATATTCATATTTCAAAACTGAATCTAATTGATAACGCCTAAATCCACATTGTGAATCTGAGATTTTCTGCCCTGAAAAATAGGAGAGTATGCTGGAGGTTAATTTATTGGATACCCTTCGGTGATATGGCATATCTTTATGAAAAGTACGTTTTCCATATACCAATGGCACTTCGAAGTCTATTTTTAAGAATTCAGGGATAAATTGAGGATCATGTTGAGAGTCTGCATCTAAGGTAATAACATGAGTATAACCAGATTCAAGTGCGTACATAAATCCTTTTATTAGCGAAAAACCCTTCCCCATATTTTCTTTATTTTGAAGTACGGTATGATGAATATTTTCTAAAGGAGGAGTGGAACCATCATCAACTACAATAACAGGTAAATTTGAATCCTTCAGAATTGCTTTTAATAATTCAGGAAAAGTTTTTGGTGGATTATATGCAGGAATCAGAATTGCCGGATTCATTAGATTATCGTGGTTAAATATAGAAAATAAAAAAACTCCATTTCAAATTGAGAAACAGAGTTTTACTACTGTCGGAACGAGAGGATTTGAACCTCCGACCCCTTGACCCCCAGTCAAGTGCGCTACCGGACTGCGCCACGTCCCGATATTAATTTTTAAAAAAAATCAACGGGGTAAAATTAACCAGGTTTGACAAAGAGATTACAGGTGTTTTATTAATCTTTAAACTGCTCAATAATTTTTATCAGTTCCCCTAACCCTTTTCTGAGATCTTTTAGAGTTTCCAGATCCATATTATTGCTTAGTCTTACAATTTTATTTGCAGAAATCTCTTTTTTTATTGTCTTCTGTTTAGGAGGTTCTTTTAAATATTGCTTTGCACCCTTAATGGTAAATTTCCGGTCATATAACAAAGATTTAATTCCCATAATTAAATCAATATCACCGGAGCGGTAAGTCCTGTTACCTGCACGGTTTTTGGTAGGCTTTAATTGTGAGAACTCAGTCTCCCAGTACCTTAGTACATATTGCTTCAATCCGGTAACTTCACTTACTTCGCTGATTGAATAGTATAATTTCTTAATATCCCTGGCTTCCATAATAGATCAATTAAATATATTCTTAAAGTAGTGCTTTAACTTAATCACACAATACATATCAATCAAAGGATTTCTTTTACTACTATAGTTGCATTGGCACAGGAATGAATTACATTTTCTTTCCATATTTCGTAACTATTATTATCTAATTTATTTTGCAAATTATTAATAGAATCTATTGAATAAATTGATCTGTAATAATGAATTGACATTGAAGCAGGTAGCACTTTTTTCTCCTTTATTCTCTTTTGTATATATATTTCTTCGAATCCAGAATTTTCTAATAATTTAACATGTAAGTGATTAAATTTTCCAAAGGGTGGAGTAAAAGCCTTCACCGTATCCTGAATAATATCCTCAAGTATCTTCTTTGAGGTTGCCAATTCGATTTCAATTTCCGAATTCTTTAAAGCTGATAAAGAGGAATGAGTATGGCCATGACTTCCTACTTCCCATCCTGCTTTATATAACTCACGAAGATTATCTACAGATAAATGTCTGATTCTATTTATCCCAAAATGAACATCCCAGCTGTTCTCACGATCTAAAAAAGCACTGACTGGAAATACTTTTCCTTTGAAGCCGTAATGGGTTAAAACTGGATATGCATATTCCATTATTGATCTGCAACCATCGTGAAAGCAGAAGTTAATGGGAAAAGTGATATTTCCGGTGTCTATCCTTTTCCGTAAAAATTTAACCTGCTGGTGAAACTTTACCGGATGTATAAAATTAAGACCTAAACGGAAATTTGTGTGAAAACTGTGATAGGTGAGATTAATGAAGGGCTAATTCTTGTTTATTTAAAACAATTGCCGGAGGAGTATAGTCTAAATTAAAAGCAGTGGCAACACCTTGATGGGTTACCATCCCTTTATAAATATTTAACCCTTTTAACAATGCATCATTTGCCTGTAAAGCATCCAAACACCCTTGCTCAGCAATTTGTTTCACATAAGGATAAGTCGTATTGGCTAATGCAATGGTTGAAGTAAATGGTACTGAGCCAGGCATATTTGCCACACAGTAATGAATAATGCCATCCACTTCATAGGTTGGCTTTGCATGAGTAGTGGGTTGACAGGTCTCAACACAACCGCCCTGATCCACAGCAACATCAACTATAACAGATCCTTTTTGCATGAGTGAAAGCATATCCCTGGTGACCAGATTTGGTGCTTTTGCACCTACCACCAGGACTGCTCCAATTAATAAATCAGTTTTTGGGAGCAAGTCCTGTATAGTATGACTGTTTGAGTAAAGTGTAAAAACATTAGATGGCATAATATCGTCCAGATATTTCAATCTAGATGCATCAATATCTAATATATATACTTTTGCCCCTAACCCCGCAGCAAGTTTTGCAGCATTCATTCCAACCACACCACCACCAAGGATGGTCACGGTAGCAGGTTCAACGCCGGGAACACCGCTGAGGAGCTTGCCAATGCCCCCCATATTCCCTTCAAGGCATTTTGCACCGTTTTGAACTGCCATTCTACCGGCAACTTCACTCATTGGAATTAAAAGAGGCAGTTGATTATCTCCGGTTTGCACCGTTTCATAAGCAATAGCAATAGAGCCTGTATCTGCTATACCCCGGGTTAATTTTTCACTGGCAGCAAAATGAAAGTAAGTGAATATGATCTGATCTTCCCTGATAAGAGCATATTCTTCAGGTTGTGGTTCTTTCACTTTTACGATCATGTCTGCATGAGCAAACACTTCCTCAGGAGATTCAACAATTTTTGCACCTGCTTTTAGGTAATCATCATCTGCAAATCCGCTCCCAACCCCAGCATTGGATTGCACTATTACTGTGTGACCTAGACGAGACAAGTCCTCCACGCCAAAGGGTAACAGAGACACACGATTTTCGTTATTTTTTATCTCTTTTGGAATCCCTATAATCATAGACTACCTCATATACAGAGCATCTGCATCAATTTAATGTTTTTGAAACTTCTTTCTTTTTTTCTCAGGTGGTGAATAATCCTCAGGTTTTTCCATCAATGCTTTCATACTGAAATCAAGGCGTTTCATCTCATCAATTTTAATGAGTTTCACTTTAACCTCATCCCCGATTTTCACCACATCTTCCACTTTCTTCACATGTTCCCAGTTAAGGGCTGAAATATGCACCAGGCCTTCTTTACCGGGAGCTATTTTAACAAATGCTCCAAAGTCCATAATGCGTACTACTTCTGCATCATAAGTCTCCCCTACAACCGGAACAAGATTATAGGAGTCCAAGATTTTTACTACTTCATCAATTTTATCCTGGTCCTGTCCCATTACAACACACATACCATCGTCTTCAACGGAAATTTCGCATTCGTATTCTTCACATACACTTTTGATGTTTTTCCCGCCTGGTCCAATGAAATCACCGATTCGGTCAACAGGAATAGATGCCTGGCCAATTTTCGGAGCATAGATAGAAAGTCTGTCGCGATGAGCTTCTAACTCTCTTTTCATTTCATTTAGTATATGGATTCGTCCTTCTTTAGCCTGTTGGAGTGCTTCCCTCATCATATCTATGGGAAGACCTTCTATTTTTAAGTCCATTTGAATTGCAGTTATGCCTTCTTCAGAACCAGCCACCTTAAAGTCCATATCTCCCAGATGATCTTCTGTTCCTAAAATATCAGTTAATATGGCATAGTTGTTTTCATCTTCAAGCACAAGGCCCATAGCAACACCTGCAATAGGTGTCTTAACAGGAACACCAGCATCCATAAGAGCCAGAGAAGAACCACAAACTGTCGCCATTGAAGAAGAACCATTGGACTCCAGCACCTCAGATACTAATCTTATGGTATAAGGAAAATTCTCGAAATCAGGGAGAGAAGGAGTAATGGCTCTCTCAGCCAGGTTTCCATGCCCAATCTCCCGTCTGCTTACAGAGAATTTAGGTTTTGCTTCTCCTACACTGAAGGGAGGGAAATTATAATGAAGGATATGCTTTTTATAGGATAAGCCTTCAATATTGTCCAACATTTGTTCATCTCTTTTAGAGCCTAATGTGGTCACTACAAGTGCTTGAGTTTCACCACGTGTAAACAGTGCTGAACCGTGGGTTCTGGGGAGAACAGAAGTTTCAATATCAATCTGTCTCACTGTTTTTGTATCCCTGCCGTCAGCACGTGTACCTGCAAGTGTTTTCGCCCGAAGGTCAGCAGTAATTGCATCATCAATGATTTGTGCGATTGCCCCGCCATCTTCAGGATATTCATCTTCCAGCTGGGAAATAATATCTGAGGTAAATTCTCTAATATCTCCATATCGATCTGACTTGTTTTTAGGGTCATTCAACACACCGATTTTACCATCAATGAGAGTATTAACTTTATCATGCAATTCCTGATTTATTTCAGGTTCTTTAATCTCTCTTTTCGGTTTTCCGCATTCGGCAACCATTTCTTCCTGGAGGGCAATAATATCTTTAATTGCTTCGTGCCCATATTGGATAGCAGTTAAAAAATCGTCTTCAGAAATAAAGTCTGCTTCACCTTCAACCATGACGATGGAGTCCTTCCTTCCTGAGATGATGATCTCCATATCACTTTCTTCTTTTACAGAATTCAGCGGATTAATAACAAATTCACCATTTATTCTGCCTACTGTAACTGAGGCTACAGGTCCGTCCCAGGGGACATCAGATATTGCCAGAGAAGCAGATGCTCCAATTGTACCCAGAATATCACCGTCATTTTCCCCATCGAAAGACAATACATTTATTGCTACCTGGGTTTCATTATTAAATCCCTTAGGAAACAGTGGGCGTAATGGTCTGTCGGTTAATCTTGCACCTATAATTTCCTTTTCTGAAGGTCGGGCTTCCCGTTTGAAAAATCCACCAGGAATTTTACCTGATGCATAAAATTTTTCCCTGTAATCTACAGATAAGGGGAAAAATCCACGATCCGGTTCATCCCCTTTTCCAGAAGTGCTGGTAACTAATACTACTGTATCACCGTAAGTTACTAATACCGATCCGCTAGCTTGCTTAGCCAAACGACCGGTTTCCAATGTCAGGGTTCTGCCTGACAACTCTATACTTTTCTTTATCATTTCTTTCCTTGTTTTTATTTACGAATTTTTAATGTTTCTAATACATTTTTATAGCTTTCCAGATTGGTTTTACGTAGAAAATGTAACAATCTCCGTCTTTTTGATACGAGTATCACCAATCCTCTTCGACCACTATGATCTTTTTTATTCTTTTTTAAGTGCTCGGTAATGTTTCTGATACGCTCTGTTAACACAGCAATTTGTGTTTCAGTTGCACCAGTATCAGAGTCATTTTTTCCAAATTCTTTAGTTAATTCTTCGACTCTTTCTTTAGTTACTGACATTTTCGTTCTCCTTATGTCTTAATTGCTTTATATTGATAAACATACCTCTTTGTCTAAATTGAGTTGAGAAATCAACTCATCAGCAGAAGCATATTTTTTTTCTTTTCTTATAAATTGTTTAAAATGGAGGGTTATTGATTTGTCATATAGCTGGTAAGCATTACTGCCAAATATATGCACTTCAACCATTAAGCTGCCCTCTTCATAAAATGTTGGGCGTTTTCCAATATTACACATTCCAGGATATTTTTTTCCATCAACTTCTGTATCTACGCAATATACGCCCATTTTTGGCATTAAGCGGGTTTCTGTATCAACCTTTATATTCGCAGTCGGGAAGTTTAATTTATTACCTAACCGGGCACCTTTTACAACGATTCCGCTCAGTTCGTATTCTCTGCCAAGCATGGAATTTGCTTTTTCAATATCACCCAGTTTTAATAAGCGACGAATTTCTGTGCTGCTAATGTTTTTATTATTTACGGTAATAGGCTCTACCACATGCAGTCCATAACCATATACTTCTTGTTGAGATAACAGAAATTTACTGTCCCCTTTCTGGTTCATGCCAAAATGATGGTCATAGCCAATAATAATATCTAAGGGATTAAAATTTTTCATGAGATATTCTCTCAAGAAAGTGTGGGCAGTAATTTGTGAAAAGGATAAGTCAAATGGAATTAACCATACATAATCAATTCCTTCTTGATCAAGGATTCTTAATTTGTTTTCTGTAGTAATAAGCTGCTGATTGGAAAGAAAATCTGAATTGATTACCGTTTTGGGATGCGGGTCAAATGAAATGACGACTGATGGAACAGATTTTTCATCAGCAAGGGTTAACACTTGATGGATAACAGATTTATGCCCCATATGCAATCCATCGAATGACCCAATAGTCACTACAGAACTATTAAATTGTTTAACCTCTTCTAATGTCTGGCAGACAACCATGACGAAAATTTATCCGGTGTAATACAGTTATTTTTATCAAATTCACCTATCCTGGTTCGTTGTAAAGATTGCACAAAACCCAGGGTCCCTAATTCTTTAGAAATATCTTTAGCCAAAGATCGAATATAGGTACCACGCCCGCAGATTACCCTAATTGAAATTGATGTTGGCGAATAATCTAAAAGTGAAATTTTAACAATTTTTACTTTTCTTTTATCTCTGGGTATTTCTATGCCTTTTCTTGCATAGGTGTATAACGGTTTCCCATCTTTTTTTAAAGCAGAATACATAGGAGGAGTTTGTTCATATCCCCCAATAAATTTTTGAAAACTGTTCTCAATAATTTCTTTATTCAGCTTGGGAACAGGAGCCTCATTAACTATGTTTCCTGTAGAGTCCAGCGTATCAGTTTCTTTCCCTAAGGTTATGTGGGCAATATATTCTTTTTCCTTATCCATAAAAGATTCAACTTTTTTGGTATAACTTCCTGCACATAACATGAGTACACCTTCAGCAAATGGGTCCAATGTGCCTGCATGTCCCACTTTTGAGGGTTTAATCTGTCCCCTAATTTTTTTCACTACATCAAAAGAAGTCCAGTCAACGGGCTTCCAAATAGGTATGACGGCATTAATCATCTTTATGGATTTTATCAATGAGGAGGTCTATTCTCTCTGCCTGTTCAAGAGTATCATCATAAAAAAAGCGAAATTGAGGTGTATATTTCAATGCCAGTTTTTCCCCGACCAAATGGCGGATATGTTGTTTTTTCTCTTTTAGAATAATCAATAATTCCTTTTTAGGTATTTTATTTTCAAGAAAACTCACATATACTTTTGCCAGCTTTAAATCTTCTGTCACCCTTACCTCAGTTACAGTTAACAGTCCCGCTTCAGGGATAAAGATTTCAGAAATGAAAATATTCCCAAGAATTTGCCTGATTTCATCTCCAACCCTGTCATTTCTTTTATAGGGTTTATTAGTGAAAGAATCTATGCCAGGCTCCTTTTTACTTCTTTAATTTCATATACTTCAATGATGTCGCCATTTTTAAATTCATTGAATCCTTCAACTCCGATTCCGCATTCAAAGCCTTCTAAAACTTCAGTGGCGTCATCCTTGAATCGTTTTAAAGAAGTGAGTTTACCTTCATGGATGACTTCACCATCTCTATTAACACGAAGTTTAGCATTCCGTACCACCTTCCCTTCTTTGATATAACAACCGGCGATAATCCCAATTTTAGGAATTTTAAACTGTTCTCGCACATCTGCATATCCAAGGGCAGATTCTATTTCTTCAGGTTCAAGCAGACCTTCCAAGGCTAACTTCACTTCCTGAATGGCTTCATAGATAATTGAATAGTTCCTAATATCTACACCAATGGATTTTGACAACATTTTTGCTTCAGGAGAAGAATTGACATTGAAGGCTACTATAATAGCTCTGGATGCAGCAGCAAGGGAAACATCTGACTCAGTAATCATACCAACAGATCGGTGAATTATTTTTACTGACACTTCATCAGTTGAAAGCTCCATGAGAGAATCGCTAAGCGCTTCAATTGAGCCATCCACATCACCTTTAATAATGATATCTAGTTCCTGAATTTCTCCGCTGGAAATTTTCTTTCCGATTTGGTCAAGGGTAATTTTTCTAAAGCGGCGATGCTCTGCTTCACGAGTTAATTGTGCTCTTTCGTTGGCAATTTTCCTGGCTTCCCGGTCATCATTAAAAACGGTAAAATTATCACCTGCTTTAGGTACTTCTTCAAATCCTAATATTTGGATAGGGTCAGAAGGATATGCCGAATTTAACCGCTGATTCCTTTCATTCATCATTGCACGGACTTTACCATATTGATTTCCGCAAACAAAAACATCCCCTTTATTCAGAGTTCCTTTACTAACCAAAACAGTAGCAATTGCTCCAAGACCTTTATCAAGGCGTGATTCTATCACTGTACCACGTGCTTCTGTTTGTTGATTTGCTTTTAACTCAAGAACTTCAGACTCTAAAAGAATTTTATCCAGAAGTTCAGGGACTCCTGTCCCCTTTTTAGCGGATATTTCCTGACATTGATATTTGCCACCCCACTCTTCAATGAGTATGTTTAATTCAGCTAAAGCTTTTTTAATTTTATCGGGATTTGCATTTGGCACATCAATTTTGTTAATGGCAATGACGATGGGAACCCCTGCAGCTTTGGCATGATCAATTGCTTCTTTTGTTTGAGGCATGACATCATCGTCAGCGGCAATTATAATAATGACAATATCCGTAACCTGAGCACCTCTGGCACGCATTGCTGTAAATGCAGCATGACCAGGGGTATCCAGAAAGGTTATTTTCTTGCCGGATTCAAGGTGCACCTCATACGCACCAATATGCTGGGTAATGCCTCCGGATTCACCTGCAACCACATTGGTGTCCCGAATAAAATCGAGAAGAGAAGTCTTACCATGATCAACGTGTCCCATAATTGTTACTACCGGAGCCCGTTCTACGGCATTCTGTTTATCTTCTTCCGTTTCTTCATGGCTGGTTTTTTCTTCAGCAAATTCAGTGACTGCTTCTATCTCAAACCCAAATTCGTCAGCAATCATGATAATGCTGTCCATATCCATCCGCTGGTTAATGGTTACCATCATACCTAACCCCATACAAGCCATAATTACTTCTTGAGCAGAGACATCCATGGACTGTGCTAATTCATCTATGGTTGTAAATTCAGGTACCTTAATTGATTTTTTTGTATCCAGAACCTCTTCAACGACGGGTTTTTCTTTCTTCTTAGTTTTTTTCTTTCCGGGTCCTTTACCAAATTGTGGAAGGGGCTGTTTTATCTGTGCTTTTCCAGGGTCTCCCGGCCTTTGTGGTCCACGTTTTTTAGTTTGGTTAATTTTATCAGCTATATCCTGAATACTAATTTTCTTAAGTTTTCTTGGCTTAGGCGGTGTTTCTCCTTGCACTGGTGCTTGAAATGCAGGTTTAACCGTATCTTTTTTTGCAGGTTGCTTTTTACCAGGCGCAGTTTGTATCCTTTTTAATTTAACTTCTGGTACACCATTAATTCGTTTTTTCTTGCTCTCTTCGACAACCTTTTCAGTCTTCTCAGCTTTTTTCTCTGCAACTTCCGCCTTCTTAGCTATTTCAGCAGCCTGTTTCTTTTCTTCACTGAGTATATCAGAAGCTTTTTTTAGTTTGTCAAAGAGTGCAAGTGTTTCATCTTTTAAGGATGTTTTAATTTTTTTAACAGATTTTTCCGTTGTCTTAGGCTTAACTTCATCAGATTTGGTTTTCTGCATTTTAGAGACAACAATTTTTCTTGCCTGTTCTTTTCTGTGACGCTCAATTTGCAGCTTATCCTTTGAAAATTCTAATAATATTTCATCATAGGTTTCAGGAGAAACCGGAGCCATATGGCTTTCTGCAGGTGTCCCCTTATTTTCAAGAAACTTTAATATTTCCAGATGGGAAATATTTAATTCCTTAGCAATTTGAAAAATACGTTTCTGTTTAGCCACTTCAGGCATAATTAATCGTTTTCCACCTCCTGTAACTCAGCTTCATGGTTTTCTTCAGAGTCAGCACTTTCTGTATTTTGCTTGGAAACGGTTTCAGTGACTACTGCAATTAATTTATCCACTGTCTTTTCTCCAATACCCTTTAAAGTTAACAAATCTGCTCTGTCAGTATTCAGAAAATCAGTGGCAGTATAAATTTCGCTTTTACCCAAAGTCTCTATATATTTAACGGAAATTCCGGGTATCTCATCTAAATAAATTGTGGTATCTGAAACGTCTTCATATTCGGATTTCTTCACAGCATCAATGGTATATTCAGTTACACTTGAGGCTAATTTAATATTCTGTCCGTTTTTGCCAATGGCAATGGGCAGCTCTTCATCTTCAAAAACAGCGACTACATAGGGTCTGTCTTCATCTATATACAAATTAATTGGCTTTGCAGGCGCCAAGGCTCTGCTAATGAGAATTTCCGGTTTATCGCTCCAGTTTATTATATCAATCTTTTCACCGTTTAATTCACGCACTATTGATTGAATCCTGCTACCACGCATTCCAACACAAGCACCTACCGCATCAATGCGGCGGTCTGATGAATACACAACAATTTTACTGCGGTCACCAGGCACGCGTCTGGCAGCTTTTACTTCGATGATTTCATCTTCAATTTCAGGAATTTCTTTTTCAAACAGACGTTTTAAAAATAAATCGTCAGAGCGTGAAACAATAATTTCCGGGCCCCTGCTTGAAAGCTCCACTTCAGTAATTATACCCCTGATATTTTCTCCTCTACGGAAACGGTCATTAGGCATCTGATGAGATTTTGGCATAATAAATTCAGCACCACTCATAGCATTAATGAAAATCTGGTCGCGCTGTATCTGGTGGACATTTCCAACTACAATCTCTCCTATTTTACTTGAATATTCATCAAAAACATACTGGCGTTCAATATCTCTAATTTTCTGAACCATATGCTGTTTAGCAGTATTAATAAGCCGCCGACCAAATCCATCAGGACTTAAAATTTTAATATAGGGGTCACCAGCCTCAAGGTCTGAATATTCCTTTTTCGCTTCATCAACTTGAATCTCTTCTACAGGGTCTTCAACTTTATCCACTACCGTCATTTCCTGATATATTTCTATTTCTCCCTTTTCCATATTCACGATGACTGAAAAGTTTTCTCTTTCCTCCCCATACTTTTTATGAATAAGCGTCATAAAAATATCTTCAATGATAGTACTTAAATTTGTACGATCAATATTTTTTTCTTTTGCCAGTGCGGAAAATGCTTCTATAATTTCCTTATTAATCAAAATTAACCTCTGTTATAAAATATACTAAGAATCTTCTATAAAATAAGAAAGTGGGAATTTACCCCACTTTCCGCTGGTGAAAGTTTACCGTGTTTCCTTCAGGTATTACAAGGATTATATCCCTAATTTATAATTGATAAATGCCTGCAGCTCCTCAGCCGTATTTTTTATGCTAAAATCAATTTCATCAGCATTTAATATAGACTCCAATGTAGAGGCAGCCTCTTGATAATTATTCAGCGCAATATGGGCAACAGCAATATCTACTCCGTATTTTTGTCTGAGTCCGTCTTCTTTTACTGCTGCTTGTGCTTTTTTATAAAATGATTTAGCAGATTCAGGATCACTCTCAAGTTCAAGATCTCCCTGCAGTTTATAAAATGCCGCTTTCAGAACAGGGTCGCTAATGGAGGGTGAATTATCACGGAGCAATTGATATACCGCCTCTTTATCTTCTGATGTTACGGCCTTATCTAAAGCATTGTTAAGTAAATAAACCAACGCCTGAACAGCACCAGGAGTATCGGGATAATCATCTATAACACGCTCAAATTTCACCATAGCTTCATCAATATTACCATTGATAAAACTGTTTTGTCCGATTCCTGATAAATGTGATGCTTCTTCAACTTTTATACTATCAGTACGGTTCATATAGCTAAATCCGCCAATCAGGATGGCAAGACCTGCCAATAAAGATAATACCTTTTCTTTGTTATCTTTAGTATATTGAACCCCTTTTACAATATTCTCCCTTACCGGATCATGTCTGATTTCTTGTTTTTTCATTTTACTCCCTTAAAAAGTTTTTCTAATTTTATAGTTAACAGAATTCTTTCTCATCAATTTTAAATATTCACTTTTCAATATAAATATTCCAATATCATTTTATAGTACCCTCGCCCCGAATCGAACGGGGAGCCTTTCACTTAGGAGGCGAACGCTCTATCCTATTGAGCTACGAGGGCTTTTATTTATTATAAATTAACCTTAAAAAATTGTTAATTAGTTTTCTTTCCTCAATTTATTTTTTCCTGCAGGGTGCAATTTCTACCGATAAATTTATGGACTATAAATCATATTTTATTAAAAAATACGGGCGGAAATTTATACATAAATGCAACTATACTTTTATATTTTTCCATGAACCTGTACTAACCTTTAAAGCCATAATAATTGCAAACGGGATTATCCATGCTGCAAAGCCATACCAGGCTCCAATGACGCCTAAGTCATAATGTATTGCCAATAGATAGGATATAGGCAAAAACAGAAGCCAGCAACTAGCCATATTAACCGTTGCTGGAAAGCGCGTATTGCCGGCACCGGTAAGAACAAAAAACAACGTTAACCCAATAGCATCAAAATATTGTAAAAATCCTATAATCATTAAACAAGGTATGCCCATTTGAATTATTTGCAGATCATCGGAAAAGACCGGAATCACCCAATGCGGAGTAAAAATAAAGACTAAACCCATAGAACCCATTATGAGTAAAGACCAGCCCAGAGCGCTCCATACGGCTAATTCTGCTTTGCCCGGTTTTTCTTCACCTAAATATTTCCCAACCAGAGTGGCTGAGGCCATCCCTACTCCCACTGCAGGCATGAATGAAGCATGGGCAATATTTAGGATGACCTCTGAGGTGGCCAATTCTAAAGTACCCACTGTCCCTATAATTTTATAAAACAATGCAAATCCAACCATTGAGATGACTTCCTGTGCCCCAACTGGGAACCCTAGCTTTATCTGCTGAAGTAAATTTGAGGATGAAAATTGAAATTTAATTGGTTTAAAAATTTTAATCTTGTAATGAAACACATGGAACACATATTGAAGAACCATCCAACCTGATGCGATGACCGTTGCAATAGCTGCTCCTTTTACCTGTAAGGCCGGGAAGTCATACCATTGCCATAGTATAGCAATCCAGGGTAGGTTAACACTTTCAAAAAAATGTGTTACTCCCTCAGTACCATAGATGAGTCCTGCATTTAGATATACATTTATAATATTTGAAATGATGGTTACTTTCATATGGATTTTGGTTTCTTCAACACCAGTATAAAATCCCTGAAAGGCGAAACCGGTAAGTACAAATATCACTCCAATAAACCCAAAGTTCATATACTCTGTACAGACGGGGATCACCAACGGATCAGATAAAAATAGCCCTGAAATTGTTTCAGAAAAATAGATACCCAAAAAAGTTGCCGGAATACCCAGAGATAATGCTAATATAATTCCATTATGAAGGGCATGACCGCACTGTTGGTATTTTTTTTGACCGAGTCTTCTGGCTGTAACCGTTTGCACTCCTGTGCGCAAGCCTATCCCCATTGACATGATAACCCATAGAAGCAGGGAGCCCATTCCTGTAGCTACAAGAGCTACTGCTCCCAACCTGCTTACCATAGCCATATCAGCTAAACCCATTATCACTCTGCTTAAATTGCTGAAAATGATAGGAATAGCTAATACAAGCACTTCCTTTGATATTTGTTTATCAAACTTAATGAATTTCATTAGGATGGATAAAAAGGTAGTTTTTAGATGAAAACTGGATTCTCTCTCAGTTTTCTTTTACGAATTGGAGTAATTCTTCTGGTAAATCTACTTCCAATAAAAGAAGGGCTTGTCCATGAGTTTTTCCCTGCGCATCATTTATGAGAGATTCAGAACCACCGCCGCCAAGACTATCACCCAGAATAAAATTTAGCGCAAGGAGATTATCCATCTCATATCTGATAATCTCTCCCTTTGCAATGGATTTAAAATGATTTTTAATCACCTCAGGAGTCAATTGTTTTTTCGCCCAATTATATATTTCAGAAGAAGTAAACAGGAGCCCTGCATTTGAATGAGCACCCTTATCCCCCGATCTGGAATGTGCTAATTTTTGTAATGTTACTTTCATATTTAATTAATGGATTTCTTCAGTCTGTTGGTATTTTATGTAAGGCAACCCCTATTTTACCTCACAGTACATCTACAGTAGTTTGTACAAATTCTTTTGGAATCAGGGCAGGCCAATAGGCAACAATCTCCTGAGCTTTGGGACGACCGCCTGAAAAACCTGTAACTCCTGGTGGGCCACTGGTAATTACAGGAGCAATTTCTTTACCAAAACGATTTACCTTCTCTTTATTGGTGTCTCTGACTCCCAGTCTCAAAACTACTTCATTGATTTGTTCCGGATGAGGGTTAATATCACCGTGGCAGGAGGATACCCCTAAATATTCAGTGGATGTATCCTCAAAAGTAAAGCCAGATTTTGACAGCCTTTCCCAAATAATTTGAGCAGTGAGTTTAGCTTTATCAAGGGCGTCCGGTCCTGAAATAGTTAGCTGGCCGGTGGCTTTATACCCGGCAAAGTATGAAATAGATACTTTATAACTGTCTGTTGATTCAAAACCTTTCACCTGTTCTATAGCAACACGGTTTTCTCCTTGATTTTCCAGAGTAAACGAAGTGAAATCTACACAGACATCGGGGGATATATAATATGCAGGGTCACCCATTTCATATAATATTTGTTCTCCTACTGTCTCCCTGTTTACAAGTCCACCGGTATTCTTATGTTTGGTAATACAAAAGTTCCCGTCAGGCTGCATCTCGATGATAGGGTATCCCACCCCAGCCAAGTCCGGCACGGATTTCCAGTTAGAATAATTCCCACCAGTACATTGAGCACCACATTCAGTTATATGTCCTGCCAAAGTACCTGATGCCAATAAATTGAAGTCCTTTTCTTTCCAGCCAAATTCATAAATACAAGGTCCCAATGCTAAGCCAGGGTCAGAAACTCTTCCAGCCAAAACAATTTGAGCGCCTTTATCCAGAGCCTCTGCAATGGTAAAACTGTTGATATAAACATTGGCAGAGTACACCTGATCAATGATGGTATCAATAGACTCCCCTGTATCCATATTTGTGAAGGGAACTCCTTTATTCATTAATTCTTTAAGATTGGGATATATATCGTCTCCCTGAATTACACCAATCTTTATATTTTTCCCTGATTCTGCTGCAAGTTCAATTAATTTTTCACGACAGGATTGAGGATTCACACCGCCTGCATTTGTTATGACTTTTAACTCTTTTTCAGTTATTTCCGGCAGGATTCGCTTTACCAATTCGAGGAAGTCCATGGCATAACCAGCCTGTGGATTTTTCAACTTCTGGCGCTGCATTATAGAGAGTGTTACCTCTGCGAGATAATCTAAAGTAAGGTAATCAAGAGGACCTCCTTTGGCAAGCCTCACAGGTGCATCAATTGAATCTCCCCAAAACCCTTGACCATTGCCAATTCTGACTATTTTTTTCATACCTGCAATACTCCAAATTTAGGTTCAGGCATTTTAGGTTGATGTGCTGTGATTCGAAGCGTTTTAATTAAAACATTTCTTGTTTCACGCGGATCTATTATTTCATCTAACCATAATCGTGCAGCTGCATATCGGGGGTCGGATTGCAGATCGTATCTATTTTTAATTTTGGAATACAACTCTGCTTTTGTCTCTTCATCAACATCTCCCATTTTTGCCAATTTAATTTGGGTGAGAGTTCTGGCAGCCTGATCACCACCCATAACAGCGATTTTGGCAGAAGGCCAGGCAAACATAAACCGTGGATTATAGGCTCTTCCTGAAAGTGCATAATTTCCAGCCCCATAACTACCACCTATAACTAGGGTAATTTTGGGGACAACTGAATTACTCACCGCGTTCACCATTTTAGCCCCATCTTTTGCTATGCCCCCCCATTCTGCAGTTTTACCTACCATGAATCCATTTACATCATGAATAAAAAGGATGGGAATTTTATCCTGATTACAATTCATAATAAAACGTGCCCCTTTGTCGGCAGAATCTGAATATATAACTCCTCCCATCTGCATTTCACCCAATTCAGTACGGGACATTTTCCGCTGGTTAGCAACGATTCCAACATTCAATCCTCCGATTTTAGCCGTTCCGCAAAGAAGTGATTTACCGTATGTTTTCTTAAATTCATTAAACTCACTTCCATCCACAATGCGTGCTATTACTTCTCTTACATCATATTGACCCGGTAATTCCGGATTAAATATACCGATTATATCATTCACATCTAAAGCTGGCTCTTGATAGTCTTTTAGGGAGGAAAAAGTAGGAGAGTCAAGATTCATTGTTGACAGAATTGATTTGATTCGTTCGATTCCGGCAAGGTCATCTTTTTCATGATAATCCGCTGTACCACTAATTGCGCTGTGGGTGTTTGCACCGCCTAAGGTATCCGTATCAATATCCTGTCCAATAGCTGCTTTTACCAGGGCAGGTCCTGCCAGAAACATGCTGGCACCCTCGACAATTATATACTTGTCACACATTACAGGAAGATAGGCTCCCCCTGCCACACAGGGGCCCATAACTGCAGCTATCTGAGGGATACCTAAGGCAGACAATCTGGCATTATTGTAAAAAATCTTCCCAAAATGCCCTTCATCGGGAAATACCTGATCCTGCAGGGGTAAAAACACACCAGCAGAATCAACGAGATAAATAATAGGCAGATTATTTTCAAGCGCTATCTTTTGCGCACGTAAAGTCTTTTTTAAGGTGACTTCAAAATATGCACCTGCCTTAACCGTAGCATCGTTGGCAACGATAACAACTTCTTTATTTTGAATAGTACCTATTCCGGTAATCGTTCCAGATGCAGGAGGGCTGCCATACTCTTCATACATTTTCCAGGCAGCATATATTCCCATTTCAAAAAACTGACTACCCTTATCTATAAGATGGTCAATCCGTTCTCTGGCTGTGAGGCGTTTTTTACTATGCTGCTTTTCAATGGCGACACTGCCTCCACCTAATTTGATAGCATTAATTTCTTCTCTATATTCTGATAATAATTGCTGAAATCTATTAGAATTGGATTTAAATTTTTCCTGAATCCATTCTTCAACAGGTGTCCCTATTCTATCCATCGTTCCACCGCCCCATTTTTTCATATTTTTCCAGACGCTTTGAAATTAATTCTTTAGTGCTGAATTTAGTAAGACTTTCAACGGCTGATAAAACCGCATTTTTTAAAATTTGCGCAGACTGCTCATAGTTTTGATGGGTTCCTCCCAAAGGTTCTTCTAATATTTCATCTGCAATACCTAATTCTTTTAAATCTTTTGCAGTCACCATCATAGAATCTGCTGCTTCTGATGCCCGAGATGAATCTCTAAATAAAATTGAGGCGCATCCTTCTGGTGAGATGACAGAATACCATGTATTTTCGAAACAGAGAATTTTATCCGCTACACCTATACCCAAAGCACCACCAGAAGCACCTTCACCAATAACTACAGAAATTATAGGAACTCTCAACCGTGACATTTCAAACAAATTTCTTGCAATAGCTTCAGCCTGTCCCCTTTCTTCAGCACCAAGACCGGGATAGGCACCAGGTGTATCAATAATGGTGAGCACAGGAATGTTATATTTTTCAGCCAATTTCATAAGTCGAAGAGCTTTACGATATCCTTCGGGCCGAGCCATTCCGAAATTGCGATGAAGCTTGGATTTTGTCCCCCTTCCTTTTTCCTGGCCAATGATCAAAATTTTTACTTCTTCTATTTTTGCAATTCCGCAAATCATTGCAGGGTCATCAGAGAAGTATCTGTCACCGTGTAGTTCAAACCAATAATTGGTCATGCGGTTTATATAATCTGACGTATATGGCCGCTTAGGATGTCGGGCAAGTTGGACACGCTCCCATCTTGTTAGATTGGAATAAATGCGGTTCTTTTCCGCAGATAATTGTTCTTCTAACTGGCTAATACCTTCTGTAACATCCATACCCGTTTTTATCGCTGTTGATCGCAATTCATCAATCTTGTTCTGAATATCCATTAGGGGTTGTTCAAAATCTAAAGTATATATTGCCATTATATTTTAATGATGGATTTTATTAAAATTTCTAAATCAAAAATTAGGGAATAGTGCATAGCATAATATTGATCATAAAACCGTGGATCCTTTGTCCCAGATTTATTAAGACCAGACAAACTTGTCATTCCGGGTAGAATCATTAAGTGAGGGTCAGCTTTATTACTTTGTACCCTCTCAGCGCCAACTATACTCATTTCTCCCTTTAATACCTGTATAAATTGCGGAAGAATCCGGAAAAAGGCGATCTTTGTATTATAGGTGTGTAGGTACATTTTATTACTTCCCAGTGTCCAAATACGTTCTTTTTTTAGTTTTCCTGAAAATAAAAAGTAGATATGTAAGGGAAGAGTTATTATCATAACCATGGAAGCGGTTATAGTATCAAATACCCGTTTTAAGAAAAAGTGCAGTTTATTAAAAATGGGAAACTCAATATCTAATAAGGGTACGCCGGGAATATCCTCAATAATTCCTTTCCCAATGAGCATTTGCTGGCCTTTTGGCACTAGTTTAAAGGAGACCTTAGATCCTTTTACTTTTTCCATAAGATGTATAATTTTTTTAATCCCGATAATATCTCCGGGCAAAATAATCTCATGCAATTTATACATTGAAATAATACCCCTAATATCTTTGCTTTTGCCAAGAAGAGGCAGGGCTGAATCATCGTTCTTCTTGTCACCAATATATCCCAAAATCTGAATTCCTGATTGAGGTGCGTTAGCAATGGCCTCTCCGATTTGTGCAGAGATATTTCCGCTACCAAAAACAGCGGCATTACGCGTTAATAAGGGGGAATGGCCACTCAGATGAATTTTTTTATATTTATAAAGCAGAAAGAATAAAAGTCTCCAAGATGCTGTAAAAAGAGCAATAAATAGAAATGAAAATACAAGTATCGCTCTTGAATAGGCAAAAAATTCAAACAAATAAGTGGTAGTTGCAGCAATAAAAAATGAAATACCTGCAGTAAAAATAGCTCGTACGTAAGACATTAAATTTTTATGATACAGTTTTAAAAATAACGATGCCAGATACCATGAAACGGTCACGTCAAGTAGAAGAGGCCAATAAGTAAAGACTTTCACCTGTAAAATAGGCGTGTTATAATACACTCCAAACCAGAATACTGATGCTAAGACAAATCCCGTGAGAATGGAAACGCCATCCCAAATTGCCGGGAGCATACGACTGGCAGCAGATTTGAAATAGGATGTCATTTGATGCAGGTAACTTGCTAATGATACCAATGGCTGCATTACCCTCCAGGAAAGGCGGTCTTTACGATGTTTTTTATAAAATATTCGTAATGCTGAATAGAAAACTGATACCATATCTATTGGAGCATTTTTAACCGATTCTCCTTTATAATGGATAATGGTGGTATTTGGATTATAGATTATATTAGCTCCCAGTCTTGAAATTCTATAACAGAGATCAAGATCTTCACCATACATGAAAAATGATTCATCGAAACCGCCGGTTTTATCAAAAATATCCTTTCTGATCATCATGCAGGAACCGCTGACCGCTTCTACTTTATGAATCTTATTTTCATCCAAATAGGATAAATTGTATTGCCCAAATTTTTTACTGTGAGGGAATAATGTACTTAATCCTGTCAGCTTAAAAAATGCTGACTGTAAATTTGGAATACTTCGTTTACAGGCTAATTGCAGACTTCCGTCAGGATTTAATATTTTGGGTCCCAGACAGCCAATTTCAGGATGAGATTCATAATTATTAAGCAGTGTTGATAGTGAATCATGACTCAATAAAGTATCAGGATTTAAAAAACAGACATATTTCCCTCTTGAATATCTAACACCCTGATTTGCTGCCCTGGCAAACCCATGGTTATTTTTGTTTTGAATAAGCTTTACCTGAGGAAATTCCTCTTTTACAATTTGGCAGGAGTCATCTAATGAATAATTATCAACGACAATAACTTCATAGGAAGTGACTACTTCAGACTGAAAAACGCTTTGTAAACATTGGCGAAGGTAACTGCCAACATTATAGCTTACAATAATTATGGATAAATTCAATAATTTCGAAAGATTTTCCGTAGGAGTAATTTAGGAACCATCCAAATGGCTTCGATAACAATTCCTCGATTCATTTTGGACTCTCCTACTGTCCTGTCTGTGAATACAATTGGAATTTCTTTTATATTGAACCCTTTGATCCATGCCAGGAAGTTCATTTCAATTTGAAATGAATAACCTTCAGAGTTTATTGAATCAAGATTAATTGCCTGCAGCACTTTACTCTGAAAACATTTAAAGCCACCAGTTGAATCTGTGATGGGGAATCGAATAATAAAACGGGAATACCAATTTGCGAGATAGCTTAATATGAGCCGGCGCATAGGCCAATTCACCACATTCACCCCTACAATATATCTGCTGCCGACTACCACATCGGCCCCATTTATTGCAGTGGAAAACATTCTTTTTACATCTTCAGGATTATGGGACAAATCAGCGTCCATTTGAACAATGAATTCATAGCCCTTTTCCAATGCCCATTTAAATCCACAGCAATAGGCTGTACCGAGCCCCAGCTTTCCTTCCCTTTCAAGGAGATTGATTTTTGTGTTATTTTTTGCCAATTCCTTGACTATTTCACCAGTACCATCTGGTGAATTATCGTCAATAATGAGAATATCTGCATCTTCTGCTGATGCGGTCAGCTGGCCTATAAATTCACGAATATTTTTCCCTTCGTTATAAGTAGGAGATATAATCAGTTTTTTCATGCTAAAATTCTTTTTAACCTCTTCAGGTTATAATCAGTGGAATGAATTGTTAAATTAGCTTCCTTTTCTAATTTAGCTGTTTTAAGCCCACTATGTTTTGGTCTTTCAGCAACATAACTGGATATTTTCTGTGCAAGATGAGCTGTATTAACCGGAGAAATAAGTGATTCATCAAATTTAAACAGCTTTGCAATTTTTATTGCAAATTCATACCTGCTAAGATAATCTTCGCTGCCAATATGAAAAACTCCTTCACATTTCATGACCATTGCCTGAAAAATTGCGTTAACAAATTCGTTTATTAAAGTAGGGTTTGAAATTTGATCATTCACTACTGTAATCGGCTCCTTTTTCAATAAAGAC
Source organism: uncultured bacterium (assembly GCA_964551815.1). GTDB lineage: Bacteria > Fidelibacterota > Marinisomatia > SCGC-AAA003-L08 > D37C17 > D37C17. The sequence continues at coordinate 56,479 of CAZKEL010000001.1, forward strand.
TTGTACACCCAGCCAAAGAAATTACTTTTAAAAAACACGTCATCACTAAATAACACATTTCCCCGAAATATTAAATGCCTTCTTTGAGATCCTCTCAATAGATTCTCAGCTTCCAATTTAGTTTTCCCATAATAATTTACAGGGAAAGTATGATCCGTTTCGGCATAGGGACCTTCCTCACCGTTAAAAACATAGTCTGAAGATATTTGAATTATAAGTGAATCAATTTTTGAAAAGTGGATTAAATTTTGAAGTCCCTTTACATTCACATCATGTGCTTTTTTCTTTTGAGATTCACATCCATCTACGTTGGTAAAGGCAGCACAGTTAATAATAATATCAGGATCAAATTCCGTTACTACAGATTTTACAACATCTCTATAAGTAATATCTAATGATTTAACCTTTCGATTCTTTTTTGCTGATACAGATGGGATTCGAGCAGTTGCAAGAATTTCAAATTTGTCAGCTAATTGAAATTGTAATGCCTTTCCTAATTGGCCTTCGGCTCCTGAAATGAGTAATCTTTTTGGCAATTACAGTTTAGCACCAATTTTTTTAAATTCAGAGAGTTTATCTCGTACTTCCTCGTTATTCAGAGAAATTATTTCTGCAGTAAGAATAGCAGCATTAATAGCCCCTGCCTTACCAACTGCCATGGTGGCAACGGGTACTCCCTTAGGCATTTGTACAGTGGACATGAGAGCATCAAGACCATCTTCGATTCCACCGCTTAAAGGAATGCCAATCACAGGAAGGGTAGAATGTGCTTTTAATGCTCCTGCTAAATGCGCTGCCATTCCTGCTGCACCGATGAGTACAGAATAGCCATTTTCCCTGGCTGAAGTTGCAAATTTACTCACTTCTGCAGGATTTCGATGTGCTGACATAACCCGCAAATCCATTTCAATATCAAAATAATCAAAATATTTTTTTGACGCTTCTACGGTAACTCTATCAGTCTCAGAGCCGATAAGTACAGCAGCTTTCCCATTCATTTAATTACTTCCTTTCTTATGTATTGTTTGTGCTATGATTTCTAATTGTTTTAACAATAAAAGTTTTTCTCGCCCCGGATAGTTGACAAATCCACCAACTAAAATTACCTCATCAGGTAAATCAGTATCAAATATATAAACAAAAAACGGTCCCCCGCTTTCACTTTCAGCATGTTCATACATTCCCCGAAATAGAGGAATACCTTTATTTATGAGTTCAATCTTCTCATTTTTTCTAAAAAATTGACTGATGGTAATTTCAGGAATATTCTTGTGGAAATCTGCTGCTAATTGTGCCCAAGCGGAATTAGGATCAATATATATTTTTTTTACTGATTTGTGCATAGTAATCCACCTATATGGATACCCCCTTCCAGCCCATATAAATTGTGCTGAGGAGTCAAAGCGGAGTTCCTTGAAATCAGGCTGAAAATCTAAGGTGTACCCCAGCATTCCTGCAACAGCAGCAGATAATTCTTCATTTACTCCGTGCATGTAAACATTCTCGGTCATTTTTTTGTTAAAGGATTCTCGGTATTGTGATAGAATCCATGAACCACTTTTCTCAATTTCTACACCAAGAGATATTCCATCCAGAGTATTGATTCCGGTAACAATTTGCTTTTTGGCATAGAGATTCTCTAAGTTAAATAAGGAGTGCTCAATATTTTGCGATGTAAGTAATTTATCCATAAGCAGATCACCGGTAGAGTCTTCAGGGAAATTAATAGAAGCAATGAGGAGATTTGGGTGATGCTTATACTCTTCAAATTGCCAGGGGTTCTTATAGGATATTTTAAATTCATATTCTTCCTGGGGGGTATTAATATGAGCAGAAAATAATTTAGAAAAAACCGGCAAGATAAATGGTTTATCCTCCGGTGAGACAAATACCATAATTTCGTTTTCAACACCTTTTGCCTCAGGCTTGAAGGAGCAGGAAATGATAAGTAACAGTAAACTTAATTTTATTGTTTTTGACATAAGAGTAATACGGAAGATGCATATTTTGGACCGCGAATTGCTGTATAGATCCAGGCGTAGAGTGTAATAAGAAATGCCTTCAGCAGTTTATATGGATTTAAAGGAGCAAGAGACAACAGCACATTATAGGGTGTGTCTTGAAACATGGAATATTTTCTTAATATCTTCAACTTGTATTTATCACAAATTTCTTCAAGTGATTGCAGAGTAAAGTGATATAAATGGCGGGGAGCATCATAGGGTGCCCAGGCTTTTCCTAAAATCTCTTTCTCAGGGGCATAAAAATTTGGTACAGCAATGGCAGCTACTCCATTCTCTACCAAATTTTTAGTAATAAAGGTAAAGAGGTAATCCAAATCGTGTATATGCTCAAGTGAATGCCATAGGGTAATGACACTGTATTTATTATCTACAGGAACTTGATTTAAATGTGTATAGGATTGGATTGGATTTGAAATTAATGTTCTTTTAATGGTGGAATGTTCATCCTGATAATAAACGGACCAATCCTTTTCCGCCATATAGTTAGCAAATTCACCCTGTCCGCCGCCAATATCAAGGAGCATACATAATTCTTCAAAGGGAAGGATCTTTTTGTATTTCCAGTATAAGGTACCAGATTGGACTGTTCTATATAAATAATCCCATAATTTTTGTTTCTTTACTTCATGAGGATGGTAATCAGGTACATTATAATATTTCTGTATATTAGATTTATCAGGGCGGGGATTTAGAAAAATAAACCCACAATTGCACTTTACCAGTTGAAAACTTTGATCAGTATCTCCCAATCTGTCAGAAACGGTTTCATACGGTTTATGAGCAGTCTGACCGCAAATAAAACACTCAATAGTTTCCATACCCATACAGTTTGATCAGGATTCCTTTACTGAAGAAAGTTTTGTTTCTCTTCGGAATTTCCACATAAACCAGGTTCCTACTGCCATCATTATTATTGAAATCAATTGTGCACCGGATAAATCAAATATATATTTCGTATTGGTACGTATAAATTCTACCATAAAACGGGCAAACCCAGCGAGGAATAAATATTCAAACATAAGTTCTCCACGAAAGGATTGCTGTTTTTTTCTATAGCGCAGGTAAAAGAAAATAGATAAATAGGCAGTCATCTCATAGAGCTGTGTGGGATGGACAGGAACCGTAGTTGGTGGTAGTCCATTTGGGAAGGTACATGCCCAGGGAACATTACTTGGAATACCATAATCATCACCTACTAAAAAACAACCTATTCTACCAATACCATGTCCTAATGCCAAAAAGGGGGCAACCCAGTCGGCAACCTGCAGCCAATTTAATTTTTTCTTATGCAGATATAAGCTTACTGCCAGCATGCCACCCATGAGTCCGCCTAAAAATACAAGGCCTGCACCAAAATGCTGAATGCCATCTGCAACTCTGGAAGCAGAAAGAGTGAAAACTCCTGCAATAATATTTACCAATCCGTTGATATTATCTGCTGCCTCACCAGTAGGGATGGTTTCAATAATATAATATAGTTTGGCTCCCAGAATTCCGCCAATTGCAGCTCTGAAAGTAATATCCTCAGCAATAAGGGGATCAAAACCGTCAGCAACAACATCCTTTTTTAAGAGGAAATTCCCCAATAAAAATGCAATCACCATCATTACTCCGAATGATGATATTACAAATGGTCCAATTTCTAAAAGTACAGGATACATTTAATTTTCCTTTTAATCATTTATTAACCTTCATGTATGACTTAAAAATACAGGCAAACTGATAATTGCCATGTCATAAAATATATGAGTATATACCACTATACCTAAGCCTCTGCTGATATAGAGAGCACCTAAAAAGACTCCTGCTATGCTGCGCAGGATAAAACCTTTAAAAGTAAATACATCTCCAAATACTCCGATATAATGAAATAATGAAAAGAGTACTGCCGAAAAAAGGATAGCAATACAAATGGCAAAAAATTGGGAATATCCTAGTCCTTGTTCGATAAAGAAGGAAACCAAGGTAATAGCACCTGCTCTGAAAAGTAATTCTTCCCAAATGCCTGCACCTATTGCCAAATAAAATTGTTCGGGAATCACATTTCGCTGCATGATAGACAGGAGGAGATTTTCAGAAATACCCATTATCAGGATGAATCCTGCTGTCCAAATAAGGCTTTCCAAAAACATAAATAACAGAAAAGAAATTTTCAGTCTGCCTTGCCCAATGACCTTTCTGTTAATCCATAACATTCCTAAAAATATGATAATAAGAATGGCTCCATATAAAATTTCAGAGAATTCCCCAAAACCAAAAAACATCTGTCGCAGAAAAACATCCGCACCATTTCTTAATTCATGGGATGATTCGAAATACTGAATCCAGCACATACTTTCATATAAAAAAAGCATGGGGAGAATAAATAATATGGAGTAGAAAATATTACTCGTGGTCTTCAGATAAGAAAAGGAAAGGTATTTATCAGTCATTGTCCATTTTTAATACTGCCAAGAATGCTTCCTGTGGAAGTTCTACAATTCCTACCTGTTTCATGCGTTTTTTTCCCGATTTTTGTTTTTCCAATAATTTTCGTTTACGGGTAATATCCCCTCCGTAGCATTTGGCCGTTACATTTTTTCTGAATGCTTTCACTGTCTCACGAGAGATAATCTTGCTTCCAATAGATGCCTGAATGGGAATTTCAAATTGTTGGCGGTGAATTTCCTTTTTCAATTTCTTACACAAAATGGATCCCTGTCTGAAGGCATTATCCCGGTGAACTATGATACTGAGAGCATCCACAATTTCACCGGCTATTCGAACATCCAGTTTCACCAGATCTCCTGCATTATCTTCAGTCAACTCATAGTCAAAGGAGGCATAACCTCTACTTGTAGATTTTAATTTTTCGAAAAAATCATAAATAATTTCCCCTAAAGGCATATCGAAAATAAGCTGTACCTTTTCCTGAGAGAGGTAATTGGTGGAGCTATATACTCCGCGTTTATTTATGCACAATTTCATAATACCACCAATGAATTCTGAAGGAGCAATGATTTCAGCTTTTATATAGGGTTCATAAATACTGTCCATATCACCAGCAGGAGGTAATTCAGTAGGGTTATCTATTTGTATATGTTCCCCATTTTTCATATTTACCTGATAGCTCACATTAGGGCTGGTAGTAATCAGGTTCATATCAAATTCTCTTTCTAATCGTTCTTGCACAATTTCCATGTGCAGCGGTCCTAAAAAACCACATCTGAAGCCGAAACCAAGAGCTGTTGAGGTATTGGGTTCAAAAGAAAGCGCAGCATCATTTAATTGTAATTTTTCAAGGCTGGTGCGCAAATCTTCATAATCCTTTGAGTCTATGGGATACATACCACTAAACACCATGGGTTTTACGGGTTGATAGCCGGGAAGGGGAGTATCAGCCAGATTAGTTTTAACCGTTAAGGTATCCCCTACACTGACCTCTGACACATTTTTAATATTAGTAACCACATAGCCAACATCCCCAGCTTCTAATCTTTTCACGGGGATTTTTTCTATTTGCAAAACCCCAACTTCAGTAATTTCGTGAGACCCTTGTTTTGCAAAATATTGGGTAGTCATACCACGCTCCAAAAAACCGTCAACAATTCGCACATAGGGCACTACTCCCCTGAATTGGTCAAATGTGGAATCAAAAATGAGAGCACGGGTACCTTTTTGGTCTGTGGTAACGGGATGTGGAATTCTGTCAATAATAGCTTTTAGAACTTCCTCTACGCCCGTCCCTTTTTTTGCAGAAATTGAGATTATTTCTTCGCGGTCACACCCTAAAAGGTCCACCATTTGATTTATGGCAGATTCAGGGTCAGCTCCCGGTGCATCAATTTTATTAATGATGGGGATGATTGACAAGTTTGCATCGGCTGCCAGATAGGCATTACTCACCGTTTGTGCTTCAACTCCCTGAGAAGCATCCACAAGGAGTAAAGCCCCCTCACAGGCAGCCAGGCTTCGAGACACTTCATAGGCAAAATCAACATGACCGGGAGTATCAATCAGATTCAGTTTATAAGTCAGATTGTCAATGTGTTTATACTGCATCTGAATGGGATGAGATTTTATGGTTATGCCTCTCTCCCGTTCTAAATCCATATCATCCAAAACCTGAGACTGCATTTGTTTTGCAGACAAAGTATGGGTAATTTCTAACAGCCTGTCAGCCAGGGTAGATTTCCCGTGATCAATATGGGCAATTATACAGAAATTTCTGATAATCTCAAGATTCATGTAATTTGGATTTATAATATAAAGGGTTAATTACAGGTGATTACGCACCGGTAAAATTAGGCTTACGCTTTTCAATAAACGCAGATAAACCTTCTTTTGTATCTTCAGTTTCAAATAGGGTGGAAAATTGTTCCTGTTCAACTGATAAACCTTCCTTCAGGGATAGATCAAGTCCTCTATTGACAGCATTTATTGTCTTCGATACTGCTATAGGTGCATTTGAGGCAATTTTTTCAGCAGATTTCATTACAGAATCCATAAGTGTATCAAATGGAAATACAGCATTAACCAATCCCATTGAAGCAGCTTTATCAGCTGTAATAGAATTTCCGGAAAGTAGTATTTCCAGTGCTAATCCTTTTCCTACAATGCGTGGAAGCCTTTGGGTACCTCCAAAGCCTGCAATGAGTCCCAACCCAACTTCCGGCTGTCCAAACAGAGCATTCTCAGAGGCATAACGGAAATGACATGCCAAGGCAAATTCACAGCCGCCCCCAAGGGCAAAACCATTCACAGCTGCTATTATAGGTAAAGGAAGGGATTCTATTTTAACGGTGAGGTCTTGGCCAAGTTTTGAAAATTGTTCTGCTTCTCTCATATCCATGGAGGCCATTGCTTTAATATCAGCACCGGCAATAAATGCCTTTTCCCCTTTTCCGGTAAGAATGATGGCTCGAATAGAACTATCTTTGGTCACTTCATCTAATAATTTAGAAAGTGATTCTAACACTGCACTATTTAAGGCATTGTATTGATCCGGCCGGTTAATGGTTAAAATTGCTATATGATTATTTTTGTCTAAGGTTACTACACTCATTTTCTCCAAAAACTCCTACTAAAAAGTACCATAACTGTAAAAATTTCTAAACGACCTAATAACATACAAAAGCTGGTCAGCCATTTAGCAAAATCGGTTAATCCCCCCCAATTATCTGCAGGTCCGATTGCACCCAAACCGGGACCTATATTTCCTATTGCAGACGCAGATGCAGTAAGGGATGTGGTTAAGTCTAACCCTGTGGCTGCCAAAACTATGGCAGTGATAGCAAAAATAATGACATAAAATAAATAGAACCCAAGAGTTGCACGAACCACATCATCGTCAATTGATTTCTTGCCAATGGTAATATTAAATACCCCCTTAGGATGAATTAATTTCCTAATTTCAAAAATGAGATATCTGAAGATTAAGATAGACCGAATTATTTTCATACCACCCGTTGTTGACCCGGCTGATCCTCCGATAAACAACAAAAAGAAAACGATAGTTTTTGACAAAGGAGGCCAAGATTCAAAATCTTCTGTACCAAACCCTGTGGTAGTTAACAACGAAATTGCAGTAAAAACAGAATGTCTAAGTGAATCAAAATTAAGTTTATAAAATTCGGAATTAGAAAGATCAATTAAAAATATTAAGCTGAATAACCCTATTAAAATTGTATAAACTGTAAATTCCCTATCTTTAAAATATTCTGCTTCTCCTTTGGCAATGAACAAATAATGGAGAGAAAAATTGGTAGCTGCACAAAACATAAAAAAAATAATGGTCCATTGGATTAAACTGCCATAAGCGGCGATACTTGCATTTTTAGTAGAAAACCCTCCTGTAGCCATGGTTCCAAATGAATGGCAGATTGCATCAAACCAGAACATTCCTTCCAATCGTAAAATGAGGGTTTCTATGAGGACAAACCCTACATAGATTCCCCAGAGTAGTTTGGCTGTCTGTTTTACCCGAGGGGTAAGTTTATCTGCAGTTGGTCCTGCAACTTCAGCTCTAAATAACTGTACACCTCCCATCCCCAGCATTGGTAAAATAGCAATACTAAAGACAATTATTCCCATACCTCCAATAAAATGGGTGAAACTTCTCCAAAATAATAATCCATGGGGTAGATCTTCAATCTGATGAGTGGTGGAATGCCCTAACACTGAGGCACCAGTTGTGGTGAGACCACTCATAGCCTCAAAAAAGGAGTTGGTATAGTTTAAATATCCTGAAAAGTAAAACGGAAGTGCACTGAAAATAGCAATGGCAATCCAGCCAATGGTTACTATAGCAAAACCATCCCTGACACTTAATTCTTTTTTCTCTCGCTTTCTAAAAAGAAGCAGAAGCAATCCTCCCACTAAAATAGTGGTTAACATTGCCTGTAAAATAGGTATAAGGTCGGACTCTCCATAATAAAGACTCCATAAAGCTGAAATTGCCATGGAAATTCCTAATATGACTAACAGGAACCCAATGGTAAAAAATGATTGACTGCGGATCATTTAAAAAGATTTATTGAAAGAGACTCTCCGCCTTAGAGATACTTTCCTCTTTAGTCATTAGAAGCAGTTCATCTCCAGGAAGGAGTTCAGTATGGAGATTTGGAATTAGAATTTCACCGTTTCTGCTGATTGATCCTATACATAAATCTTCAGGGAGTTGGTCAATATTATATCGTTTTTTCAAATATTTGCATTCTGGGTTCACGCTTAATTCTAAAACATCTACATCAATGTCTTCAAATCTTGATACGGGCAGATCCTGTTGATCTGAACGGATTAGATTAAGAACTTCATTTACTGCTGAGATATTTTTACTAACAACGGCATCTACACCAATACGACGGATAGCACGAATATAATTAGTAGTGTTTATATGTAAAATAACCTGCTTAACCCCATAATGTTTTACTAATAAACTTGCTAATATATTAGTTTGTTCACTTTCTGTTGCAGCGATAAAACAATCTGTCTGTTGAATATTTTCCGAGGTAAGAAAATCAATTTCAAGACCATCTGCATCTAAAATGAGTGTGTCTGTTAACTTTTTTCCAATTTCTTTCGCTTTTTCATGATTTTTTTCAATTATACGTACATTATAATCGGTTTGCAGAGATTTTGCCAACAGTCTTCCTATTTTACCTGCTCCCAGAATCATCACATTTTTTACTTTAAATGCAGGTTTCCCTGCCATTCTCTGTATTTCCGGCATATTCTTTACTTTTCCTAAAAAATATGCAATATCTCCTTTTTTGTACGAAGTATGGTTATGGGGTATAAAACTTTCATTATCTCTGATCATTAAAGCCAGTTTATGAGGTATATATGGATTTGACAATTCTACATTTTTTACATTTCTTCCAATAAGTGGCGAGGAATGATCCAATTGAATCCCCACCATGTTAATCTTGCCATTTTTAAACTCCAGCAGATCAACTGCCGATGTTTGACGGATTAGATTTTCAATATCCTTTTGGGCTGCCCTTTCAGGATATACTACATGGTCAATACCAAATTGGTCAGGCGTAATTATTGCAGAGCGATGAGAATATTCAGTATTGCGTAATCTGCAAATAATTTTTTTTGCGCCCATCTCATAGGCAGATTTAGCGGCAACTAAGTTTACTTCATCAATTCGTGTGAGTGCCAGAAGATAGTCAACCTGGGGCATATCTATTTGTTGCAGTATTCTCTGGGAAGCACCGTCTCCAATTAATACCCTGGCATCAATTGAGTTTTTAATCCTCTGACATTTTTCAGGGCTAATATCAATGACGGTAATTTCATAATTTTCTTTGCTAAGAGTTTTAGTAAGATTAAATCCTACTTCTCCGACTCCGATAACAACAATTTTAATATCCATAACGGTATGAATATTACTTGGATGTTTTTCTTTAATCCAACAGTAATTGCATAAGTTTAAGGTAAAAAAAAGCCCGGCAAACGCCGGGCTTAAAAAAGGAAGTAATAAATATGGTTATTTCAACAACGTCATAGTGATCGTTTCAGAATACCCTGGGGCATTCATTTTAAGAATATAACGACCACTTGCCACAGCCTGTCCTTTATCATTCAAACCATTCCAAACTACAGAATGATAAGTTGCATCCTGGTATTGATTTACCAAGCTATTAACTTCAGCACCTTTCAGGTCATACACAATGATAGATACCTTTCCGGGCTCAGCTAATTGGTAGTCAATAGTTGTAGATGGATTGAATGGATTGGGATAATTGTCAGACAATGAGGTTTTCTGTGGGGTAACAAATGAAACTTCATAAGTGGATGTTGAAACACTCACTTCTTCACCAGCTTGACCGGCTAAAGTTACATCTGTTAATTCCACCAAAGAATTGCCTGTGAATTTATCCGCAGGTTTAAAGTTAATATCAATCAAATCTCCAATGCGAGTTTGGTTTATATCCAGTATTTTCTCACCATTCATGCCAAACATGAGTACGCGTGCAGATCCATCATCTTTTACACGGCTGTAAATATTTACACCGGCAACTTTTGATATGATTGCATCTTCCGTCAGGGTGAGCTCAGCCGGATTATATTTAACATCAAACTGAACACCGTAAATATCAACTTCAGACTCAACTGTCAGGTTTAAATTTGATTTAACAGATTTTTGACCATTAATACTTGCACCTTTAGAAGCGATTGTTGCTTCGCTTGAAAAGACAAAAGTAAGGCCAACTATTAAAGCAATACCTTTTATTTTCATTGTTTTCATTTTTAATACTCCCTTTTTATTTGTAAATAACTTAGCACATCCTCGTCTAATAAATCAAGTAATATTATTAGTTTTTTAAAATTATATAGACTACCCAATTACAGAATAGTTAACTTTCATTTTAGGCACCTACTCTTGCTATATTTCCTCCTGCCTCTTTTAACTTTTCTTCTATTCTTTCATACCCTCTGTCTATATGATATATTCGTGATATTTCGCTTTTCCCATTGGCTGCAAGGGCAGCTAATATGAGAGAGGCACTGGCTCTAATATCTGTTGACATAACTGGAGCCCCTCTTAATGAATTTGTACCAAAAATTTCTGCTTTATTCTGGGTGAGTTGAATATGGGCACCAAAACGAGTCAACTCAGCGATATGGGTAAATCTGTCCGTATAAATATCATCAATGATGATGGAGTGTCCATCTGCACAAGTCATTAACGCCATCCATTGTGCCTGCAAATCCGTAGGGAATCCCGGGTAAATAGCAGTTACCATATTCACGGGATTTATTTTTTTAGATAGATTAGATACTTTGATCCAATCCTTTCCACAATCAACACAGACCCCTGCCTGCTGAAGAGAATCAAGGACTACTTTCAGGTGACCAGGATCAGCATTTGTTAAAGTAACCTCTCCACCGGTAATGGCAGCTGCAATAAGAAAGGTACCAGCCTCAATTCTGTCCGGAATGTTTTTATACTCGCCACTATTGTTCAACTTATTGATACCGGTAATGACCAGCCGGTCTGTTCCAATCCCATTTATGTGGGCTCCAAAACTGATTAAAAATTCACATAACGCTACTATTTCTGGTTCCATTGCAGCATTCGTAATAGTTGTAGTCCCCTCAGCATTTACTGCTGCCATGATTATATTTCCTGTTGCACCCACGCTTGATTTGTCAAAATGTATTTCAGTACCCCTTAATTTGCCTTTTGTCTGAATCATCCCTTCAGATAAAATAACTGAGGCTCCCATTTTTTCTAATGCCTTTAAATGAAAATCAACAGGTCTTGGTCCCCATGCACATCCTCCCGGCAGTGATACTTGTGCCTCTCCAAATCTTGACATGAAAGGACCTAATACATAAAAGGAAGCTCTCATCGTTTTTACTAATTCATAGGGAGCAATTGGCGTATCACACTGCTTTGTATTAATTTCCATGGTATTTTTGCTGTAGTTCACTGTTGCACCAACCATTTCTAATAATCGTTTCATTGTCAGTGTATCTCTTAAATTAGGGATATTATGAAGTAAATATTCACCAGGTTCAATAATGGTTGCAGCCATTATCGGCAGTGCAGCATTTTTAGCTCCACTGATTGACAATTCCCCTTTGAGAGCGTTCCCGCCATGAATGATAAATTTATCCATTTTCCTGTAGTAATTCCTTTGCTTTTTCCATACTCATATTTGAAATATTTTTACCGCTGATTAAGGATGCTATTTCTTCAATCCGCTCAACCATTTTCAGTTTTTTTATTTGGGATACATTTCTACCATTTCTCAATTGCTTACCTACCTTATAATGAGAACCGCCTTTCCCGGCAATTTGGGACAGATGGGTAATACAAATGATTTGATGGCTATTAGCCAGACTCTGTATAGTATTGCCTACGCGATCTGCTGTTTCCCCTGATATCCCTGAATCTACTTCATCAAATATAAGGGTTCCTACCATATCTTTAGATTGAAGTGACATCTTTATTGCAAGCATTATTCTTGAAATTTCACCCCCGGAAGCTATTTTTGATAAGGGGCGTAGATTTTCACCAATATTGGTGGATATATAAAACTCTACGCTATCTGCACCATTAGCATTTATGGAATCATAATCAGAGTTTATTTCTATTTTTAATTCTGTTTTTGGCATATTCAAATGCTTAAGATTCTTTTGAATTGATTCCTCCAAAGATTTTGCCATAGTTTTTCTTAACTTCGTTATATTTTTCGCAGCGGATATTAACTCTTGATTGAGGGAATTATTTTCTTCTTTAACTCTTTTAATATCTTCAGAATAACTTTCCGATTCCATTGTTTTTTTAAGAAGTTTATCCCGGTAATTGATAACAGAGTCCAATGTACCCCCATATTTCCTTTTAAGAGATTCTAAATCTCCAATGGTCGAAGAGAGTTTTTCTAATTCATTATCATCAATTACGATCCCATTTGCAATGGTTTCAATTTCCTGAATAATATCTTCAATTTCAATGCGTTGACTTTCTAATCTATTTAAAATGTTTTCAATAGCAGGATTAAATTGACTAATTGGCTTCAGGTTAGCTATTGAAGTAAGATATTGAGAAATTACAGAGGTACTACCGCCTGTTAAACTTTGCTTTGCGGTATCTAAACCAGAATAAAGTGCATTGGCATTAGCTAATTGATTATGATTGGAGATTATTTCTTTTTCAAATGAGTCCGAAAGAGTATGTTGGGTTAATTCCTCAAGTTGAAAGTCATGCAGTTCTTTCTTTTCTTCATATTCCTCTAAATGAATTTGAAGCGTCATTAATTTTATTATAGACTTTTCTCGATCAAGGTAAATCTTTTCTAGTTTTTGAATATCTGAAAGATAATCACCAAAAGCATCAAGATAATCAATATGGGTTTGAGGATTTAATAAATTCTGGTGATCATGCTGTCCGTGCAAGTCCGCTAATTTTGAGGTTACAGTATTTAATTTTTTTTGAGTGACAGGTTCTTCATTAATATAGGTTTTGGACTGACCCTTCAACGTATAAATACGGCGGATAGTCGTAGATATTCCAAATTCATAAAATTCGCCCTCAACTACCAGCGTGTCTTCCCCGCTGCGTAATAACTCTGAAGAAAATTTCTTACCTAAGAGTAATTGAATGGCTTTTATAATGAGAGATTTTCCTGCCCCGGTTTCACCAGTAATTATATTTAATCCACCACTGAATTGTATGTCTATTTCATCTATAATGGCCAGATTTTTTATGTGTAACGACCGAAGCATTATAAACGCTGGCGAATAAAAGCACCGGTAAGTCCACCAAAAATATCTGCAATTCCATCGTAAACATCGGGGATTCTCCTCGGTGTAAAATACTGCAGAGTCTCATCCAAAATCGGAAACAACAGGAGAAATAGAATGGCATACTTCCAATGAGAATTGGACATTGGTTTAATTTTTAAGGCATTGATGAGCAGAAATCCCATTCCAAGGTACTCTATAAAATGCACCAGTTTATCGTATTCCCATAAGGGGAAAAAGAAATTGAGGTCGTTTCCTGGTTTCATGGAAAGATACATAATCAAAAAGACATAAAAGAGAAAAAGCCAGGTACGCCAGGAACTAATGTACATATAGAATACTCTCCCAGGCTGCAGGCAATAGATAGGGAAGATCAGATGCGGATAATCCCTTTGAAGCGGACAATTCAGAGAATTCTCTGGCACACTCTCCATGGAGCCAGGTAGCAATTATAGCGGCATTATCTATATTATAACCCTGAGAAAGTAATGCCCCAATAATACCAGAAAGAACATCACCAGTACCTGCAGTGGCTAAAAGTGATGATCCTCTATTATTTAAAAATATTTCACCTGAGGATGAAACGATTATTGTCGTTGGTCCCTTTAAAACCAGTACCCTGCCCTCTAATTTCGAAACTATAGTTTTTACCATCCCCACAGGATCAGCAATAACCTTCCCTTTTTCTCTACGAAAGATTTGTGCAAATTCATTATAATGCGGAGTGATGATGCAGTTTTTTGGTAAGTCTGATATCGAAAGTGTTCCTTCAACTAAAGGAAGAAATCCCGCTGCATCTAAAACCAGGGGTGTGTCTATGTTGTTTAATACTTGAGATTCCCAATTATTACCTGCATCATCCATAGTTAATCCAGGTCCAAATACTACGGCATCAGACCAATGAATCTGTTTTATAATCTGCTCATTATTTTCAGCAGACAAAGTACCGGAAATATATTCAGGTAATGGAAGTGTGATAACTTCAGGGACATTATTTTCGAATATGGAATACAAAGAGTCTGGTAAAACAATTTTTGCAATTCCTGTACCTGTTTTTATTGCACCCTGAGCCGTCAAGATAGCAGCACCTGCATATCCTTTTGAACCGCATATTAATAGTAATTTTCCTTGTTTATATTTATGGGTATTTTCAATGGGAGTATGAAGGAGGCCTTTCACATCTTCTGCTTCAATGAGATGTACATTATCAGAAGAAATTGATTCTGTTTTAAATCCTATATCTAACACTTCCAAAATACCGCTACAATCTTTCCCGGAATTAAGAAAATGTCCTAATTTGGGATAGCCCATGGTTAGAGTATAACGAGCATGGATAGCATTTCCGGCTTCCATTCCTGTGTTTGCTATAATGCCAGAGGGAATATCAATGGAAATTATATTGGAACAATGGGAGAGTTTTTCTATTAATTGGGCATATTCCCCCTCTACATCTCGGTTTAATCCAATACCAAAGATTCCATCAATAAACCATTGAGTAGAATCGAAACTCATTTCATCATTTATAATTTGAATTTCATCTGCAGGTATATTGTAGGTGTTGATGAGTTCAGTACTAAATGTATTTTCATTCAAAAGGAATAAGGACGAGCTTACCCCGTATTCACGCAAATAGGCGTGGGCGATAATAGCATCTCCCCCATTATTTCCAATTCCGGTAATGACATTAAATTTCTGATTAAAGGGATCTTTTATATTTTCGATGATAAATTGAGCGGTAAACTGTCCTGCATTGTGCATCAGCTCATTTTCTGAAAGATACCCGGAATCAATAGTATCTTTATCCAAAGCATAGGCTGCTTCCTTAGATAAAACAGGAATCATGGTATGACAAGTACAGCGGTAGCAGTTGCATAATCGCCAGAGTGAGAAACCGATACCCTGAAGGATCCTATTTCAAATCGGTCCTCTTGAAAGGAGACTAAAGGAGCTCCGGAATTGTCATTTAAAATTTCAATGTGTTTTAAAATGCATTTCTGTACTTTTTTGGAACTGAGGGCGGCTTTTTTAACTGCTTCCTTGGCAGCAAATTTTCCGCTGTAATGTATGGCAGGGGTTGCTTTTGCATCACAGATTTCCTGTTCCCTTTCCGTGAATACATGATTTAAAAACCGCCTGCCCTGATTGTCAATAATTTTTGAAATACGAGGGATAAGGACTATATCGGTTCCTACAAATATCATTTATTTATTTTCTTCAGAAATAATTTTTAGTAATTCTTTTATATCCAGAATATCATAATCTGCTCCGGAATGTTCCGTACCAAATACATCTCCGTATTTTGCAAAGGCAGTTTTCATCCCTACCTTTTTTGCACCGATAACATCCCTTTCCGGCCAATCTCCTATCATCAGTGAATTCTCTGGTGGAATATCCAAAAGGCTGGATATACGCTTAAATGGTTCGGGGGAAGGTTTATGCATGCCAGTATCATGAAACGTAACCACTGCATCAAAAATATGATGCAGATTGACAGAGCAAATCCGCATCCATGCTTCACGGCTTGGGGCATCAGAAACAACCCCTAATTTCAGTCCCCACTTTGAAAGGGTTATCAGGGTGCTGTTGACATTGGGATATAAAATGAGGGAGGCTTCTTTAGCTTTTCTATAGGCAACAATTCCGGAAGCTAAAATTTTATAATCCAGGCTTCCTGTTTCAGATTTAATAAACTCATCAAAAACTTCCTGGTACTCCCACCCTTTAGATTCATAAATCTCGAATATTTTATCAAATGCAGGTGTAAATTCAACAGTTAACCCTGCTTCAATCATACCGTTTATGGCGGCCTCTACTGCCTTATTTTTCATATTCATGAAATCCAGCAGGGTATTGTCTAAATCAAAAATTACAGCATTTATCATTTGATAAAATTAAATTAAAAAAAGGGCAATAAAATTGCCCTTTTCTTTAATAGGTCAAAAATTAATGTGGTATTAGAGGCCCTTATTTAAAAGATTAAGCTCAAAATCTGCAGATTTTCTCCAATTCTTATCCTTTTTGGCTTTTTCAAAGGCATCTATAGCTGCCACTTTATTTCCTAAAGCTTTTTCTGCTATACCCAGTTCGAAATAGGCTGGTGCATAATTCCGTTTAATATTTAAGCAGGATTTTGCGGAAGTTTTCGCATCTTCGTGGTTTTCTTTTAAATTCAGTGCGGAGGCTAATCTGTAAAAAATGTCATATGATTTTGGATCAAGTTCCGTGGCTATGATATAATGTTCAACTGCAGCATCAAGATTGCCAAGTTCCTGCTCTAAATGTCCCAAGGTTCCATAGGCTTTTGCATAGGTGGGTTCTATGAGTATCACTTGGTTTAATGCTGCCTTAGCAGCTTCAGTTTTACCTGTTTTGAGCAATGCTGTACTGAGAGAATAATATGCCTTATAATAATTGCCGTTAATTGCGATAGCATTATTATAATGCAAAATGGCATTCTCATTGTCACCCATTCCTTTATAAATATCTCCCAGCATTTTTTCAGATTGCTCTTGATTGGGATCAACTTCCAGATTTTTTTCTAAATATAACTTCGTGTTTTCATAATCTTTCAATTTAAAATAAGTTCTGGCAATTTTAAAAAGTGCAGTAGTGTATTCAGGGAAATAAGTAATTGCTTTTAAATAGTTTTTAATG
This sequence comes from uncultured bacterium, assembly GCA_964551815.1. GTDB lineage: Bacteria > Fidelibacterota > Marinisomatia > SCGC-AAA003-L08 > D37C17 > D37C17. Next base: position 73,899 of record CAZKEL010000001.1, read on the forward strand.
GCATCATCAAATTCTTGGCGACGGTATTCAGTATCGCCTTTCTTTGCCATTTCTTGTGCGATAGCTTTTATTGCTTTTGTATATTCTTCCTCAAATGGATTTAAATTAATCGCCTTTTTATAATTAATTACAGCCGAATCATATTCACCGCTGGCTTTATAAATTCTACCCAAATTATAAAATACAATTGCATGGTTATTAAAGTCTTGGGATAACTTTTCAAATTCAAAAATAGCGTCGTCAATTGCACCACTGTCAAATGTTTTTCTTGCAGAGGTCATAGCATTTTTAAGTGCTGACAGATTTTCCTGCTTGGAACGAAATTCTTCATTTTTAGGATCAAATTCAATAGCTTTAATAAAATGTTTATTTGCCTCATTTAGATTATCAAGTCTAATGGCAATTTCTCCTCCAAGAAAAAATAATTGTGCATTTGAATCAAATTCAGAAATTGCTTTTTCAAAAGTATCTTGAGCACTTTTATATTCCATTGCGGAAAGCAAAGCGTTTATTTTTTCCAAATGAGATTCAACACCGGCAGTTACTGCAGAAACTACCGATAATATTACGATTAGAGATTTAATGATCATTTTACTCCTCTTTAAATAATTGTGCTGAAGGTGGGATTTGAACCCACACAAGGTTTCCCTCACTGCCCCCTCAAGACAGCGTGTCTACCAATTCCACCACTTCAGCAATTTTATTATTTATTCATTATCTTCAGCAGGGACAGCTTTAATTACATCTTCCTCAGATTTCACCGTTTCCAATGGTTTTAAGTCAACATTGGGAGCTGCTGCCGGTAGTACACTGCCTTTGTTTTTACTAATAACAGGATCTTTGCTGAAATCAATTCTGGAGGAAGGATTATCCATCATACCTATTAAGATAGCCATTACCATAAACCCTACGGCCAATCCACTGGTAATTTTTACCAGCAGTTTATCTGCTCCCTGACCACCAAAAGCAGTATTAATTGCCTGACCGCCCATGGCAGTGCCCATACCTCCGGTTTTACTGGATTGCAATAATATAATTCCCATTAATAGAATACAAATTATTACAAAGACAAATATTGCGATCCCATATAACATATTTTCTCCTTAAAGTTGATTATAAATTGAATAAAATTTTTCCACATCTAATGACGCTCCTCCAATCAAAAACCCGTCAACCCCATTAATTTTGGCAAGTTCACCTGCATTTGTATCTGTTACACTGCCTCCATATAAAATGGGGATATTTGCACTCTTAAATCCCAACTCATTGATAATGTTTCTGATTATCAGGTGGGTTTCTGAAATGATCTCTGGTGTAGCATTTACTCCGGTGCCGATTGCCCAGACCGGTTCGTAAGCAATGACTAATCTATCCAACTCTGACTGATTTAGATTTTTGCACACTGCTGAGAGTTGCCGGGATAACGTGGATTGTGTCTTCCCTGCATTTCTTTCATCAATGGACTCTCCAATACATAAAATCGGTGTTAAATTCTCATTGAGCATTTTGTGTACCTTTGAGGCAATCTTTTCATCCGATTCCCCCATTTTCCAGCGTCGTTCTGAATGACCGGCAATCACCCATTTGCAACCCATTTCGTGTAAATTTCTACAGGCTATTTCACCGGTAAATGCACCCATATTTTCTTCAGAAACATTTTGCGCTCCCAATTCCGTTCCGCTGCCGTTTAACAATTCTCCCACTTTTGACAGCTCAGTGAACGAAGGACAGATAACTGGTTTAACGGTAGAATTTAAAAGGGATTTATTTTCCCAGTTATGAATGAAGGATTCTGCATTGGAAAGAGTAAAGTTCATTTTCCAATTTGCAATACAATATTTCTGATCAGGCATATTGGAGCAAAGCCTCAAATGCAGGAAGAGATTTACCACTCATCATCTGCAGGGAAGCACCACCTCCGGTAGAAACATGGGAAAAACCATCTGATATTCCACTATTTTTTATGGCAGCCGCTGTATCTCCTCCACCAATTATGGAGATAGCTCCGTCATCCGTTCTGTCTCGTACAATGGATGCTACTGCTTGAGTCCCCGTTGCAAACTCAGGAATTTCACACACTCCCATAGGACCGTTCCAGACAATAGTTTTACTGGAAGACATCATGAGTTCAAAATTCAGTGTAGTCTCAGGGCCAATGTCATATCCGGCTTCATTTGATTCTAATTCTTCAATTTGTGCAATTCTCCAGGAGGTCTCTCCCGATAAGTTATTAGCTGCCACTACATCAGTGGGTAAAACTAAAGAGACATCCATAGTTTCAGTTTTTGATAAAATCTGTTCTGCAACGGATAAGCTTGTTTTTTCAACCAGAGAAGAACCAATATTTTTCCCTAAGACTTTAAGAAAGGTAAATGCCATAGCACCACCAATTAAAATGGACTGGGCTTTTGGCAGCATATATTCAATGAGTTCAATTTTATCTGATACTTTAGCACCACCCAAAATAATGGTGAAAGGTTTTTCAGGGCGAGATAATGATTCTCCTAAAAAAGTAAATTCTTTTTCCATAAGAAGCCCCAGACAAGATTCCTCCATAAAGGGGGTTACTCCAACATTAGAAGCATGACTGCGGTGAGCGGTTCCAAAGGCATCATTCACATATATATCTGCATGTTCTGCTAACATTTTAGAAAAGCTTTCATCATTTTCTGTCTCTCCGGGATGAAACCTTAGATTTTCTAACAGATGTACTTCCCGGGGGAGCATTTGCTTGCTTAGACCAATGGCATCTTCAGAAATACAATCGTCAGAAAACATTACTTCCCGGTCTAAAAGTTCTTCCAATCGAAAGGCTACCGGATCAAGACTCAATTCTGGAATTATTTCTCCCCTTGGTCTTCCCAAATGAGACATTAACACCACAGAGGCACCTTCATTTAGACAATGGCGGATAGTAGGAAGACTGGCTTTGATCCTAAAATCGTCTTCAACTAATTCATTTGTCAGCGGTACATTATAGTCCACCCGAATTAATACACGCTTTCCGGTAAGATTTATGTCTTTTATCGTATTCATTAAATTTGGCTAATTGACAGACCCGAAAATTACAGGATTTTATTCTTTTTTAACTACTCTTATTCTTTAGTTTTGGCGTCCCTAATGTGAATATCCCAATCCAACGACTACCTGCATTTCTCAGCACTTTAGCACAGGCATTAGCAGTAGAACCTGTAGTCAAAACATCATCTACCAATAACACGGCCTCTGGCATTGATGGTTTTGCTTCAAATGCCATTTCCATATTTTTTTGTCTTTGGTCAATATTTAATTGGGTTTGGGTAGTGGTATATTTTTTTCTGGACAGCACATTTTTTAATAGTGGTAGATTCCAAAGGGAAGAAATCTTGTCCGCAATTAACTCAGCTTGATTAAAACCTCTGTCCCTCTGTTTTACTTTGTGGAGAGGGATTGCCATTGCTGCAATTTTAGAGATTTGGGGAAGCAGATAATCACCGCCTGCTGGTTGAATCAAATGGGGCAGGAATTGATTCCAACCGGAGTATTTGAGATGATGGATATATGCTTGCAACGCTTCGTCAAACCAATACAGAGAATAAGCAAAGTCTAATTGGTCATGTACTTGTAATTCTCTTACCCAGTTCCCTAGTTGGGTAAGATGCAATTTTTTTACTCGGCAATGATTACAGTAAAGATATTCATCTTCATTCAGGGTTAGAGAACAATTTGAGCAATATTGAGGAAAGATAAATTGTTCAAAGGACGATTTCAAAGGGATGTAAATCATTTTTTACTATAGGGCCGTTTCTCCTAACACTTCTTTTTGCAATTTCACTGATACTATCTTACTTACTCCTTCTTCTTCCTGGGTGACACCATACATATAATCTGATTTTTCCATGGTGAGTTTATTATGAGTAACTACAATGAACTGCGTATTGTCTGAAAACTGCTTTAATACGGTTGTAAACTTTGCAATATTTGTATCATCCAGAGGGGCATCTACTTCATCTAAAATACAAAATGGACTTGGTTTAACCAGATATATTGCAAAAAGCAGAGCAATGGCAGTAAGGGCTTTTTCTCCTGCTGAAAGCATTCTAAGGGTTTGCGTTTTTTTCCCGGGAGGACGGGCAATAATTTCAATATCTGCATCTAATGGATCTTCTTCACCAACCAAACGCAAATGCCCTTCACCGCCATTGAAAAATGAAGTATAAGTTTTTGAAAAATTTACCTTAATTGCATCAAAAGTATTTCTGAATTTAACTCTGGCTTCAGAGTCTAATTTTTCAATAGTTTGCTTTAATGTCTTTTCCGAATTTTCAAGATCGCTGTATTGATCCTGAAGAAATTGCAGCCGTTCAGACTCCGTTTTGTATTCCTCACTTACTCCCAGATTAATTGGACCGATCCGATCAATTGACCGCTGGATATTTTCGATTTCTGCTTTTTGTGTAGGAATGTCCACCTTTTCTAAATCTATATCAATGTTGGTAATTCTCTCTCTATACAATTCGTAAATGCGGTTTTGGTGGTGTTTAATGGCAGTAGTTGTTTCTGCAATTTTAAGCTCAAATTCTTTAATGGTATTAAAATAAGTTTCTTTCTGTTTCTGCCTTTCCCTGATACCTGACTGCAGGCGGTTTAATTCCTCATAAGCGGTTTGATATTCTTTTTCAAGCTGTTCTTTTTCTTTTAGAGTATCCCCAAGTGCTGAATTTAGTTCATTTTGGTTTAGTTTACCTGGTTGTATGGAATTTGACAAAGAAGTATTATTTTTTTCAAGATGGGATATGTCGGTTTTATGTTTGTCAATTCTTTTTGTTAAGTCCTTTTGTTGATTTATAAAAGTGGATATCCTAAATTCTAATCCTTCCTTTTCCTTCTCAATTTCCATCAATTGGATACGAGACTCATGTAAAACTTTTTCTTCTTCAGTCAGTTTACCCCGCTGTTCTCTTAATTGATTTTGGAAGCTATTCGTTTCCAACTCAGCTTCTTGAAATTCCTTTTTTAAATCAAGCATTTGTTGATTGGAGGAATTAAATTTAACATTGAAATCTATGAGTTGAGTTTCCGTAATGCGTAATTCTTCTTCAAGCTCTTTGTTTGCCTCGAATATTCTCGCCATATTAAAATCTTCATTTTTCAATTTCAATTCAAGATTATTCAGTTTATCAATATCTTTGTCAAGATTCTGTGTTGCCTCTTTTAAAATCTGATATTTTTCATCTGTGGTTAGGATTAATTTCTCCAGGTGGATTGAGTTATCTTCTAACTCTCTGGTTACTTTTTTTTCCTCTTTGGATATTCTATCTAATTCCTGTTGCCGCCCCAGTATTGATTTTTTATTTTTGCCGAAGGATTTCGCAAATAACCCCTTGGAGAAATAGATTTCATTTTTTAAAATCAGATTTCCTCCTTCGCTTTCAGCCGAGAAATCTTCCTTTTCAGATAAATGTATATCCTTTAATAATAAATGCATTAATGGACTTAAATAGGAAGGATAGGTCACTTTGTGTATTAAGGCATTCTTCGCAGGATTATTTTTAGAATACTTTTTTAAACCCTCTAACATGATAATTCCCGCTTTATTTTTCAAATTGGAGAACAATTCCATTCCTTCTGCATGAGAATTAACAATAAGATAATTACAATACTCTCCCAGTACATTTTCAACTGTAAGTTTATATTTATCCACAACTTCAATCAAGTCAGAAAGAACTCCCCTTACATAAGGATATTTTGATTTATCGGATAAAACCTCTTTAACTCCCTCTGGTTTATCTGCATGGGTTTCAATAATATTAGTATAAAACGCTTTTTGAGAATTTAGGGAAGATTGCCTGCCTTTCAATTCAGAAACACTTGCTTGGATTGAAATAATTTTCTCTTCTGCAGCAGCATGCTGAGATTTCAGATCTTCTACGTGAATTGATGCCTGAGAGATTTTATTTTCTAAGTTTTCAATTTCGGCCTTTATTAAATTAATTTCCGCAGTACAGTTTTCTGATTTTTCAAAATATTGATCTTTTTTGTCCACCAATTTTTCCTTGTGGGATTCCTTGTCCTGAATGAATTGTTTTATCCGATCATTGGTGGACTCTTCATCTCTAATCCTTATATATTTTGATTCAGCCGTCTTTTTCAAATTTTCATGTGTTAATATTAACGCTTCATTTTGTTTTCTATACTCCGAAACTTTCTCTTCTGACTTCTCAAAGGTAGTTTTTCTATCCATAATTTTGGGTTGTAATGATACAGATTCTTCCGATAGCTCTTCCTTCCGGTTTATGAGTAACACTAAGGCTTCATCATTTTGTTTAATTTCATCTTTAAAATGAAGAATTTGGTTTTCATTCCCCAATATTTTCTCTGCCCAAACAAGAAGTTTAGAATTTATCTCAGAAAGATTATTTTCAATATCGGAATAGGACTTTTGACAGCGGTTTAAGTCAGTCTTTTTTTCTTCAAATTTAAGCTGTACTTTTTCTGTGAGGGTCTCATCTAAATTCATTTGACCAGACAGACTTGACTGCTGTTGTTGCAGTGCATTTAATTTCTCTTCAATGGGATCAATTTTTAATCGCATAGATTGAATTTCAGCCTTGGCTGTATGGATGTGTAATGCTTTCAATTTCTCTTTTAATTTTCCATAGCGCTCAAAGCGTTTCATTTGCAATTGAAGATGCTTCACATTATTATTCACTTCAGTTATAATGTCATTTACTCTCTCCATATCTCCAAAGGTTGCATCCAGTTTTCGTTTTGCTGCTGTACGCTGTTGTTTATAATTATTGATGCCGGCTGCTTCTTCAAACATGTGCCGGCGATCTGAAGCATTATGCGAGAGAATGGAGTCCACCATTTTCAACTCAATCACAGAATAGGCATTGGAACTCATCCCTGTATCTACAAATAAATTTTGGATATCTTTTAACCGGCAGGGAGTTTTGTTAATATAATATTCGCTTTCTCCGCTGCGATAAAGCCTTCTGGCGATTTCTACATCGTTATATTCAAGAGGAAGAATACCTCGATTATTATGAATCATCATGGAAGCTTCACAAAAGGATATTGCTTTACGATTTTTCGTTCCGTTGAAGATGACATCTTCTTTTTTTGCAGACCGCAATACAGTGGACTTCTGCTCTCCCAAAATCCATCTAATGGCATCCACAATATTGGATTTGCCACATCCATTGGGACCTACTACGGCGGTAATCCCTTCGCCAAATTCCAAATTTGTTTTATTTAGAAAAGATTTAAAACCTTGCAGGTGAAGTTTTGAAATATACATCTAAAATTAATTATATAGGATTTATCCCGGAGGCCAATTAAGTTGTCTGCCTCCTAAAATATGCAAATGTAGATGATCTACAGTTTGCCCACCATATTTACCTGTATTTATCACCCAGCGGAATCCCTCTTTAACAAGGTTCTCTTTTTCGGCTATTGCATTGGCCATTTGAGAGATTGCGGAAAGATATTGACCATTGTCTTCATTTAATTCAAGGGTGGAAGAAATATGCAATTTGGGAATCACCAGGATATGAGTAGGGGCTTGTGGATTGATATCTCTAAAGGCTAATGCCAGAATATTTTCGTCAACTTTATCAGCAGGAATATTTCCACTGATGATATTACAGAATAAACAATTATTAGACATATAGACTCCTTATTTCCAGTAAACGGATAGTTGAAGGGATAATTCTCGAATATTCCAAGGATAGTATTTTAACAATATTTCATTTAACAGTCGCCCATTATAAAACTGAAAGCCCATTCCAATATCTCCAAAAAGGGAATTATAATGCCACTGTCGCGGGCGTAAATTAGGGTCAATATCAAAATCAATACCGCTGGCGATTGATAAAACAGGACTGAAAGCTCCGGCTAAAAGCTGTTGAAAAAGTTTAAACTTAAGTCCAATTGAGGTTTCTAAATATAAGTTCTGAAATCCATTTCTAATGCCATAAAGGCTAAGGCGTTGTAGATTGTTTTGCAGGTGAAAACCTGATTCCGTAAATATATCTATTTTCTCATTGTAAGCAACAAGTTGTTTGTAGTCAATACTTGTGCCACCACTGGTCACCTGCAAACTAGCACCGTGGTCAACATGAGCAAATATCGCACCAATTAAAACGAGATAAAGAATTACTGATCTGTTACGAATCATTTAACTCTATCATTACTTTCCCATTGTGTTTTCTCTCTTCCACATAGGAATGGGCAGATCGAATATCATCAATAGAAAACACAGAATCTACAAAGGGTGTATAATGCCCTTGAGATATTTTTTTCATAACAGTTTTAAAGGTAGGAATATCACTCATAGTTGATCCTAAAACACTATGCTGCTTTATAAACAGATGCAGAAGGTTTAATGAAACCTCCGGGCCGGTGGTGGCACCACAGGTAACAATTCGTCCTCCCTTTGCTAAAAGTTGCAGGGAATGCTGCCAAGTTGCCTTTCCCACATGTTCAAATACCACATCCACTGCATTTTTCCCCCAATGTAATTCTACATGCTTATACCAATCAGGATGTCTGTGGTTGATTACCAGTTCTGCCCCCAATTTGCGTGCAAATTCCATCTTTTCTTCATTGCCAACTGTTGCAATAATTCTGGCTCCTAAATCTTTGGCAATTTGTATAGCTGCTGCGCCAACTCCGGAAGTCCCTCCATAAATCAACAGATTCTCACCTTTTTTCAAATCTGCTCTTCTTAATAACATTTGATGGGCTGTCATAAATACAAGAGGCATGGAAGCAGCCTCCGTAAAATTTAATGAACTTGGCTTTGTATGTAGATTTTCAGGGTGAAGTAGTATATATTCTGCCTGAACGCCGTTTTGCGTTTCTCCCAATACGCCATAATTTTGGCAGTAATTTTCCCGTTTATTTTTACATTGGGCACAATTGCTGCAAAATGTACCAGGTTGCACCACTACTTCATCTCCACTATTATACTGTGTAACCCTTTCTCCGGATTCTATCACAACTCCTGCAGCGTCGGAACCTAAGATGAGGGGCATAGGTAATTTTACCCCGGGAAATCCTTTCCTTACCCAGATATCCAGATGATTAACAGATGCCGCCTTAACTTTTACTAAAACTTTATCAGCAGTCACCTGAGGTACAGGGATGTCAGCAATATTTAGTACCTCAATCCCGCCATGGGCTTCAATTTGGACTGCCCTCAAGGGATATCCTCAAATTCTGCGTCTTGTATATCTAAATTATTTTTGGAGGATTTGGAACTGGTTTTATTATCAGATGCAAAAGGTTTATTGATTCGAATTCCTGATATGAACTTTCTGATTTGATATACGAACCAAATGATAACAATAAAGGCTATCAATTTAAGCAGGTTCATTAACTCAGACTTTTCAGCGGATTAAAATAGCGAGTCCCCTCGCCGGGAGTGCGAATAAATTCAATGATTTCTTCTAAATCATTTTTATTATGAACAAAATCTATATCATTGGTATTAATTATAAGAAGGGGACTTTTATCATAACGGAAGAAATATTCGTTATAAATTTGGTTCAGGGCATCAATATACTTCCAGTCTATACTTTGTTCATATTCCCTACCCCTCTGTTTAATATTTTGCATAAGGCGGTCAGTATCAGACTGAAGAAAGATCACCATATCTGGTGACGTGACATTTTTTTCTAAAATTCTGGCTACCGAATTATAAAGACTCATTTCTTTATCATTCAGATTTAAGGCGGCGAATAGACGGTCTTTTACAAACATATAATCAGAAATGATGGTTTTGGTAAACAGATCAGTCTGCTGAAGCATCTGCTGCTGCCGGTATCTGGAAAGTAGAAAAAATAACTGGGTTTGAAAAGCAAATCGTTCAGAATCTTTATAAAAATCAACCAAAAATGGATTTTCTTCAAATTCTTCTAAAATGAGTTTTGCTTCTAACCGTTCGCCTAATAATTTCACCAGACTGGTTTTCCCAACCCCAATAGTGCCTTCAATGGCAATATGATAAGGTATCTTCACGCCGTACCTTCTTTATCTAAAATCAATACCATTCTCACTGGAGCTTCATCTTCAAGAGTTTCCAGCATTGACTCAATAGAGTTCTCAAATCCGGGGCAGGTGTAGTGTGGCGCTAAATCGTTCCATGGTTTAAGTACAAATTTTCTCTCAGGAATTCCAGGATGGGGTATTTCCAGCACATGGGAATGAATTTCCATATTTCCAAAAGAGAGAATATCAATATCAATTTCTCTGGGTCTGTTTTTTTCCACACTTGGCTTTCTGCCAACTTTTTTTTCTATGGTTTTAACTTCGTTTAATAAATCAATGGGGGTCAAATTTGTATCAATCTCAATAACCATATTATAATAATCATTTTGATCGGTATGGTACATCGGGGATGATTGATATACATGAGAGCGGTCAACTACCCAAATATGCGGATGTTCATCCAATAGATGAATAGCCTCTTTCATGTAACTGTATCTATCTCCCATGTTGGAACCAATTCCCAAAAATATGCGCGTTTCCTCAGGCATGTAAAGTCACCTCAGTTTCAACAGTATCTAATATTCCATTTATTGGTGCATCGGGTTTGCGGATGATCACCTTGCAATTATCCAGTGTAAATTTTCGTACTAATGAACGGGCTATATCTCCGGCAAGTGCTTCGATTAAATTATATTTTTTTGAAGAAAATTTTGACACTACAAAATCATATATATGGCTGTAATCAATGGTTTTAGTAATATCATCACTGCGAATTGCCTCATCGCAATCTAGAGAAGCCTCTACGTCAATTTCAAATTGCTGCCCAATTTTCTTTTCTTTATCGGCAACACCATGCCAACCATAAAGCTGGATATTTTTTAATTTGATTTTAGTTTCCATGCTTTCGGAGTATAATAAATTCTTCTCTACCCTTTCTGGGGGAAATAGACAATTCATGTTCTTGGCGTTTTTCCAGTGTGAAATGATTTTGAAACTGCGATAAGGTATTGTCAATATTCACTGCAAATGGGGGGCCGCCATCACTTGGAAGTTTATCAGTAGGAAATAAAAGCCCTACAAATCTACCTCCGGGTTTGAGAAGGTTATTTACCAACTGAATATAATTTATCCTCTGAGAAGGATCAATGGCACAGAAACAGGTATATTCTAAAACTACATCAAATTTTTGAAAATAAAAGTCATCAATGTTGAAAATATCACAATGCAGAATAGTAAATTCTACCTTGTTTGTGATGGCTGCATTTTTCATATTTTTCACCGCCGATTCTGCAAAATCTACGGCGGTTACTTTGTGTCCTGATTGTGTAAATTCAATGGCATCCCAACCATTCCCTGCGCCCAAAATACAAATGTTTAAAGGGGAGGGTTCTGTTTGAATCCATGCTTTAAAAACCGGGGTAGGACCGCCTAAATCCCAACCCATATCATCAGCTACATAAGCTTCTTCCCAATATTCCGGGAAAGAGGAAGGACTTAGATTTTTCCCAGTGCTTTGCATAGTATTTTCCATAAGAGTATTTTCAAAGTACCAGAGAATCTTCCTTAGATTCCGGTTCCCTGGTTACGACAATTTAATACAAGGTAACATTCTCAGCTTCCGGTCCCCTCTGGCCCTGAAAAACATCAAATTTTACTCTACATTGGGGAGTAATGCGCTGCCCTTTACGCACATTTGAAATATTCACAAAATAATCCTCTCCATCATCTCCTTCTATAAATCCCCAGCCATCCTGGTCTTTCCAGACTTTTATGAACCCTGTTTTCACTCTTTAATATTCTCCTCATCCTTTGGAAATTTAAAGCCTATTTTTTTCTCAAATTCACTGGGGAAATCATACCCCTCTCTTTCGGGGTAATGCATCAGGGTGTTGATATTATCCCAGGTTGCAACAAATTGAGCTTCTATGAATTCCTCTGAGTGTTCTTCAATGGGCAGCAGTTTCCCTTCCTCGTCTTCAGAACGATGAATAATAATACCAGGGTGTTCCAGCCAGAGACCCAACTGGTCATAGCCTTTCAAACGATAATGACCGGAGGTTTCACTGATACCAATTTCGTGAAAACAATCTGCTCTCCGAAAAGATACGAAAATCACATCACCAATTATTTCGTCTAAATTTATCATATAAAAATTGAATTACATCTGGAATAATAAAAGGGGAAGCATACTTCCCCCTTTAAAATTTCTCTTACAATAGTATTATTTCTTCTTTTTTCCTTCTTCCTCTGCTGGCGGGAATACTTTCTCATTCAGTTTAGTAATATCATCTTGGATTGTTGATATATTTTGCTTCATCTGCCTGATAGTTCTGTCATTTGAGCGTTTATAACTCTCAAAACTATCTTCCAAATTAGAAACATCATCCTTCACCCTGTCTATTTTACGGGAGAGAACTTCTTCCAGCTGATCAATACTAAACTTTATTTCTTCCAAAACGATATCAATGGAATCCATTTGTGCTTCATAGACAGCATAATGTGCATGAGTTTCCTCTTGGAGGGTTTGTACATGTTTGCTGGTGCCAATCCATTTTTTCTCCAATCGGTCATAAATTTCAACAGTGGAGTTAACATCGCCTGATAGTTGTTCATCACTAGACTCTAACTGTGTCATACGCTGGGTACGAGTATCGTCAACTACAACCCAATAATAGGCTAATGCTAAGACGATAAAAAAGGTTACGATCCAAATTGCTCTTTGCATAATTTCCCTTAACTTATTTTTTTTCTAACTTTGCTAATTTCTTTTCCCATTCGGGAACATTTTCTTCTGGTTCCTCAGGCATTACAGACTGAATTTCTGCATTCTGGGATGCAGATTCCACCGGTACACCTGCATCTGGTGCGGGTAACCCCTCTGAGGACTTTAACATTTCAAGAAATTGTTGACGCTCTTTCTCTTTGGTAACCAGTTGGTCACACAAGGTTTTCATCTCCTCATTAAAATCTTTAACTGTAAGTTCTAACCTTGTAAGGAGTTCTTCCATTAAAAGTGTCCCGTAGGAATCATTAATTCCATCCAATAAATCATCTAATTTTTCAGACAGGTATTTTTTTCTTCCTTCTGTAGTGTCTAAGTCAATACTCAACTTTTTTGTACATTCCTTGAATTATGTGTGAGGGTGGAGATTTAATTTGATATCTTATCTATGGGATTATCCCCATTTTCAGATTTATCCGGTTCAAGATAATTAAAGACCTTTTCGCTATTTTGTAAAATTAAATAAATCAACCCTGCAAAAATCACTGCCTGAAGAAATAATCCGGCTCCCAGAACTACACCGACGGCACCGGAAAACAACCAAAGCATACGATGTGCAAAGTCCAGGTTGTTAGAAAGTGAGATTAAAACCAGGAAAACCGATAAAATGCCTAAGCCCATCCCCAGATTGGTTTCATAGACATTAAATTGACTGGTTAATCCCAAAATGGATGTAGCAAAAATGCAAATCAGTGCTGATTCTACAATCTTTTGTTCATTCTCTGATTTGCCGGGGACATAACTGAGTGCTCCTCCAATTATTGCGGCTAATAACAGTTTAAAGCCAAATCCTATAAAGCCAAGCATAGCATAATTTAGTCAGGATACCACTTTCATCCGTAGCTTAAATTTGAAGAGATTTACCATAGCAAATAAAGGAGTACCTAATATTTGTGTATCCGGAACAAATCCCCAAAACCTTGAATCATAACTTGAGTCTCTATTATCACCCATAAAGAAATAATAATCCCTTTTTAATGTATAGCTTCCCAGATTTTTGAGGGATATCCCATTCACTTTAACATGCTCTCGAAGATATTCAGTATTTTCCGTTCCATAGTTTAGGTACCAGGGATTCACCAGATTTTCTTTTTTGTATTCACGATTTAATTGATTGATAAAGTCTGTACGATCTTTTTGTTCTCTCATAGCAGCTTTTCGCGATGAAGAAATTAATCTTAATAATTTATATTTTAAAAAACCATGGGTGCGGGCAACTTCATAAGGATCAATCATAGTAAAAGTTTTATCCCCCAGGGTGACCTCATTTCCATCCTGTACCAACAAGGAGATGATTGTCTGCCAATCCCCAACTTTGAAAAAATCTATTTCCATTCCCTTATAGGGCACTTGAAATCCTGTCATATTATCCCGGTTTCCGGTAAAATAGGAATATAATTTTTCAACTTTATCCGGTTCATATTGAAATCCTTTAACATACTTTCCTTCTTCCGGGAATGCCATAATTTCACCGTTAATATAGATATCTCCCCTGTCAACATAAATTGAATCACCGGGGATGCCAATGCAGCGTTTCACATATTTTTGGAAAGGGTCTCTGGGGAATTCAAAAATAGTTACATCCCCATTATCCACCTCTTTGAATTTGGGCAGCCGCCACCAGGGAATTTCAAAACCAATCCGCGTGTAAGGGATGCCTATCCAAATAGGAGTTCGCATACCATAAATGAACTTATTACCGATAAGCATATCGCCTGTGAGAATCTCATTTTCCATTGAACCAGTGGGTACCACATAAATTTCTACCAGCGTAGTTTTGATGGTGAAGGCGATGATAATTAATATAATGAGTACCCGGATTTCTTCCAGGAATTTTTTCATTTTTAAACTCAATTGTGCAGATTTTCCTTCATTTTACGGAGTGAATATTAAGACTATAACAAATAATCACCGGAAGGCATTATTATCCAAATTTTGGACAAATGAGATTTTTATAATCACAATAATCACAATGGCGGCCCTGTCTTGCATCAAATTTGCCCAAATGAATCATTTGAGCAGTATCACGGATCTTTTCTTCTATTCCATCCAATTCTTCCTCTGATAATTGCACGGCAACCTCCGGTTCTTCATGTCGTACAAATATATTAGATAATTTGGAAGGAATTTGCTGAATTCTTTTACCTTCCGGAGTATCAATACCATGCAGGACGGCAAAAAGAGCATATATCCCCATTTGTACATCCTTTTTCAGTTCCCTTTCTGTTTTCATGGCTTTAGAAGTTTTATAATCAATAATTGAAATATTGCCGTTACCATCTAAATCTATTCTATCGCATGTACCATATAAGGTCGCATAATCTGTATTAAAAGAAAAAGTAAGTTCATTCGTCAGGGCATTGACGGGATTTAATTTGATAAAATTCAAATAATTTTTCAACATTGATTCAGCATCCTCCCTGTATTGCGCCTTTTCCTGTTCAAATTGATAACCCCCTTCCTGCCAATGCTCATCCAAAAGAGTGAGCATATCCTCAAAATTAGAACTCTCATTTTTATGAAACATCTCCAATACCTTATGCACCACATGTCCCAATTTGAAATAAGGGGGCTCAGGTGCCCCGGGGATGATATCTATATAGCGGAATTTGTATTTCAATGGGCACTCACTATAAGTGTTAATACTCGTTGCAGACAGAGAGAGCCTTTCGTCGCCTGGCTGAGTATTCTCCTTTTCCAGCGATTGCATTATTTCTTTTTCTAAAGGAGAATTTTCCCACTCAGGGAGTTGCCCCTGCTTTAACTTCTGTATATTTTTCATCGCATTGATAATTTCCATAGCAGTGTCAAAGTGTTCCAAATTGAGTTCAGTATTTAATTGCGACTGAAAATTCAAAATCAATTTATCGTAAACTGAAAGGGATTTGTCTTCCATGCAAATATCCTCCTTTTGAATTAGAGTTTCATTCATATTTTTTATAAATTTGGATTGCCGCTTTTCCGGTGCCATAAGCGTTAGAGATTCCATTGCTCTGGTTAGTGCCACATAAAACAACCTTCTCTCTTCTTCATAATGAAGCTCCTTTTCCTCTTTCCCTTCCACATTCCAGCGCTGCCAGGATACAGGGAGTCGGTCAACTTGGCGCATCGGCATATAATTTGAGGGAAAAACTGCAGAAGCCAACATGGGCAGAAAAACATGTTTAAATTCCATGCCTTTTGCAGCATGGACAGTCATTACTCTGATTGCCGGAAGTAGTAATAATTTTTTCATGGGAGGCAAAGGCTCGTCGTTCACTTCCCATTGTACATTGATAAATTGTACAAATTCCTGCGGATTTTCAGTGCCGTAATTACTACAATAGCTGTTTACAATATCTCTAAATTGGTTCAGACTGTGAAGTGCAAGTTGATTTTGATATGAATCTCGATGAGAATAGATTCGATAAAAATTGAATTGCTGTAAAATATTCCAGACCAGTTTAGCCGTAGAATTTGACTCTATTTTATGAACTCTTCGAAGAATTTCCTTTATAGCATTTCCAAGGTTACCCTTCTGCTGTTTTGCAAATTCTATTATTCCACTTTTATTCTCGCATTGTCTGTAGCTCCTGGATAGATTTACCACCAAATCATTTGAGTAGAATCTGCCCAGAATCCGCAATAGTGCATGTTCTTCAAAACCTGAAGATGCCCATATATTTAAAATAGCAATAACATCTTTAATAACAGACTGCTCATATAATTTGTCTGCATGATAATGGCAATGAATACCTTTCGACTTTAGATAGTCAGCAACCTTTTTACATTTTGTATGTGTGCGCAGCAAAATGGCAATGTCTCCTGGATTCTGTTTTTTCTCAGATACCAGTGACTGAATCAATTCTGTTAATTTTTCAAGTTGTTCAGGTTCCGTACCAATGTATAAATGTGGTAAGGAATTGCTTCTCTTTTCGGATTGTAATTTCCCCTTTGGTAATCTGTCAGGATTTTGGTCTATCACCCAATTTGCAGTATCTAAGATTGGTTGAACAGATCGGTAGTTTTTAATGAGTTCGACGGGTTTTTTACTATTGCTATAATATTGTGCCTTAAATTGGTGGACATTTTGAATATTCGCCTGTCGGAAGGCATAAATACATTGGTCATCATCTCCTACTACGGTGATGCTATTTTCCGGAGCTGCAATTTCCTGAACTATTTTACTCAGAGCATAGTTATTATCTTGAAACTCATCTACAATGACGTGTTTATAGGTACTTTGTAATTCCGCTAATACAGATGGATGGTTTTGTATTAGCTCCCACAGGTTTCCAATCATATCCCCGTAATCTATGCGATTTTTTTTCTGTTTCCATTGCAGGTACAATGGAAATACATTTACTACATCAATAAGTTGATTGCTCAATTCACTGGTTTTATTATCCAAGCTCAATTTTAATTTTTCCCGTTCAGACTGTTGTAAATTTTTCAATTCAGACAATGTAAGCAAATTTTGTCTAAAGGCATCAAAAACCTTAGCGAAGGATTGCACAGCAAGAATAGGACTCCTCCTGAAATTGGTACTATTTAATTTTTTTAAAGAGTCAAATTTCTGTCTTAGTAAAAAATAGATATCCCCTCGGTTCATAATACCTGGAGGCTCCCTGTACCCAAGTTTTTTATAATGCTTGTTCGTTATTAATTGAGCAAATGAGTGAAAGGTACAGGCGTTGATTCCTTGCCCTATGTCCCCTGTTTTTTTTACAATTTCACTTCTGAGGTGGGCTGCGGCTTCATTTGTAAAAGTGAGTGCTAATATTGATTTGGGTTCGGCATTTTTTTCCAGGATTAATTGGCAGATTCTGCTTACAATGGTAGTTGTTTTACCAGTTCCTGCGCCAGCTATAATGAGCAGGGGAGCAGCAGGATAGTCAACTGCTTCTCTCTGTTGGATATTTAAAGGAGACAAGTTAATCTATTACTTCTACATAAACCGGATACCACTTTTCATTTACGATGCGTACATCCTGAACTTCTGAGGATGCTGCAACAACGGGATTTCCACTTGTGCAGGCCCAAACTGCAATCATAATGGAAATTCCTGTGATCATTCCTAATATGTAATCTATACTTTTTTGTTTTACCATGACGATCTCCTTTTTTTAAGTAAACAATTTTTGTGCGTTGACCAGTATTTCAAATACTTTCTTCTTTCCCCATCTTCCATAGTCGTTGATTCTTGACTATTGATAATGTTAGTCTCTATACTTCCAGATTTGAATTTATATTGATTCTAAAGGAACTGGCTTAATACATTCTTCTGTATTATTAGAGGGAAAATTAACAAAGGGTGAAACAGGATAATATGCTAATAATCCGTTAAAAGGTATTAAACAATTCAATGCATCCTGCTTTATTGTATTTGGATTGATCCATAAAGGCAGGGTGTCCTCATTTAAGATAACCGGCATTCGGTGGTGTATAAACTTAATAGAATCTGCTGGCGTAGTGGTGATGACCGTGTAGGATAGCAGAACATTTTTACCTTCATCTTGCCAGGTATCCCACAGCCCTGCCATAGGGAGGAGTTTTTTCTGAGGATGATGAATAAAAAAGGGCTGCTTTCCGGTATCAGTCTTCTGCCATTCATAATATCCATCGGAGATGACAATACATCTTTTAGATGAAATCAGATGTCGGTATGATGGTTTATCAGTAAGGGTTTCAGCTCTTGCATTGATCATTTTAGCACCAATTTTAATATCCTTTGACCAGGAGGGCACCAATCCCCACCGCATGGGTTTCACCCTTTTTCTTTCTCCCTGAATAATAATGGGGGTGGTTTGTGTAGGTGCAATATTATAACTTGGTACCCAATTGAAGGCATTATCCCATTCATTAATAAGAAGCTCCTGAATGATTTCTATTTTGCCTTTGGTAAGAGTTTTACGCCCACACATGGTATGAAATATAAAATTATAGATTTACTATTATAGATTTTCGAGTTTTTATTGACTGTAAATTACTTAGAGGTACCCATAGTTAAAACTAATACGGCTTTCATTAAAATTGAATGCTAAATATTGTGATTTGTCACTTTTAAGCGGTAAATTGATAATTCCATATTACACTAAAAAGAGGAACTATTTATGAAAGTTTTAAAAACACTACTGACGGGGATATTTGTCATCCTTGCTTTGCTTCTCCTTGGTGGATTATTTATTGACGGAAATTATTCAGTGGAACGGGAGACGACAGTAAACCGGCCTGTAGGACAGGTGTATAACTATATTCTTTTTTTAAAGAACCAGGATAATTTCAGTGTTTGGGCGAAAATGGACCCTGATATGAAAAAGGAGTTTCAGGGAACAGACGGAACCGTAGGATTTATTTCCGGTTGGGAAAGCACTAACCAGGATGTTGGGAAAGGAGAACAGGAAATTGTGGCTATTGACCCGGGCAAACGCATAGACTATGAACTGAGATTTAAAGAACCTTTCGAATCTACCGATGATGCCTTTATTAGTACTACCCCACTTGATAACAGGTCCACTTTAGTAACCTGGGGATTTAAAGGTGAAATGGCTTATCCTATGAACCTTATGCTGTTTATCATGGATATGGAAGAAATGTTAGGTAGTCAATTACAGGAAGGACTGAATAATCTAAAATCCATTTTAGAAAAGGAGGAGTAAGTTTGTCTGATTTTAACGCAAAAAATAACCGTGCGGTTTGGTTTGATATTCCTGTCGCTGATTTAGACAGAGCACAAAATTTTTATGAATCCGTATTAAATATCAAGATTTTTAAAGAAAAAGCAGGTGAATATGAATTCTGCGTATTAGATCATGAAAATGGAAATGGGGGCTGCCTGGTCCCAAATCCCGGAGAAATTACCGCTGACAAAGGGATTTTACTCTACATGAATGTTGATGGCAGAATGCAACATGCCATGGCACAGGTAGAACCTGGTGGTGGAAAAATTCTGGAACCCACCCACCAAATCGGACCTCACGGATTCCGCTCTATTGTTTTAGACAGCGAGGGTAACCGCATCGTACTCCATTCTAATACCGATGCCTGAATGAAATATACAGATTTTTGAGATTCGATTAAGATACCCTAAAAACAATCCAGATGGATTTACAAGGAGTGAACTAAGTAACCATAAGAATTTTTTATTATAAAAATATAACGCTTGCCGTTATACGTTATGATAATGTAATTTTTCATTGTGATCAAGTCCTTTAAATGTAAAGAAACTCGGAAAATATTCCAGAGAGAATTTTCTAAGAAAATTCCATCCGATTTACACCGGATTGCATTAAGGAAATTAAGAATGTTAAATCGGGCACAATTATTAAATGATCTAAAAGTACCCCCGGGAAATAAACTTGAAGCATTAAAAGGAAATAGAAAAGGACAATATTGTATAAGAATTAATGATCAATGGCGGATTTGCTTTTTATGGAATAATGGTGAAATTGAAAATGTTGAAATCACAGATTATCATTAAATTAAAATAAAATGAAGAAAAAATTGATACCTATTCACCCTGGCGAAATTCTTATGGAAGAATTTCTAAAACCTTTGCAATTAAGTCAGAATAAAATTGCTAATGATTTAGGAGTACCTCCCCGGCGTATTAATGAAATTGTGCTGGGTAAAAGAAGAATTACTGCTGATACTGCTTTACGATTGGCATATTTCTTTAATATGTCTCCATCATTCTGGTTAGGACTTCAAATGGATTATGACCTTGACCTGGAAGAAGATCGCCTACTCTCCGAAATTCCCAATAAGGTTAAACGCTATAGTGAAGGGCATCGTCAATAATTAATTTTCATTAACCTGTTATTTTCCTTTGCCCTGTCTCCTTTCTCTCTGCTTCCAATTCCTGCAAGTTTCTCCCCCATCTTCTGCATACTCCCCATTTTCTCAATAGTGATAGTGTAAACGCCGAATGCCACTTCCACTTTGCCACGAATGATAAAGAGTTTCTCCCAGTTTAAGAGATCACCATAAGCAGCAAAAGCATCAGGAAACATCACACATTCATAGATATCTGTTTCATCTTCCAGGGTGATAAATTCCATAGGTTCCCGCTTGCGGGTTGAGGTGACTTTTGTTGTAATAAGTACACCTGCTAAATTGATCGTCTTCCCTGTGTATTTGGGGATGTCTTTGGCTTTTTTAATTTTTCCCTCAAAATAGGGCAGCCAGGCTGTCAGAGGATGTTCAGATATAGGGAAACCAAAACTCTCCCGTTCCAATCTGATTTTTTCATTGTGGGTAAGTCCTGTTTCACTGATTGTAGGCAGCATAGTTTCTCCATCCTCACCATTCTGAAGGTAATGAGAAGCAATGCGAAAGGCAATCTGTTGATGGGTAAGTTCCGACTCTAATTCGGTAAAACAGCCTGCATTGGTGAGGGACATGGCATCAGCCAAATCCAGATCAGTACGTTGAAAAAAATCTTCTAATGATACAAAATCACCTCCTTTCCGTTCTTCTAATATCTGAGTCACTACCTTCTCTTGCAGATTGGCAATAGCCATAAACCCCATCCGGATACGTTTTTTATTTCCTCTATACTCTTTAAAACTGCGGTTGATATGGGGTAACAAGATATTGATTCCCCACCTCCGTGCTTCACTGAGATAGGCATAGGCAGAATAGAATCCTCCCTGGTTGGAAACTACTGCTGCCAGAAATTCAGCAGTAAAATGAGCCTTTAAATAGGCACAGGTAAAGGAGAGCATGGCATAAGAAGCAGAATGGGGTTTACAGAAGGAATATCCGGAAAATGACTCCACCATGCTCCACATCTCTAAGGCCAGTTTTTTACTGTAGCCCCGCTTCAACATACCCCTGATAAATTTTTTCCGCCAGAGAGGCACTAAATGCTCCAATGACGGACGGGATATGACCTTACGTATATAGTCGGACTCAGCATAACCAAAGCCGGCCAGTTCACGAGCCGCCATAGACACTTGCTCTTCATAGACCATAATGCCATAGCTTTCGTTTAGAAAATGCAGATCAGGATGAGGCAGCTTCCAGGGTTTTCCGTGAATGCGCTCTAACATGAGATTGGTAAAGCGATTGGCAGCAGGACGGATAATGGAAGAATAAATCACCACGTGTTCAAAATCCACTTTGCCGGCTTTGGCTAACAATTGGCGGGTGGCAGGACTTTCAATATAGAATATTCCCATGGTACGTCCTGCTTTCATAAGAGATTCTGTCTTAGTATCACCAGTTGCGGGGATACAATGATAATCCACATATTCATTGCGATAGATCCCCGCCTGTTTCAGGGTATCCCGTACTACTGCCAGGGAGCGGTTCCCCAGCAGATCAATTTTCAACAGACCTGAATCTTCAGTCTGATCTTTTTCCCACTCCAGAATCTGCACCCCTTTAGTTGCCATGAGTACTGGTACATACTTACGAATTTCATCCGGTACAATCACCACACCGCCGGGATGTACCGATGACACTCGAAAGGCATCCATTATTTTTTCTGAAATTTGTAAAATTTCTTTCAAAGTAGTGTCTATATCTAAATATTTAAAGCGTTCATCATTTTCTATCCAGTGTAGTAGATCGGAGCGACGGCTATGCCAGCCAATACGCTTGGTAACAGCTTTGATTTCTTCATTAGAAAGTCCATAGACCTTTGCTACTTCCCGCACCGCTGACCTGGGTTGGAGAAATACCTGGTTAGACACCATAGCCGTTCTGTGGAGTCCGTATTTTTGAAATACGTAGTCAATAATATCGTCCCGCTCATCCCAGGGGAAGTCAATGTCAATATCCGGCATATCTACCCGCTGAGGATGGATGAATCGCTCAAACTGCAGGTTATACCTTAGTGGGTCCACCTGAGTGATAAAAAGGCAGTAACTCACGATGGAGGCAGCGCCTGATCCCCTGCCTATAGTGGCATTGGTCTGCTTCACAATATCCCCCACAACTAAAAAATAGGGCGCAAACCCTTTTTCAGTGATAATGGAGAGTTCATATTCAATACGTTTTGTCACTTCGCTGATTGGATGGGCTTCACGTCTTAAGCTGTAAGCTTCAAGTTCTCCGGAGCCCGAAATGCTGCTTCCAGCTTGAAACTTACAGCTTGCAGCTAACACATTGTCACTTTTTAATTTTTCATTTTTAATTTTTAATTCCACATACCGCTTCTCCGCCCCCTCATATACCAGCTTTCGCAGTTTTTTATTGGCATCATGGGTGCTTTTCAGATCCATATTGGGGAAAATGGTATTGAGAAATGTCCAGTCCGTTTTACAGCGCTCCGCCAGGTAGTGGGCATTGTTGATGGCATCCAGACTGTTAGGGAACAGCGTTGCCATTCCCTTCTCACTGCGGAAATAATGGGCGTCACTCTTCATTTCTGCCAG
>CAZKEL010000002.1:0-10784 GCA_964551815.1 uncultured bacterium
ATTTTGACTTTAATTTATCACAAGGTGGGGATAAGGTCTGTAAATTTGACGAATTATTTTATTAAACCTCTTGGTAAAAATACCAAATACCCTGTAATCTATTCTATCTTATATTCAGAGAATAATAAGAATGAAAATAATAATGAACATATTAACAATTTTGCGGTTCAGATTTTTTCTGCTTTCCATTTTTTTATTTACAAGTGGAATTGGCCTTGGAAATCAACCAATTGATCTTGATGAATTTGATGATTTAGAATTGAAACCCTTGGAAAGACAGCGAAATCAACCAACTAAATCTAATGGTTCTGCTCAGCAATTAATTTTGTTTGATGATAATCTATATCTATTGGATGATGATTTTGATTTTGGTGAGGATGAGTTTGAGCTTCAAAAATTAGAATTAAACCCCAATGATCTGGAAACGGCTAAAGAATATGAAGCTTTTCTAAACGCCTTTTTTGATAATGCAGTCCCGGTGGGATCATCTCTTTCACCACCTTCTTATTCAAACAACTATCAACAACAAGAAACCAGAAGCAGAAAGGATTCATTTTCCGATAACCGCAGCCGGTCTAATAAGCAGGAAAATAACAAGGTTAAACCCTCACGGAAAGGGAGCGGAGTCAACATACCTGCTCCTTCCATGCCTACATTAAGACCAAAAGGAGGGAATTTAGGCATGGCAGTATCAGCAATTGTTGGAGCTTCAATTCCTGTGGGACAAAATATAACCGGTGGCTATGGAGCAGGTTCAAATTTGGGCTTTCGTTTAGACACGCCTGTTTCCTTTAATATTGCAGGAATGGAGGCAGGGGCAGGGCTGGAGGTGTATTTTTCTTCCTTCAGTGCAAAAGCCAGTAGTGGAAATAATTATCGCCTTACGAACATTGTTAGTAATGTATCAGTATTCCCCACAGACGTCATTGAACTTAAAACCGGAATAGGCATCACCCCTGCAACCATTGGAGATTTAAGTGCAATTTCACTATCTATTCCAGTTGATTTGAATTATTATCTCCCAATGGACTTATCGGGATACAATATTGCCCTTAATGTTCATGCCCAATATACCATGGGATTCCCTAATGATGGCAGTACTGACTCGGGAGCAGGAGCAACTACCGAATTTTTAAATATTGGGTTACTCATTAATACTCCCTTTGTATTTTAAGTACTTACTTTATAGGTAATCGACATTCCAAAAGAAGGAGAATTTTCTTCTTCTCCCTTCATCTCAATACTTAATAACCAGTCCTGACTGAATTGATAATTCAGTTTGAATTTGCTCTCCACAAAAGAGTTTGTGGATGATGGAAATTTTTCAAAGTTATAACCAAAATTCTCATCACACTGAACATGATCAGGCCATTCTTTCAACCTAGAAATGGAGTCACCCTCCCCATGCGCACCATATTGTAAAGAATACTCTAAACTCATTTCATTATTTATAAGGTACAATACCTGCCACTTAATTTGATGAGCATCTGGTCCCATTGAATGGCCTATGGGAACTTCATTTTCAATCCAAACAGTAGAAGGATTACAATGGTTCCCTGTCCACCGATTTACTCTGGCATATTCAATATTAGCGAGAAATTGATGCACCTTTCTGCTTATCCCTATAATTCCTCCTACTTGTGGTGGCGAGCCTCCATCTATTGCAAAATCATCTATTAGTAATTCAAAATAGGAAATCCAGTTATTCATTTTTAATTTTCCATCTAATAACCAGACTAAGTTAGCATTTATTCCTCGATTTTCTTCTGTTTCAAGAAGAACCGCTGCCGGTAGTATATACCCAAACTCATCAGCACTCCAACTTTCATACACTCCAATTACCGCTTCGGTAAATCCAATATTCCATTGATTCGTATGAATTCCGTAGCGATGAAAGGTAATAAATTTTTTCTCACCGCCAGATTTACTCAGCATCAATCCCCAATTAAACTGAAAATTTTTCTGCTCATGAAACCAATACCCATATTCCATTGGAGGGATGGCTGCATTTAAAAATACCGATTCATTGGGTGACAAATAAAATGGATTTCCTCTGCCAATAGATAGATTTCCGTTTTTATAAGACCAGGTTAAGGTGGACTGTTGCAAATATCCAACCCAACTTCCTGCAGTTATCCGTTGGGTTCCTTTAAAATTGCTATCTTCACTGCCCTTACTATCCAGTTCAAATTCATTTTGGATTGATAGGTTTTTTAGCAGATTCAACTGAACAGAACCAAAAATCCGCATTTTTGAATTTCCTGCATTTGCAAGAGTAAATTCCGGGAAAATATCTGCATTAAATACTCTTTCAGAATCAGACTGGAAAGAATAATAGGGTAAGAGATGAATAGATGAATCATCTCTGCTAAGGACAGGTCCTACTTTAGGATAGGATAATGATGCGTCTATTAATTCCCCCCAATGCACATAAGAATAATACCCTCTTTGGGATGAAGTTATTGATTGAGTATGAGTTAAGGAGAGGGAAACAGCAAAACAGGAGAGAAGTAGTCCTGTTTTACGAGACAGAAATTTTTCTAACACTCTGCAACATTTGTGTTGGTGTCTAATTTGACAGAAACATTAGACTGAGAGAATTTCTCAATAGTCAGTTCGGGGTCCCATTCTACTACAGCTTCCTTTAAAATGGTTAATGCTTTGGTTCCGGCGAGACTTTCTACTGCATTCTTGATTGACATGGTAAATTTCTCAATTTTGTCCCATTCCAGAGAGGATTCTTCAGCTTTGAGAATTTGCGGATGGTCCGTGGAATATACATTATTACCAATAATGAGTTCTTCAGATAATTTTTCACCTGGACGAAGACCGGTTATTTTTATTTCTATATCTCCTTCAGGATGGTCGCTATCTCTTGGTTCAAATCCACTAAGATGAATCATTTTCACCGCTAAATCCATTATTCGAATTGGGTTACCCATTTCCAAAACAAAAACATCACCGCCTTTCGCCATAGCTCCTGCCTGAATCACAAGTTCCACAGCTTCTGGAATAGACATAAAGTATCGGGTCACATCGGGGTGGGTTACTGTTACAGGTCCCTTTTTCTTAATTTGCTGCCGAAAGAGGGGCACCACAGAACCGGCTGAGTCTAATACATTTCCAAAGCGTACCATTGAAAAACAAGTCCCATTAGATTTTTTATGAGCTCCCTGTAGTAATAATTCAGAAAACCGTTTTGTGGCTCCCATGATATTACTGGGTCTGACGGCTTTATCCGTACTAATCAATATAAATGTGTCAACGGATGTATCAATGGCAGCCTTCACACTATTATAAGTACCGATAATATTATTTTTTATGCCATCAATCGGATTCATTTCTACCAATGGAACATGTTTATATGCAGCTGCATGGTAAATGGTATGAATTTCGTAAGTTAACAGTGCATCTTTTAATTTCATCTGATCCAATACTGAAGATAAAAGGGGATGTATTTCTACAAATCCTGATAATTCTTTTAATTCAGAGTGAACTTTATATAATGCAAATTCATTGTTTTCATAGAGAACGAGCTTTTTAGGATTCAGTTTAATTATTTGCTTACAAAGTTCACCCCCTATTGATCCTCCTGCGCCTGTCACAAGCACATGTTTGCCCTTTACATTTTTTTCCAATAAGTTTCTGTTTGGTTCAACAGGATCTCTCCCTAAAATATCTTCCACATCAACAGCATGTACTTGTTGAAGATTAAAGTTTCCTGAAATCAAATGTTCAATACTGGCTATCATTTTAACTTCGACTGGATATTTAGAAATTTTCTGTAAAATTTTTCGCCTTTCTTTTTCAGAAATCCCCAAAATTGCCAATAGAACCAGTTTAATATTCTTCTTTTTAATTATATCACCCAATTCCTCTGATGAATTTACCCACATAGAATTAACAACCGTTCCCCACTTTGAAGGCGAATCATCAAATAATGCTACGGGAACATATTCTGAACTTGAGCGGAGATTATCAATTACCTGTGAGCCTACCTCCCCTGCTCCAAAAATTCCTATAGGTTTCTTGATGGGTTCTGTCAAATACAATACAGACTTCATAATATATCTGCTGGAAATGATGACTAAGATAGAGACAAACCAAAAAATCATAATAGTAGATCTAGGGAAATAAATGTCTCTTATAAACATTAGAAGGGTTCCCATACATAAGCTTGCCAGGGTAACCGCTTTAAAGGTAGCAACTATCACCTGGTACCCCATGTATTTCAATACTGCCCGGTACAATCCATAGTGAATAAATAGTGGTATGGAAACCAGGGGGATTAGCACTAAGAGCCACCAATTGGAGGTCCAATATTGTACGGGCCACAAATTACTAAGACGCAGAGCAAGGGCAACCCAAAGAGAAAAGGGTAATAGAATTGAATCAGCCACAATCATCATCAATTGTTTCTGTCTTCTCTTTAATTGTTTAATACTATTTATAATATGGAATAACATTAAAAAATCTTTCTTAAAAATAAGTTGTTTAATTTATTCCTAATTTCTCTATCAACTGAAGGTAAAAAGTAACGGCTGAGAATTCGCAGCACCATAATATGATGGATAAAGGAAAACAATGTGAGGAGGAGTATCATTCCCTTTCCAATTACTGAATTATTACTGCTATACTTTACAGTAATTTCAGATTTAAGGGGTAAAATTTCCTTTTCATACATCATGAAATCAGTAATTTTAAATAATTTAGCTTCATCCTTAAAGAGAATGGAATTAATATCGGTAATCCCGGGTTTTATGTGATCTAAATATTTAAAATATTGTTGGTTGCGTTCCACAATTTGAATAGATTCAGGACGGGGACCAACGAATGACATTTCTCCCGAAATTATGTTGATCAATTGCGGTAGTTCATCCAATTTAAATAGTCTGAGTACTTTTCCCAACCCGGTTATTCTTTCATCTTCATGAAGGGTTATTGGAGATCCCGTACCACTTTTCATGGTTCTGAATTTATGAATGCTTATCCTATTAAACTTTAACCCATATCTTTTATGAGAGAAAAATACTGGCTTACCGTCCAATATCAAAATAAGGAGGGTTATTAATCCAAATAACGGGCTCAGAATAATTATAAGGATAAATGCAAAGAATCTTTCAAACAATTAAAATGAATCCAGGTTTTTAGTACCTTCCAGAACAGCATCAATAATATACCCTACTTCATCATCCTGTAATCCTGGATATATTGGTAAAGATAAGGACTGATTATAGATTTGGTTTGCATTAGTAAATTGGCTTGAGTCCACTCCCAATTTTTTTTGATAGTATGAGTGATGGTGTAATGGAATGAAATGTACGGAAGTATGAATGCCTTTTCTTTTTAGCATCTGATGCAATTCATCTCTGTTATTAACTTTTATAATAAAAAGGTGCCAGGAAGATTGTACATTTTCAGTTGGAGTAAGTACTTTTATTTTTTCTGAAAATCCCTGCAGGTACATATTTGCTATTTCTTCCCTCCTTTTTTGCATAAACTGAATTTTTTCTAATTGAACTAATCCCAAAGCGGATTGCAGATCAGTAGTATTATATTTAAAACCCAAATCAACAATGTCATAAAACCAATCATTTTCGCCGGAATATCGATTCCATGCATCTCCGGAAATTCCATGAAGTCTCTTTATTTTAATCTTTTCAGCAATACTGGAATCATCAGTGGTAACCATACCCCCCTCCCCTGTCGTCATGGTTTTTGTCGCATAAAAACTAAAGCAGGCTGTAGTCCCGATATTTCCAATGGATTTTCCCTCATAAGTGGAAGGGAGGGCATGCGCTGCATCTTCCACTACAAACAGAGAGTGCTCCTTTGCGATATCCATAATGGATGTCATATCACAAGGGATTCCAGCAAAATGAACGGGGATGATCGCCTTAGTTCGAGGAGTTATTAATTCTGAAATCATCTCTGGATCAACGTTATGAGTCCTCTGATCAATATCACATAAAACCGGGGTTGCTCCTGTATAGAGAACCACTTCAGCGGTAGAGGTAAAGGTATTTACCGGCAGGATAACTTCATCTTTCTCGCCAATATCCAAAGCCAATAAGGAGAGATGTAAAGCTGCTGTTGCGGAATTGCAGGAAATTGCATATTTTGCTCCAATAAATTCCCTGAACCTATTTTCAAATTCTATCGTTTTAGGACCCATGGTAAGCCAGCCGGACGAAAGCGCATCTTGGACCGCCTTGATCTCTCTATCATCTAAACAGGGCTTATGAAATGGAATGTTCATTGGTAAGATTATTTGTGTGTTGGCTGAACAATTCTGCGTCAAAATGGGTATCCATGACACAATTATTTTTCCATTTGGTTATAAATTTTAAAAGACCAGCTAAAAATCCTAATCCGTAGGCAAAATGTATCATTACGGTTGCGATAAATATAAAGGGAATCTCAACCATTTTTTTTGAAATAATTATAGATGACAAAAAATTTAACAATGAATATAATCCAAAACAGATGATAAACAAATTCCAATTCGAAGATACAATACCGGATATAATTCCCATGAAAATAACAAAAACAAAAACAGAAGGAATTATGTGGCGGATAGAATACACAGAATTTCTTTTTTGTATTCCTCTTACTTTATATAGACCATAATTAAAATATTGTTTAAACAGATGTACATAATTTGATCGTGAATAATATTTCACAGAAAGAGCAGGATTCAATAAAATTGTACCATTGGACTGGATAATTCGAAAATTAAATTCATCATCCTGATTACAGATCATTTCTTCGTCATATCCACCTACAGAAGGAAATATATCCCGACGATGCAAACCGAAAGCCAGAGTATCAACTTTTATAGGTGTCCCGTTCTGAATCGTCCTAAAGGAAACACCTCCAATACCAAAAAGGGAAGATTGGGCAGCAGCTATTGCATTTCCAATCATTCCATCTGAAATAGTTTCTATTCTTCCTCCACAAATTGAGGCATTTTCTTCAATTAAAAGGCGGTAACAATTTTCGATATAATTTGCTGGTAATTCACAATGGCCGTCAACTCTTAGAATATATTTCCCTTTGGCTTGGTTCAATGCAAGATTAAATCCAGAAGATACAATTTTACTCTCATTTTGAATCACTTTAATGTTAGAATGTTTTACTGATATTTTGGTCAGAAATTCAAAGGTGCCATCCGTTGAATTACCATCTGCAACTATAATCTCAATGGAATTTTTAGGTGTGGATTGGTTTAAGACTGAAGTGATTGCTTTTGATATATATCCAATCTCATTTCTAACAGGCATGATAATGGATACCATCAAATACTAAACAGAAATTCTTCTTATGAGGTAGTGGTTAAATCTAAGGTCCTACAGAGGCAGGATCAAAATTGAGGGGGAAACAAAAATCATTTCTCCAGGAAAATTCACCAAAATCATACTGGTCTGATTCGTTGGTGGGGTGTTTATCTATATAACATACACCAGGAGAAGCAAA
The DNA here is from genome assembly GCA_964551815.1 of uncultured bacterium. Lineage (GTDB taxonomy): Bacteria > Fidelibacterota > Marinisomatia > SCGC-AAA003-L08 > D37C17 > D37C17. The sequence goes on from CAZKEL010000002.1 coordinate 7,477, forward strand.
TCCTTCCCAGTTTACTTCACTACCGTTGGCATCATACATTATTATATCTGCTAAATAGATTGTAGTGTATTTATATGTATTTTCAGAACCCTGAAAGTAAAGAGTTATCAAATCCCCTGAAGATGAAATATTACCTGTCAATAAAAAGGAAGTGCCTATCGTAGTAGAAGCAGATTCAGAAGCCCATGCCACTGAATACTCTCCGGCAGTATAACTTGAATAGGATATTGCATCAGGATTATATATAACTTCAAATCCCAGGATGCTTACAGTTTCAGGAAAATTTTTGGCTGAAATGGATAGAGCCAGTTTATCGGACATAGTTAGTTTTATGCCAGTGAAGTAGAGGGGGCTATCAGGGTTATCCTCACTAGCTACAGAAGTACTGTCTCCACCGCAGGAGGTATAGAATAAAATGGTAAATATAAATATGAATTTCTTCATAATACTTCTTACTTAACTAAGACTAGTTTCTGTGTTCCTTCAAGTTTTCCCTGATAATACACATGACTAAGGTAAATACCACTGGGAGCTGATGTAGCATCCCATGTATAAGTATAATATCCAGGTTGAATCTGAATATAATTTTTCTCCTCAACCAGCTGCCCCTGAAGATTAAAAATATATATGGTAACATCCGCCAGAGTGGGTACCTGAAATTTTAATTGAGTCACCGGGTTAAAGGGGTTTGGGTAAGCAGGTGTCAGGATAAAGTCCTCAGGTAATATTTCAAAACCAAAGGATTCAGCTAAATTATTCTTCAACTCACCAGGGGGTAGGGATTCATAAATAGAATAGTAAATATCCAATTCATTTTCTCTTACCAATGCTTCACAATTTTTTACTGTGGTATGGGCATGTGATTTTGATAAATTCACATAAACTGCAGCAACATCTACAATATTGATTTTACCGTCTCCATTGGCATCAGCATAGGCGAGGCATTCATCACCCTGAGTATAATTTACGGGGATTTCTTTTGGTCCCCAGGTTACATCCCTTGCTTCTCTGGGCCAAAGGTTTTTTCCCCAATATTTTACAATAGGATTAATATCTTCAACATCCACTGCGCCATCCATATCAGTATCACCAGGGTGGATGATATACGCACAATTTCCCTGAGAATCCTTCAGATTTTCTCCGCCACAGACTCCACAATCATCATAAATAAGTCCACTATTACATTCACCATCGCAACCCACATCTAAACCAACAATAGTGCTTGACCAGGTAAATTTTGCAGCTTCACAGGTTGCCTGTGTTGTAAACAAGGTATCGGAACAACTGGAGATCATTATATTGGCCGGGTGTGCAGTATTTCCCCCGCTGCAGATTTTACAATCATCCACAATTGCAGTTCCGTTACCCACACCGGGGCAATCAGCGTCGGTTGAGCAGGAATCACCATGGTTGCTGCCGCCATAGCAGGAACTGGATCCTTCAGTGAGGTCAGATATACAAAATCCAGAGCAATCTTCAATACAATCCTCATCTGCAATGGTATCTCCTGTACACTGATTGCATAAGTCAATACAGGTAGCATCATTGGCAGAGCAGAAGCAGTTATCATTATAATCGTTATTATTTGCAACTAAGGTTCCCTTATAGGTCCAACTATTTCCCGCAGTTGTACATTCAGACAGGGTTTCGTACCCGGAATCAACTTCTCCGGTTAGAGACAGACACAGCCCACATGATCCTTCAAAATCCGGATTATCCTTAGAGACAATTCCTTCTACGGTTTTGGTACATTTTCTGCCAACATACAATCCTGAGCCAAAACCATCATTATCACAATCTTTCCAATATTCCTGATAAAGTCCGCCATAAGATCCTGTGTTTGCACCCAGTACAGTACCATAAGTTGAGGAGTCAGGGTTGCAGACGCCTCCACAATCCATCCAATCACAACTTTCGTCCCATTCATCACCAATACAATTTGTTTTTGAATTCTCCCCGTTACATTTTCCACATTCATCCAGACAGTCATTGGCGGTTTCATTGGTTGAGCAACTACAATTATCATTTAGATCTCCGGAAACATCTATCCAGGGGAAATTCAAATCCATTCCTGCGTTTACTGCCTTTACCTCATAGGAAGTATCCATGCAGAAAAATCCCTGGGACTCATCGCCAAAACGGTCTCCATCCTTATTACTGAATTTTTCATTATATTGAATCCGACCCCAACAATTACCTGCACAATCTGTCCAGACAGAATCTGCTCCAATATTGGTAAAATCATTACACCAGGTCTGCGTAGTGGAACCACTGGCTAATTTCCTGCCGGCTGTACACCAGGCACTTATATTTGCTGTAGAGTCAATTTCTCCACTGTGGTCAGATTTGAATTTGCACAATCCACAATCATCATAGCAGTCGGCAGTAGTATTACCAAATGGACTAGTCGCCCCACATTTGCAGTTTTCATCTATATCAGTGGAATTACTTACCCAGGTATTTCCATTTGTTCCTGTGGTGATTAGTGCATTATCAGAGCAATAAGTCCCTGTATAACTCAGACCGTATCCGTCTCCGTCCAAGTCAGAATAAAAATCACCATAGGTTGCCCCAAATGTTCCGGCATTAGCGCCATAAGTGGAACCTTGATTTGCAGGTGTTGAAGCGCTGCAAACTCCGGCACAATCCATTGCATTTCCTGTTTCAGCGTAGCATTCTCCAGTTGCACAAACTGTGGTGTTAAAATTCCCCCCGCAAATTCCGCATTGGTCCTTACAATCATTAGCTGTAGAGTTGGTGGTACAGGCGCAGGAGTCATCTAAATCTCCTCCTGATCCTACCCATCCAGATGATTTAATGGTTGCAATGGTTGTTCCTGAATAACAATAATACCCTTGAGAAGTACCTCCAAAATCATCACCATCAATATTTTCAAAAAATTCCATATATTGTAAACCACCATTACAAACACCCGTACAATCTGAGTACATACCATCTGTACCGATATTGTTTGCATCATTACAATTATTTGTAGTGCTACCATCAGTACATAAGCGGTAATCATTTCTGGTAGTCAGAGCGTTTCCTGAGCTATCATAAGAACACAATCCACAGTCGTCGTGACAAGGAATAGGATTGGTGGAAGCATTATATGTGTTCGAATTAGAAGTACAGTTACAACTATCATCAATATCCGTTTGATTTGAAACCCAGGCATTTCCATTAGTTCCTGTAGTTATGGAGGAAGATGCAGAACAATATAACCCCATAAATTCTGAACCTAAATTATCACCGTCATAATCTTGGTAATAATGGTTGATTGTTGCTCCAAAAGTACCTGCAGTAGC
>CAZKEL010000002.1:10884-87043 GCA_964551815.1 uncultured bacterium
CGTCATAATCTTGGTAATAATGGTTGATTGTTGCTCCAAAAGTACCTGCAGTAGCTCCATAAGTGGAACCTTGGTTAGCAGGGGTTGAAGAGCTACAGACTCCTGCACAGTCCATTGCATTACCTGAAGCGGCATAACAGCTGCCGTTAGCACAGGCGGTTGTAGTAAAAGTACCGGCACAAATTCCGCATTGGTCTTTACAATTATTGGCGGAACTGTTGTCATCACAGGCACAGCTGTCATCTAAATCTCCACCTGTCCCTATCCAACCTGAAGAGCTTACAGTGGAAATATTTGCATCTGTCAGACAATAATATCCCTGCGAAGTACCACCGTAATTATCGCCATCTGTATTTGCAAAAAATTCTGTATAAAGTCTTCCGCCGCTGCATACTCCTGTACAATCAGAGTAAACACCATCAGAACCAACATTGTTTACATCATTACAGCTATTCGTTGAACTTCCGTCTGTACACAGGCGGAAATCATTTCTTGTAGCAAGTGCATTTCCCGAATTATCATAAGAACAGAGTCCACAATCATCATGACAGGGGATAGGATTGGTAGATGCATTATAAGTATCAGAGTTTGTACTGCATTTACAATTATCATCAATATCCGAGTTATTGGTAACGAAGGTACTTGCTGCGGGATTATTAGAGCAGAACCATCCTGCAAACTTACGACCATAAGTATCACCATCAGAATCAATCCAATACTGTTGCAAGACACCACCAGAGCCATAGGAACTGCAACAGGTATATTGGTCTGAGGGAGCACCTTCAGAAGTGGTCCAATAACAATCTTCAACGGAAATACACCCCTGAGCAGCATCACAACCGGCCTGAGCACCAGAGGCGGTACAAACGGCATCTGAACAATAGCCGCCAAAGGCTAAATTAAATAAAAACAAGATTAAAAATCCCGTCTTGCCTAAAAAGTTTTTGATATAGAATTGATTATTAATTACTTAATCCTCAAATAATGATCAGTTTTACATAAATTAACACGGTTTTATTTTAGCCTTATAAACCTATCTCATGCAAGCTTTTTCGACGGGAAGAACTGTGATATCAAGCACAAAAATCAGCTTGAAATTTGTGATTGAATTACCCTGAATTTTCCTGCCCAGGTTTTATCAATGGAATCACAGACTTCAACTCTGATTTGAGCCTCCCCAAGACGTGCCCTTAAATTGTTTTTAAGTTTTTCTTTATTTTCCGGTTTCCAGGTAGCATCCGGTACTATTTTAATTCTAAAATCGGAATAATCCAATTGGATAATTTGCCCATATTTCATGCCTAACTCTGAGGTGAATATTCCATCAATCTGGACTATTTTTCGACCATTATTTAAAATAAGTATATCATCATTTCTTCCTAATATCTTTCCAAATTCAGGTAATCCATTTTCAGGAAAATCACGGATTTCTGAGACCATATCATTTGTATCGTAACGAATGAGAGGCATAGCTTTATTTAATAAACCGGTAGCAATCAACTTTCCATATTCTCCCTCTGGTGAGAGATTTAACTCTAATACTTCAGAAACCCCTAAATCAGGAGATTCGTACATTTTTCCATTGGGGAAGGTATTAGCAAAACATACTAATTCTGCCTGCCCAAAGGTCTCAATTGTTTTACATTGAAATGCTGACTCAATATTTTTTTTCTGAAAGTCGTATAAGGGTTCTGCATTGGTTATCACTGCTTTCATTCGAAAGGTCATATTATTTTGATTCATCCAGGCAGCTATCTCGTTAATAGCATTTGTGTACCCAATCAGATATTTTGGTTGATATTTTCTTAGTGCTTTAAGATATAATAATGCTGAACTGTCAGAAATATGGAGTGAGGAAAGATATAATTGCTTCCCAAAATAATTATAAACCCAAAATGGAGGGGATGTCCTGTTTACAGGGGTTACTCTTTGAGCACCGATAAGTGCCCATTTATCTGATAATTTTATAGAAAACTTTTCCTTCACCCTAGCCTGAAAAAAGGCATATTGTTCCTTTACAGTCTCATAATCCATATAAATATTGAAAGGAGTCCCTGTTGTGCCGCTGGTGTGGTCAACAAATAAGGATTTAATGTCAAACTTAGTATTGATAAACTGTTGGGGAGATTTATTAATAATCTCTTTGGTGATAATGGGCCAATTATTTAAGTCTTCACTTTCTGTTTTTTTTCCCTTCCAATAATTTTGATAAAAAGGAACATTATTTTTAGCTTCATGCAATATAAGTTGTAATCGTTTTTTTTGCCACTGAGACCAATCTGATTTATTCCATGATTCCCGTTCCAGATAAGCATCAATTCTTTTTTGTGTATGTTGATCATAACGGATTTTATTCAAATAGTAACCCTTTACAGATGCCATCAAACATTTAAGGGGATAGGGAGAAACATTATATATAGAATTTAACAAGTCAAATTTCCTTTATAAATAGTTTATATCGTCCATTTGCATTCCCGGAATAACTCCATCCGTTTTTCTCATAAAATGATATAGCTTCCCTATTTTCCTTTTTAACACTTAAAAAAATAGTCTTAAACCCCCTCCCATGAGCGATGGATTCAAATTCTGAAAGAAGCTTGTCGCCTAACCCTACCCCTCTTAATCTGGGTCTTACTCCAATGCTAACCAACTCTAATGCATTATTTGGGATATACATTGTATCCTTTTTAAAAAGGGATACAATTTGGGGATATAAAATATACCTGACAAAATTTAATGGGTGGAAAATAGCTGCTGCTACTAAGGGTAGAACCATATAAAGTAAAAAATTTTGCGAATCTCCAGAATCTTTCATAGTGAGATAGCCTGCCAATTCATTCTCATGGTTAATAATAATCATGCTTCTCTGTTTATAATTAGAGATGTACCAGGAAAGGCTTTTTATCAGAAATTTTCTACCAAATTTATTATAGTGGGAATTTGGGAAGGAATGCACATGACAATCTGCAAGTTCATTCAGGTCAATCATTGAAATATTTTCAATAATTAATGGCTTCATGTATGATTCTATTCCATTTTTTCATAATAATCTTTTTATCAAATTGAGAAATAAATTCATAGGCATTCTCCGTAAGGGATTTAACTTTATTCTCATCTTCTAATAATTCCATAATATATTTTACCATTGTTGGTGATTCATCTTGCTCAACCAATTTTCCATTGATCCCATCTTTTATAAGATGTGGAATCCCCCCCACATTGGTGGATATAACCGGCAGCCCCAATGCCATTGCCTCCATGACACTGACCGGGGTATTATCAATAAAAGTTGTATTTAAAAAAATATCGTATTCCATTGAAAGCTGAATCCAGTCCTTTTTTGACATTTGACCAGTTAAGGATACTTTGTTCTCCAATTGCATTGATTTAATATCCCTATTTATTTGGGTGAACACCGCTTTTTCTTTTATTGGGCCCACCATGCACAGTGTGGAATCTGGGTAGTTTTCTGATAACAAGGACAGTACTTTTATCGCCATTCGTGGATTATAGATGGAGTGGATTGAACGTACCCAAAGCAATTTGGGATTGATAGCTGATCTTCTTTTATAGGGGTAGTTATCCAGGGAAAGATAATTAGGAATTACCATTTTAGGAAAAGGTGCCTGATTAAATTTTTCCATAAAAAAATCGGAGGGGCAGACATTGGTAATGGAGGAATTAAATAAGTAATGAAACAGATAGGGATATTTTCTGTATTTCTCGCCAAGATTTCCACCTCTGAAAACAGGTAAATATTTTAATTTATAAAGTTTACAAATCAGAATGGTGATAAAAGAAAACCAAAATGCGTAAGTGGAAAAAACATCTACAATAACTAATTGACAACTTTTATAATTCCTCACAATCGTGGTAACCATATCCCAAAACCTTTTCAGGGGATTTTTTTGTGTTGAAGCAGTTAAAACCTTATACCTCAGAGAAAGAGTTTTTGCTAAATCTTCTATAGCGGTCGGGTTCAATCCACTGCCAGACAAAAAATTACCAATGAAAATTATCATCGTTTATAGATGGGGAATATTAAACAAAAGACAAAACAGGGCATGGCAATTCTCATTGCAGAATGGGTCATGGTAATTAAAGCAAGAATTCCAAACAATAAAATCAATACTTTTTTCACCGAATTTTCAGCATTATTAAATAAGGAAATGGGAGAAAATACCAATAATAGTAAAGAAAACAATCCCAGTATCCCATGCTCTGCAAGCATTCTTGAATATTCAACATGGGCAGCAACATTTTTTCCATACCCATATTGCTCCCTAAGTTCGTTCGCCTGCCCGGGACCAACACCGGTGAAGATATAATCTGAAAAAATATTCAAATCAATTTTATAGATTTCCAACCGTCCTGTAAAATCCAGGAGCAGCCTCTCCCCATAGGTAGTTTCTCCAAATCCATACCGTTGACTTATCACCCCGTCTGTTACAGAAACAATAAAATACCAGCTAATCATTACTACTAACAATAAACTAATCCCTTTGGAAATAATGAGAATTCGTTTCTGGTCTTTAAATAAGTAATACGATACTGCCAGGGTAAATGATATAACCGCACCAAACATTCCCCCCCTTGAAAAAGTGAGTAATCCCAAGGTTGAAAAAAGTCCTAATATGAGTAAGTCAACCAATATTGAACCTGATAGGTTTGATTTAAATAAGTGCATAATTAAAATACAGACTATACCCAGGCCAAAAAGGGTGGACACCTGATTGGGACCGAATCCGCCGGAGGTTGTTGGATTGGAATAAGGAATAAAATGGTAGGAGGTTAAGTCCGGCATCATGATAATATTATAAATGGACATTGCAATAATGGGGAGTATGAGACTAAAAAATATATTTCTCAATGTATGGACATTCATGGAACGGTTAAATGTAAACAATGAGCAGACTGTCAGGCAAACTGGACCGGATAAATTAAAGGCAATATCCTGGCGCCATTGATTGAATGGGGACACAGGAATGAGAAATACAGCGGGAATTAACAAAACCAAATAATAGAATATCTGTGGATTTAATTTCAATTGATTTCGTTGTCTGTAAATACCTAAAAATAAAAAATACAGAATTGCATATTTCCCGAATTCCCAGAATAAATTAGCACCTGTCATTCTCAGTATCACTTCCATACCAACTATATAGGCTGAAAAATAAAGAGGGGTATATCCATTGGTTTCAGGCTTGGATAAAATAAATTTGGTTCCGATTATAATTATGAAAATTCCCCAAATGGTTGACAGATTCAATTGAGGAAATTCAGAAAGTGCAAATCCCAGTAGCATGTGTAAAAATATCAGAATGATTCTGGTAGAAATTCCAAATTTACTCACGATTGTATTCCCAATTATTCACAAGAGTGTAAAATATATTTTTCAATATTTTGGTTATAGGCTTCGTAGGTAAAATGATGAGAATACTCCATCACCTTTTGAGAAATTTTATTATACTCCTGTTTATTATTATCAAGATTTTTCAGAGTATTATAAATTGATGCCACAGAATTGTCTTCTAACTCAATAGCCCTGCCCTGAGTTGCATTAAAATGGTGGAGAATTGAAGAAATTTTAGGTATAATTGGAATACATCCAAAGGAGGCTGCCTCAATTATAACTTTAGGGAAGCCTTCAGTTTCAGATGGTAATATAATAAAATGACATTCCCTATATAGGCGGTTGAGAGCATTTCTATTTAATACTCCATGAATTTCAAGATTCATTTTCAAATTCGAAGTTGAAATTTTATTTTGTACTTGTTCCCTATTAAATCCAGCAAAGTGGAATGTATCAATATAGTCATTTTTACTGAACATCTGTATTGCATTGATGAAAGAATTCACTCCTTTGGCTGAATCATATCTTCCTACATAACAGATAGATATTTCCCCATCAAATTGTTTTAATTCTCCTGACTTAATATTTTCTTTCATTTCATTTAAAGTAAAAGATGGATTTGGAACCTGAACAATTCTGTGGGGGTCAGTTGGTGACTTTTGACTCACAAATACAATTCCCGGCAGATTAAACTGCAGTAGTTTCCTGTTTAGCTTATAGGAGAATGCATAGGGAGTATTCTCCCAACTTCCTGCATATTTATGCCAGAATTTTTTCCGGGGAAAAAATAGAGAAATCAAAAGAGCCAGCAATGCTGGAATTGAAGGTCCTCTGGTATGAATGATATCAGAATGAACAATAGTCTTCCCGATATAAAATAAATACAGTGGTAAAAGAAAAATAATCCTGACTTTAGATAATATATTTTTACCACCAGATGGAGGGAGCAAGGTTACCTTAATTGAGGGCGATTCAATAAAATGTGAATTTAGCGGAGGGTTTTTTCCCTGGTCATATCCTAACCAATATATTTTATTAAACAGATGTGAGAAAGCAGAAACCTCTCTTAAAACTGGCTCAAATACCTGCGGTATGGAATTTTTTCCATACATTGAAGTATCTGAGATGATTCCTAATGTAAGGCCGTCTCTACTATATTTTTCCATCGGAGGTAATAATTTTGAGGAGAACAATTCCTGTTATATAGCTCAATTAATTTAGATGAGTAATACCCTCTGCGTTTATTAGATATTAAAGTAATATTCGTTATCCAGGATTCTATAGCATAATCAGAAACTATCATTTCAGGATATACCTCTCTGATCAGTTCAATGGACTGGCCAGTGTCAAAAGATACAAAGGGTAATCCGTGCCCCATATACTCTAAAATAGTCAGAGGTCCAGATTCAAGATGGGAGGTATGCAGCCCTAAATCATATTGCCAATAAAACTTTTGGGGGTTTATTTCTCCTTTAATTAAAGAGACTATATCTTTTAATCCAAGGTATTGGATTTCTTGCTGTACCTTTTGCAAATATTCTGGCTCAGCATTTGAATAATAAATATGCAGCAGCACCTTTTGTTGAATGGACAATTTTGCTAATAGCTGCAACGAAAATCGGATATTTTTAATTTCTCTAATATTTGATACTACTACCAATCGCATTAAGGAGGAATCACTTTTAAACTCCCCATTAGGAGGATAAATTTTACTGATATTTTGAAGATAATAAGTATTAGAAAAAAACTGATTAGATTTATTGAGATAAATTTCTTTATTTACAATAATATGATGAATTCGGTTTTTCCAAAGTTTAAATAGAAAATTTTCCGGTAATGGGGTGTTACCATGATCGTGAAAAATTATTTTTCCCCTTATCCCAAGGATAGATCCCCAAAATAAAACCCATTTCAAATTATGCCGTAGGTGAATTTGTAAAACATCATATTCCTCAATAAAAGCAAAAAATTTTCTGGCTGCAGAAAAGCTCCATTTAGAAGCTCTGTTGAGATTATAGTATAGTACTTTCTCCGATAATTCTTTTTGTAAAATTCCGGAGTTCAACAGAGTAATCAATGAGGATTTACAGCCATTCTCTTCTGAAAGATTCGCCAATAAAACAGCTATCTTCTCAGCTCCTCCTACTTCTAATGTATCAATGATCTGAACAACTTTCATTATTTTAAATTGGGAATTTTAGATTTTTCCTGCAGCATGATGCTTGATAATCTCCAGGATGTGAGAGTTTGGTAAATTGCAAGAGGAAACACAAACAGAAACAGAAGCAGACTCATTCCAATCCCCCACTTATTAGATTTCAAATTGTAGGGGCAAAAAGAAAGGGGAATGGATTGAAATAATTGTAGTCTTGCAGCTTCATCCCCCCAGTATTTCCGGTATAAATACAATACAGATGGAACAGGTCTGGGAGAGAATATGTTTTTGGGGCGGAATGCATCCCAATGTCCCCAAACTCTTAAACCACCATCTTTATCTTTTAAATGTTCACGAGAAGCAAAAGGATTCGAAATGTTAATATATCCTTTTAAATAGGATCGCACGCCAAACTCTCCATCACCCATTCTCATTCTTTCAAATTGTTCATCGAAAAGGCCTACCATTTGAAAAACAGTTTTTTTAATCATTACATTCCCTGTATCCAATTGATCTGATAGTCTGAAAAATGAATAATTTTCAGGCACATCCGCACCAACCTTTGAAATTGATATTCCCGAAGAAATCTCTGCCTGAAAATAGTCTAAACATTTTAAATGTTCATAAATCCAGTTATTATTAACCCGAGAATCATCATCTAAAAAAAGTAAATAGTCTCCTTCAGATTCATTGATTCCTCGATTTCGTGCTTGCCATAAAGCCGGTTCTTTTTGTTCAAGCACCCTGATTGGAAAGGAGTATTCCTCATTTTCAATTGTTATATTTTTTTCACTTTGATCAATAATTATCACTTTAAAATTCTCATATGTCTGATCATTGAGGTCTAACAAAACCTTCTGCAAAGAAGTAGGTCTGTTAAAGGTGGGGATTATAATATTCACCAGTGGAGAGCTTTCTATCAATGTTGAATTAAAATTGTTATATAATTTATAAACACAAGGATTTTGATATACATTTACCTGCCTTACCCTTCGGGTACTATAAAAGCCATGTAACTCATGAAATGGGTGATGAAATCTTAATAGCCGCTGGACAAGCGTAAGCCAGGCCCAGACAGGTTTATACATTTTACGGATAAAACTATACAATTCTGCAGGAGTTATTTTTTGCTTCCTTTGAAAAAAGCTGCTTATTACGTCGGAGGATATAAACCCCGCCATTACTTTTTTGCAGGCGATGCCCCATTCTTCAAGCTCAGCATCCGCTAAATTAAAAACCGCACTACTTAAATTTGTGTGGATAGAACTACTCTTAATATTTTTCTCTTTTGGCTGGGGAAGTGTCTCAGGAATTAAATGAAAAAACCAAATTGGTTTTACATATTTCATAAAACTAAAACTAATCTGCTTTTCAGGTTTTTTCACTTCTAAATGAATCTTTCTATCTGGCTAATGAATTGGGTGTAAAATCCTGAATATTGAAAATATTTTTCCCACAGCTGGCGGTTACTCTTTTGAAGTAATAAAAATTTCTCCTCAGATAACTTTGAATGGAAATCAAGAATAAACTCATTCAGACGGGACAGTTCCTTAAATTCAACCCAAACAATATGATTCCTCCAGTTTATTTCTTCACTGAAGGGAAGTATGCAGTCTGTATTAATAAAAATGGGAATTCTTCCCATAGCCAGAGTCTCATACAACCTTGCAGAAAAATTTCCTGTACCTCTCATACACAGGGTATAATCGCTTCCTGTAATATTGTTTTTAAATTGATTCCAAAGCTCGGCTTGTATTTTTGGGTCTTTACTGATTCCACCTTTATAACGACTATTTTTAATAAAATTTGTTTTTATATCGGGGGACTTTTCTACCAACTCCAGAACCCGTCTGCGCAGGTGCGTAGGTGGAATTATAGAATCAGGCAGGTTGGGTTTATTAAATATTTTACCTGTATATTTCGAAAAGATTAGAGCAATACTTTTAGTTATTGTTACCCCAAAATTTGAGTCCACATGACCACAAAATCCTACTTGGGGTTTTTTCTGATAGGGACGATACTCCGGTGCAGTTGAATTTTCATATTCGAGGGGATCTCTGACGATAACCGGGAGTGCAAATGTATTTTTTTTTGACTTCGAATTAAAAGCACTATAATAGAAGGATAAAATATATTCTGACTCAGGAAGAGGAACATAATAATCACCCCGCACACAGATTAATATCTTCTTTTTCTGTTGCTCTGCCAATTTGATTAATTGTTGTGCATCTTGTGTTAATCCATTTTCCAGATAATAATTCCATGCCATTGGGAGTACAACATAATGACACTCCTCAGGTGAGTTTGTCAGGCTCACTATTGATTGATCAATACCGTCCGATACTAATCGATTTTTAGGAAGGAGAGGTCGCAGTACATCAATCAAATATTTTCGATTTTGCGGGGTGTAATGCCCTTTCTCGGTATATAGTTTTATCAAGGAAAGTTAATCCAGCGGATCTCCCTGTTTGATAGATTTCAAATAATCTGGATATTCCTTATCTTCAGGAAGAAGTAACACATGGTAGCGGCCACGGTGTTTAATTGTTTCAGTTCCTGATAGTTTTTCATGTTGGGACAAATAATAGGCTGCATAGCGGGTTTTAGTACACCAATTTAAAATGAGTGAAGTATTTTCTTCAATTGATTGCCCTTCACATGAATGGACTTCAATGATAAACGTTGTATTTTGCCTTTGAGCGATTGAGACTGCCCCCTGTAGTACAGACACTTCAGCACCTTCAACATCAATTTTTATTAAATCGGGAAGGATATTGTTTTGCGCTGCAATATCATCAAGAGTGATGGTTTCCACATTGAAGCAATTCTCAGTAATCCTTCCTGATTCAGTAAAGTTTTTATCTATGCTGGCCCCGGAAAATGCTCCGGGCATCGTCCATAATTTTATGTTTTCTCCGGATACTTTAAATGCCGCTTTAGAAACTAAAACAGCTTTGGAAATCAAATCATTCATAATCAAATTTTCTGCAGCTTTGGATAAAGACAAAGGATTTGGATCAATTAGGAATATTTTTTCCAATGAGATTGATGAAGTTACTATTAAGGCGGACTTCCCCCAATGACACCCAACATCAAACATAATTTTGGAATGTTGACTTAATGCATACAGCCAGGCTTCATCATAGTCCGATTTTTCTGCAAGGGTTCCTTTTAAAGTTTGCAATCTTCTTCCTAAAAAAATCTTTGTTTCATATTGATTGGTGAATTTACTTTTTAAAAAATAATTCATCGTTTTCAGGTAAGGTACTAGTAATATTTTTTTTATACGGTCAATCATTCTGATCTTTTGCGTAGTTCCACCCTTTCATATAATTGATAAAATTCATTTTTCTGTTTAGATAAATTAAAATTATTCTGAACCCGGCTTATAGCATTTTGCCTGATATTTTCCCTAATTTCGGGATGCATGTCCAACATTTCGAGAATTGCATTAAAAATTCCTTTAGAAGATCGTCTTTTCACCACTAGTCCCGTTTCATTATTCTTTACATTTTCAGAAAGTCCTTCTGCATCAGTTACAATGCAAAAGCATCCCATTGCCTGAGCTTCCAGCACTGCATTACAAAATCCCTCCTGAATGCTGGGCTGCACATATACATCCGCCCAATCCAAGGACGTTTTTACTTCATTTGGTGGTTGCTGCCCTAAAAGCTGAACTTCCTTTTTCAGACCTAATTGATAAATGGAAAATTGAATCGCCTCATAATAACTTCCATCACCAATGATTCTGCAGGTAAATTCGATTCCTTTTTCTTTTAATAAGTGGAGTGCATCCAAAAGGTATCCAAATCCTTTTTTCCATTCTAATCTACCTACAGACATAATTCTCAATGGAATGTGAATTTGTTTTTCAGAAGATGGCTGAAAAAAATGGGTGTCAATAGCAGGAGGTATTTTAGTTACAGCAGTCTCCTTGCTTAATCCTAAATTCAATGCTTTTTGATAGAGGTCATCAGATATTGTATGAATTTGGTCCACTTTCTCAAATAATAAATTATAGCAATTTGGATGTTCCTGGGGAAATAACCCAATATCAAACCCTCTAAAACTAACCAATGACAAGGCACCCATTGCTTGGGCAATATTTTCACGATTTATTCCCATGGTTGCAAATTCAAAGTGAACATAATCCAACGGTTGCTTAAGGATATGCATAGATATTATAAAATTTTTTATAATTCGGAGATACTGTCTGTCGCTTTTTCTCTCCAGCATAATAAATTTTATACATCGTTTGGGTTTAAGCAGAATTAAGGCTGCCATAGACAGGCAAATTTGAATGTAATTCCCCACCTTTACCATAGAACACACTTTTACCTGTGCAGGAAATTTGAATCTATGGGTCTTGCTCTGATTAACGCACAGGTACACTTTATTACCATTGCTGATTAATCCTGCGATTTTATTTTGTATAAAAGTTTCTGAATATCCCGGTAATGCAGGCAGAATCATTCCAATTTTTTTCATTTTTTCAACCCATGGATAATCTTGCTATAAAATTCTTCCATTGCTTTTCCCTGATTGGATAATTTATGTTGTGAAGTGATACTTTCATGCCCAGTCTGAATGATATTTTGAATTTGTTCAGGATTTAATTTTACCACTTTTGTAATACAGTCCACCAAAGAGGATACATCACGTACCTTAAACAAAAACCCATTTTTTCCTGAGGTTATAACTTCTCCCATTCCTCCGGTATCAGCAGAAATTACCAGAGTGCCAACTGCCATAGCTTCCAGAACCGTATTCGCGATTCCTTCAGAAAAACTGGGTTGCAGCAGAATATCTGCTGCTTTGATTTCTTCCAACACCTTTTCGTGAGGCATTCCATTTATAAGAGAAACTTTTTCCGTTAAGCCAAGATCTTTAATTTGAAAATGTAAATGCTCCCTGTCAACCCCAGATGCTATGATGGTATAATTGAAGGGGATATCCATTTCCTGAAGCTTTTGCATGGCATCCAGAGCAAAGGTGTAGCCTTTTACCCAATGATGTCTGCCTACAGAAATTATCCTTGTAGTGTTAGACTTAGATTTTACTACTTTGGAATAATGATAAATTATTCTGTCTTGAACTGCAGGATAAATTCTATGAATTTTTTCCCTGGCGGCACCATACTTCTCGCCTGCTTTAGCAAGAGATTCTGATACAGCGTGAAATCCGTCTATGAGAGGGAATATCTTTTTGTAGTCCGCTGCCAGGGTTGGATTAACCAAAGGTGAAATATTAATGTGAGTGCCTCGAAGACTTACAACTATCTGATATTGTTTAAAATGAATAAGTTCAGGATATAGAACCACTGATTTCGCCCATTGAATATGAAGGATATCCAATCGCCGGGTAAGCATGGGAAGCAAAATGGATAATTGATTAAGGATGGTACCAATATTAACACATCTGCATTTCAGTTTATTGATTATTTGAAAAATTGGGATTCCCATTATTAGCGATTTGAAGATTAGTCCAACCGCTTTTATAAAGCGGGATAGTCTTGTTCTTCCAATATTTTTTATGGTAACAGCAGAATTGGAATATGGATTTTTTTTGGTTCGCATCTTCCCGAACAAAACCACAGAATGATTATTTGATAATTGCCGAATTAAATTATCTACGAAAACAGGGGGAGGAATATCTCCACAAAAAATACCAATTTTCATTTTGAATAGTAGAGCCTTGAAAAAACTGATAATGTGAGCAGCATACTCACTGCATGTGCATATTTATGTGGGTTGGTCTTGAATTTTAAATAATATTTTTTCGTTATAGAAAGGGGAATTAGTTTTTGTAATTCCCTATTTGATAATAGGTGCATTTGCAATTGTTGATCATTTGAATTACCTAAAAACTGATTTTCCCAGTTTTGCTCAATTAAGGTCTTTTTATTTAATACCTTTATGGTAAAATCTCTTTTTAATTTATTAATAATTCGATGAGGAAGATAAGAAACACTATAATATTTTTCGTAGTTCTTTAAATTTAACGGAAAGTATTTTTGCCAGGGAATAGTGGCTAAATCAGGACAATACTTTTTAATATAGCGAATTTGGATTTTCCTTCCTGACAAGTGCTGCTCCGGTAATCGGCAGATAAAATTACACATTTCATTTGAATAATAGGGTAACACTAACGCCCCCAGATTTTTAAAAATGTTAAGATTTACACTGGTAAACCTGGGAGCCCAATATAAAGATTTAAATGCACGCATCCTGGAGGATGAATTATCAATTTTTATTTCTCTATAGCATTTATCAAATACAGTTTCTATATAGTTTTGAAAGGAATCAGGCAGCCCCCACAATTTCCACAAATCCTCAGCGAGTTCTCTTCCTCCCTCGTTCGAGAAAGAGTTTACTAAAAATTGAACCTGTTCATCAGTATTTAGATTGGCTATGGAACGGGATACATCAAATAAAACATCTCCCCAATGTCCTGAAATTATTTTGGGGGTTTTTTCCTGGGTTTTGTTTAAAACTGCCACTTGCCTTGGATGTGTAAAATCTGTTAATAGACCGTTATAAGAAACAAAATTATCCAGTTGATTCCAGATATACCCCTTTGGGATAAGGTACGATTTTTGAGGGATTTGAAATAACTTTGAAATCGCCTGTCCAAATTGGAGTTCATCAAATCCATTCTCAAAACTATAGGACAGGAGATTCAGATTATTATTTTGAACTAAAGGAACCAATAAACTTCTACTGTCTATTCCACCCGAAATGGGCAAAATTACCTTTTCACCTGATACTGCTTTAGAAATATGCGATTGAAAAATGGAAGCAAACTCCTCAACTGCATTTGAAAGGGAGAGGTTTTCCGGTGTGTGATTCCAATCCCACCATTGGTTTTTAATCGTTATCTTTTTATCAATCATTTCATATTGTGTGGCTGGTGGAATTACTTTAATTTGCCGAAAATAAGTTTTATCCCCAAACATAAAACCCAATGCAGAAAACACAGCTATAGATTTGTAATCTAAATCAAAAGAAGAATTTATTTCCCAAGAGGATACAAATTTGGTTTTCTCATTATAATAAATGGGAGTAACCGGTAAAATGGGAGTTTTGAATAATTTCTGAGGTGAATCAACCATGTAATGTTTTTAAATAGAAATCCTGCAATTTTCTCTTTTCTATCTCTATTGTATAATTTTTTTGAACATGCTTTTCAAATTTTGCGCCTATCCTTTTATTTTCTTCAGGAGATTTTTGCATAAATCTAAGGAGAAGTTTTTGCAGCTCAGGCACATTTCCAGGAGTAAAAAGAAATTCCGTAAAACCATTTAATTGATCTGTAATTCCGGGGACTGCAGAACCTAAAACTACCTTTCCGTTTGCCATTGCCTCTAACACGGAAATGGGAGCACCTTCCATTCTCCCCTTATTTAAAGTGGGCTGTATATAAATTTCAGATAAATCAAGATACTGTTTAACCTGATTACATTTACCGGTGAAAATAACTTTATCAGCTAAAATCCTCTTTGCATTAACCATAGCTTTTAGCTCTTCACCATATTGGCTTTTATAATCTCCCACTACCAGCAATTTCCATTGGTGAAATTTATCTGCAATATTTTCAAATGCTGACAAGAGGATTTCCACTCCCTTCACCGGAACCAGATTTGCAGTGACCATGAGGAATCTGTCATGAGAGGTTATTCCCCACTTATTCATCAATACTTCATTGGGATTTGTATTGGTAAATTCAGTTGGCTCTATTCCTATTGGAATTAACTCAGTCTTTGAACTTTGGGGATAAAATGCATCCATCATTTGTTGATTCTGGGTGATGATACCGTCAGCTAAATATGATCTGACTTTCCATCCTCGGTAAGATGGCCCTTTCCAGCTCATATTTTTTTTGGTGAAAATCCATTTTATGCCAGCCATTTTTGCTGCCAACGCTTCAGTATAATCAGAACCGTAGTTATAACTATGAATGATATCCGGTGCGATTGATCTGAAAATTTTACTAATCTTATAAGATTCTTTAGACAAAGCAGAATAGGGGCGGCAGGATGATAAAAAGGGAATGATATGCACTTTTATACCACTCTGTAAAACCTTTTGAAAATAATCTCCCCGGTTATGGAGACAGGCAATTTCAGGAAGAAAAGTATTTCTGTCCAGCATTTTGGCAATTGACAGCAATGGAATCTGACTTCCAGCAGAATCAAAGTTGGGAATGGTATATAAAATTTTATATGGCAATTGCTCTAAAAAGTTTCTAAATCAGTTCATACACAAAGATTTTATACGGTAAATCATTCATCTCAAAACTTTTCAGAAATTTTAAATATGGAATTTCTAAATTATCTATATTAACCGTTGAAAATAGATAATGACAGGGGAGAGATTTCAATTCTCTGAAATTAAATCTTAACTGTGAAATTGAAAAATTATCATATTTTGAAATTATTTTATCTTTGTGATTCCATTTATTATATAATTCAGAAGAGAAGAGGTAGCATCGACTTCCCCAATTTGTAAATTTAGAATTTAATAAAGAATTTCTTTCTAATTCACCTGAAATAACTGACTTTATTTTTCTTTTATGATCCGCACTATATATACTATTATATCCATCTACTGTATAAAATCCATTGTATCTTGGTACAGCAGGATGAAGTCCCAGGTTACCCACTCTATATGATGATTTATCTTTACCAATATAGGTAGATATTTCAGAAAATAAATCTTCAGAATAGAAGTGATAGGGGGACAATGTATTTGAATTGAAGTTAGCGGGCTGTTTATTTAATAGGAGAGAAATATTTGCACGATATCCCCAACTGTTTTTTAAGACGTACCCAAGAGAAGTGATACAGATTAATACTAAAAGGATTTGGCTATATTTGGGATAAATTGGAAAATTGATTTTATTCATTTCATTGATGATTAAGGCAAATAACAACCACCACCATGTAATATTTAAATATGAGAATCTATAAAATCCAAACTCACTTAAAACAGGAAATAATTCTTTAATAAAATTGAACCCATTCCAATACATGATTTGAGATGAAAATGTAGTAAATATTATCAAGAGGGGTATTAATAATATTTTATTAGATATATGAATCTTTTTAAAAAGCCAGAAAATAATATAAATAATACACCAAAAAACAATAATGTGGTGCAAAGATGCCGCATGCGACCATTTCTCTAGGAAAATTCCTGAGACGGATTGTTTAAAAATTTCTGCCAGTGATAAAGGATCAACCAGAAATGAACTTCTGTGGCTGATAAATTCATTTTCAAAAAGATGAAAAAACAGAAATTTATAATCTGCGATGATCATACTGAGCATAAAAAGGGAAATGCCGAATAAGACATAATTAAAAATTTTCCCCGATTTAATAAAATATAAAATCCAAAAAATTACTAAAAACGGAAAAATGAAAATTGTACTTAAAACTAAATTGGTAAAGTAGGGAGCAAAGAATAAAATAATAAGACTTCTATTTTGAAGTTCACCTTTATATAAATTAATCATAGCATAAATGATAAGAGGTGCAATTGTAAAAACAGCCCCACCGTAGATTGATTTATTTGGAAGAAATGCAAAGGAAAGGCTAATAAATAATGGGAAAATATAATTTCTTGAATTTTTAAAAATATATTTGGATATAAGAAAATACATACCGGAAAATCCTATAATCAATGTAATTATATGATTAACTAAAATTGCAAATACAGTAGGGAAAAAATAAAATGACAAGGAAGTTATATTTAAAGGTCCAGGTGTAATTACATTTCTGGGAACAGCTCCACCTAAATATGAAACAACTTTATCATTATTGTTTGAAGATAGAAAAAAGGGGCTTTCAGCAAGGGTTTTATTCCATGCTAATGGTCCATCGAGTATATCACCAATATTATATAATACAGAATCTCCCAAAATTAAAAATGGGATACAATAAACAAGTATCCCAATCATGCCCAACCAATAAGTATTTTTAAAACTTAAAATCACTACAGGATAAAATACAATGATGGTAGGGAACCCTCAATAGATCATTCCCGGTATTTGCAGTAACTGTCCGGAAAATGGAAGATACCAAATCTATATATTCTTTTTTTGTCCTGATAAATTGTCCCCTGTCTTTAGACACAATATAGTTCCCTATACTAAAGCGATTACAAATATAGTAGGGGTCAATGGATAATAGTTGACAATTTTTTGATAGGTTTTCTTTTAAAAAAGTAAGATACTCATTTACAGTTTTGTTATTCACATGATGAAAAAAACCAATGGCTAATACCAGATCAACATCTTCAATAATACCCGGGTCTAAATTTGATAAATTCCCTAAAATGAAGGTTCCTCTGTGACCGTATTTATTTTTTGCAAAATCAATATATTCAGAGGATATATCAACGCCGATATACTTTATCTGATCTGGAAGGAATTGTAAACATGTCCCTGTGCCACAACCAATTTCCAATACAGAATTTGGCTTCTTGGGTAAAATATAATTTTCTGTAAAATATCTAACTGTCCCTCCATGCTTTGAGATAATTTTTTGGAAAAAATTATACCGCTGCGGATGACTTAATATCCACTCTTTGAGGTTAAATTTAGACAGCATTTGAAGATATATAATCCTTAATGGTATCCACAATAAAGGATTGGTCTGATTTTTTTAAATCAGAAAATAAAGGTAAAATTATTGAATCGTCCCGAAGTTTCTTACTTTCAGACAATTTATCAAATTCCTGTTTCCCCTGTCCCGTATGCCAACAATTTGTAGTATATGCTGGTTCTAAATGTGAACACATTATCCCCCTTCTCGTAGCAATCCCTTTATGTAATAAATATTGCATGAGATCTAATTGATTAATCTTTCCGATGAATTTTATCCAGAAACTCTGCCAGTTGGGATTTAATTTATCTGAAATTTTGGGAGTGGTAACATATTTATACTTATGAAAAAGAGTAATATAATTTTCTGCTGCTTTTTTTCTCTTTTTAATACTATCAGGTAATTTTTTCAATTGTACTCTTCCCATAGCCGCCTGAATATCTGTCATTCTATAATTATAACCTAATTCTGTATAATTCTCAAATTGTACCAAGTCAGCAGCATGTCTGCTAACATCACTAAGTGACATGGCATGATGTCTTAATAATCGAACTTTTTCAGCAAGTTGTGGATTTGAAGTGGTGAGCATCCCTCCATCTCCCGTAGTAAGTAATTTTCTGGGGTGAAAGGAGAAACAGGCGATATCTCCGTGGGGCTTACCGATTTTTTCCCAAACATCATTCATTTTTATTTCACTTCCCACAGCACAAGCAGCGTCTTCAATTATTGGAATAGAGTATTTCTTCCCGATATTTAAAATAGGCTCTAACTCACAGGGGATTCCTGCTTGATGAACACACAAAATGGCCTTTGTTTTTTCTGAAATAACTCCCTCAATTAAATTAGGATTCATATTCCCTGTGGTAGGGTCAATATCTATAAATACGGGTATTGCACCACAATACCGGATACAATTTGCAGTAGCAATAAAACTATGACTTACCGTAATAACTTCATGTCCCTCCTCCACTCCAACTACTTTGAGAGCAAGATGTAAAGCAGTGGTACAACTGGAAACTGCTATGGCATGATCGGAACCCACATAACTACAAAACTCCTTTTCAAATTCTTCCACTTCGACGCCTTGGGTAACCCACCCTGACTTAATAACTCCTGATATTGCTGCAATTTCTTCATCCCCAATCTCAGGTTTTATAATAGGAATGTTCACTTTACCTTATCCAATTTTTATCAGAAATTTTCTTTAGGGAATCTTCAGTCAAATCTAGGTTTGTAAAATATCCGATGGTTTCTGACAACCCCTTCTTTAATCTAATAAATTTTTGTTTTCCAATCAATTGAATCATTTTACTGTTATTAACCCATAATCTTGGTACATCGGCAGGTCGCTCTTCAAGGTAATTAATTTTTAACTTTTTTCTCTGAAAATGACTTAATAATTCAGTCATTATAGAATTTATACTGATCTCTTCACCTACTCCAACATTTACAATGGTATTTTTAATTGAAGTATTCTGCATAAATAAATATAAAATTCTTACTGCATCCTGAACGTATAAAAAGTCTCTGGTAAAACTACCATCTCCATATATTATGGGATTTTTACCTGAAATTAACTTTACAATTGACCGGGGAATTAATTCTCCTGAATCTCCTTCATAATGAGCCCTGGGACCATAATTATTAAATAATCTAATTACTAAGTAATCCAATCCATTGGTGTGATAATTTGCCTGAGTAAAATGTTCACCTGCTAACTTGCCAGCACCATAAATTGTAGTAGGATTTGTTAACGAAGATTCATCAATGGGAAAGGTAACTGTTTTTCCATATACCTCCGAAGAGGAAATATAGATAAACTTTTTAGCATGACAACTCATAGCCCAATGAATTATATTTAAAGTTCCTTCAGCATTTACCCTCTGGTTTTCAATAGGCGAGTGTAGAGAATGTCTGACTCCCAAACAAGCAAGATGGAAAACAACATCAATCTTTGTTCCAATTTTTTTCAGTTCATCTGCATTCAAAATATCTATATTATGAAAAGAATAATTATTATACTTTTTTGCACTTTCCAGATTGTTTAAACTACCGTTCGCCAAATTATCAATAACAATAACTTCATGCTTGTGTAAAAGTAATAAATCTACAAGGTGTGACCCTATAAAGCCCGCACCTCCAGTAACTACAATTTTCATAATTAAAATTTGGTTTTTCTTTTTAGAAAGAAAACAATCATATCATAAAGAGAATGTATCAATATTGTTATTTTACCTGCAGATGCTTTACCAGTTGTTCGTGCCTGGTATTCAGACTTCACTTCTTTAATTTTGTACCCTGAATCGAATGCACTGATTAGAAATTCAGGAATCAGAAACCCTGCACTTCTCGCAGTTGGAGAAATCTTCTGGATTATTTCTCGTTTATAAATTTGAACAAAATTAAAATCACTTAACCTCAAAGGGAAAAACAACCGTAATAAAGATCTATTTATTAAGGAGACCATTTTTCTGTATAAGGTATATCCTGTATGGTTTTTCCGAGCTAATACAAGAATATCATATTGTTCTAACTCCGGAATTAACTCAGCTAATCCGTTATAGTCATAAGGTGAATCTGCACCATTATGAATTATGAAATCATTTTGTGCGGACTTTAGACCTAACAGAAGACTTTTTCCTATACCTAGATTTTTTGTATTGGTAATAACCCTAAGACTGGAAAGTTCATTTGATAGTTTTTTTAATATTTTTGGAGTTTGGTCATTTGATCCATCATCAATTATAATTATCTCTGTTTCAGAAAAATAATTATCTACTTTTTGAAATGTATTTCTGACACAATACTCTATAATTTCTTCTTCATTGTAAACGGGTATTACAATTGAAAGACTATTATTATAGAAATTTTTCACCTAACATTTTCTCCATTGCGATGAAATAATCATAATCCCAAGTCATTCCCTGCCATTCAGTACAATCTGCACAATATTTGTTTTTATGTTGCTCACCATTCAAATGATAATCTCTTAACTTATTAAAGGTTTCTGATTGCCAGACTTCCTGAATAGTATTTTCATCTAAATGTCCTAATTTTGATTGGTGATGCCAATCGTCTATACAATATTGAATTCCCCCATCATCTGTAACCGTTATTCTTCGCCAAAACAAAGTACACGGCCATCGGTCAACCTTTTCAAACTTCTGATCTCCTGTTAAATCTGGACCTGTACCACCTGTGGTGGCGGTAGTAGTGTAGTAAGTTCTTACCATTACCTGATCAACTTTTGAATCCCAATAATTTTTAAAATCTTCAATTTCATGGGATGCATCAGGCTGATCAATAATATTTACCTGGATTTTAATTTTAGGATTCACTTTCTCTTTTAGTTCATAAATTTGAATAATATTATCATGGATATTGTGGTATGTATCTGGTCTTCCTCCTCTAATTTTGGTAAAGGTTTCCGGCGTGAAAGCATCTAAACTGATATTTATTGTGTCCAGTAGATTTTCTTTAATAATCGTTTCAGCCAATTCGCCACTTAAAAGTGTACCGTTAGTAGTGATATTTATTGGATATATCTGTTTCTTTCTGGCATACTGCATCATAGAAATAAAATCTTTATGCATTAATGGTTCACCATCTGTACCCAAATTTAATATTGGATATTTATGCTCACTCATTTCATCAATGATTTTAACCCAATGCTCCCAGGATAACATATTACCTCTGTATTCTGGTAATTTGGCAAGTTTGGGCCAATAGCAATGTTGACAGGTCAAGTTACATACATTGACAATACTAACAATTACCATGGGGGGAAAAATTTCATGTTTAATATCAGAAAATCCATATTTCATACTTAATCACCTTTGATATAGTTTGTTTGGTTAAACTCTGACTCAAAAAATCCAAAAGGAATTAAGAAATGATTTGGATATTTTGCTTTTATATTAATCAAGCCTATTGATTTGATTTTTTCTGGGCTGCAATAAATTTTTGTAAGATAATAATACTTCTTTTCTATACTTCCCCATTGCCTTTTAAATTCATATACTCCATCGTTTCTGCTAGCAGAAGACTGCCAATTAAAATATTTAATCTTTTTCTTCTCTGCAATTTTTATGATTTCATCAATGAGAATATAGTTTGGTTTAAATTTGGAATATTGCTTATCGAAACTGAGCATATACACATCCATGGTAAAATTATTATTTATAAATATTCCACCTGCAATTATTTTGTCTTCTTTATAGATAGAAATAAAATTTCCATTTCCACTTTTGTTTATCATTTTAAAAATTTTATTTAATAACTCTTTTTTTAAAGGGGTTATTCCTAATTCATGATGTCTTTTATTATGAATTTTAACCCATTTAGAAAAAGTATCAACGTCTTTGGAATAGGTAATCTCTAATTTATTATTTTTTGCTTTATTAATATTATTTCTAACACCATGTGATCGTGTTGATGGTTTTGTCAAATCTATTATTTGGGTAAAATTTTCTAACTCAAAATCCGGGGTGAATACTTCTTTATATTGGGTATAATCTTCAGTAATAGGATTAGTTATGGTGCTGAAAAGAATACAATTATATCTAACAGCTAATTTATCAATATGGTTAATTAATTTTTTATATATAATTTTCTTTTTATTTTGAGAAAGGAAATCAGAACTGAAAATTCCACCTAATGGACCGGGGTGTGGAATTGAGGTTAAGATATTTCCCTCTCCTTCTTCAAATAAATATAATGGGATACCTGCTATATCCTTTCCATTTTCTTCAAACAAAAGAAAAAGAGGTTTATCAGGTCCCTCATTCTTAATTACTCTTGCCCAATCTGAACTTTGTTGAATAAAAGAATCGGAGCAATTGTTTAACAAAGTATCATACCTTTGTACTAATTTCTTCTCATGGAGGAAAATCTCATGAATGATAGTATTCTTTTTTTCTTCTTTAATCAAATATAGGAATTGACTTTTTCAATAATGTAGTCAATTTGACCAGTAGAGAGTTCAGGATATAAAGGCAGTGTAATTATGGAGTCAGCTAATTTTTCAGCTACAGGAAAGTCACCTTCTTTATACTTCAAATACAAGAGAGACTTTTGTAGGTGACAGGGGATGGGATAATGTTTGCCAATTTGAATGCCACAGCTTATTAAATAATTTTCTAAACGGGTTTTATTTTCTGTTGCAAATACAAATAAATGAAAAACTGATTGAATATTATCAGGTTGTTTTTGAAATTGGATTCTTCTGTTTCTAATTTCATTTAAATATCTTTTTGCAATCTCAATTCTTTTTTTATTCCAATCTGGTAAATATTTTAGTTTAACACTAAGTGCTGCAGCTTCAAGTCCCCCCATTCTGTAGTTATATCCAATTTTTTCATGGTAATATTTTTGTATTGACCCTTGATTTCTTAAACATTTTAAAGGGGAGGTAAACTTTTCATCATTAAAAACAATTGCTCCCCCTTCGCCCGGAGCACCAAGATTTTTTCCCGGATAAAAACTAAATCCAGATAAAAAAGTATTTACACCTAACGGTTGGTTTCCATACTTGGCACCATGCGCCTGAGCCGCATCCTCCAATAGCAGAAGACCATGATCATCAGCTATTTTTTGTACTTTTTGCCGATTATAGGGTTGCCCATATAAACACACCCCTACAATTGCTTTTGTCTTATTGGTAATTTTTTCTTCAATTTTATCCGCATCAATTTGCCAGGTTTTAGAATCACAATCAACAAAGACAGGTACAGCTCCCTGATAAATTATCCCCCAGGTTGTAGCAATAAAAGTATTCACCGGTACGATCACTTCATCTCCGGGACCAATATCAGAGACTATCATCATCAAGTGTAAGGCTGAGGTTCCGCTATTTACAGCTACACAATATTTGGCACCTGTAAACTCTGCAAATTCTTGCTCAAACTTATCTATAAATTCACTTGAGGAAAAGGCAGATTTTTGAAAGACTTGTTCAAACTCAGCAAAAATTTCCTTCTTTATTGGTAGATTCTGTTGTTTTAAATCAAGAAAGGGAATTTTCATTAATATTAACCGGGCTTCCGCCTCTCTTCATGGATTTTTCTGCACTTTCTAAAATTTTAATTATTTCCAAAGCATCTGTTGCTGAAACTATGGGTGAAGCATTTTTATTTATTGATTCTGCGAAATTCTCTACCACATTGCATAATGCTTCTGTTTGAGGTAAAAAAGGTATATTCACATCTCCAGATCTGTACCCATATTTCATTTTATTAATGGCAGCATCATCTAATACTTCTACTCCCTTATCATATAATTTAAGTTTTTCCGTAGGCTCTATATCATCGTATAACAGCATTTTCTTATCACCGCCAATTAATATTTGCCTTACTTTAACCGGTGATAGCCAATTCACATTTATATGGGTATAAAAATTTGAATTAAATTCCAGACTTAATGAGGCCATATTAACAGGGTGATTATTTATACAGGAATTCCCCGTTGCTGAAACACGGATTGGAAATTCATTAAATAAGTAAATGATTATGGAAAGATCATGAATTGCTAAATCCCAAAGGACATTTGAATCAAATTGAAACAACCCTAAATTTATTCTGGTTGAGTCAAAATAAAAAATCTCACCAAGGATATCTGAATTTATAATTTCCTTGATTTTTTTCACTGCTTCCGTAAATGGAAAAGTATGATCTACAAATAAAATTAATTCTTTTGAATCAGCAAGTTCAATAAGCTCTATACAATTTTCGGAAGAATCTGCTAAAGGTTTCTCAACCAACACATGCTTCCCAGATTCTAGACATGCTTTTACTAACTCATAATGGGTGGAGATTGGGGTTGCAATAACTACAGCATCAATATTTGAATCCTTTAATATATCAGAAAAGGATTTATTAACTGAAATATTTGGATAAATTTTTTGTAGTTGGAACGTCTTTTGAGGATCAATATCAAATACTGCCTCCACTTTAAAATGTATTGAATAAATTAAATTTCGTACTAAATTGGGGCCCCAATATCCATATCCAATAACAGCAACCTTTATCATTTTGGTTTATCCTTATTCCTTACATCACCTATTATTTTGTTTTCATTACCAATAACAATTTTATAGTCAGGAATATTTTTTGTAATGACGGCTCCTGCTCCTATTAATGCCATGGTTCCAATAGTAATTCCACCCATTATTGTAGCATTACTTCCGATTGAAGCACCCTTTTTAATTTTTGTTTTTACTAATTCCCAATCACTTTCATTTTTCATGTTTCCTGACTCAGAAACTGCTGAAGGAAACAAGTCATTAATAAAAACTACCCCATGACCAATAAATACATTATCCTCTATTTCCACCCCTTCACAAATAAATGAATGGGAAGAAATTTTACATTTTTTTCCGATTATTGCATTTTTTTGTATTTCTACAAATGGACCAACTTGAGTGTATTCTCCAATTGTACATCCATATAGATTTACTAATTCACCATGGTAGATGAGTACACTTTCAGCAATTTTACACGAATTTGAAATTGGCATAAATTTTTTATTTTTTATAGAGTATTAATTTTTCAAATAGTAAACCAAGGGGTAAAAATGCAGCAAAAAATAGTATATATTCTACGGATGTTCTGTAGTAAATAAAATGTTCTGGTGAGGGTGTGAATACAGCATGGAGCAGAGAAAAGTAGATAAGAATCATTCCGGTTAATACTACCACATATTGCAAGTCTCTCTTATAAATTAAGCAAAGAAATGCCATTAAAAAAAATATTAAACCAGGTTGGTAAATTTTATTGAAACTACCTATATATAGGTATTTAATAAATTTTGGTAATCCCGGGAAACCATCATTGGGATGAAACATTCGTTTTGTAAAAAAAGTTGGCCAAGTTTTCAATTGACCAAATAATAATTTTGTTGGAGCATTTTTCAAAATTGCCTTCGCAAACTCAACATCATTCATTTCTTCCCAAGTAAAAGATTTGATCACCTTTTTATATTTTTTATCCACTGCTCCTCTTAATTCTCTGGCATCTGCTAATAATTCTTTTTCTTTAATCCTGTTATATAGGGGAGTATCCTCTGCAGAATCTATTAATCCCATTCGTATAGCAGCTAAATTAATATTTTGTCCCTGTACCCAGAACAAGGTTTCTTCAAAAATATTGGATTCTATTCCATAAACTTTATCAAGGTTTAAAGAATCCTTATACTCTCTCCAAACCAAATTAAAAGAGGAATGAAAGAACAAAATAATGATCATAGCTAAAACTGATTTCTTGTTCCATTTTTTGAAAATATAAATTGTTATAATTATTGGTATAACCCCAAACATCCAGGATGGTTTTAATACTAAAGCCAATCCGCTGCAGATTCCTGTAACATATACATTTACATTCTTCAAAATGTCTTTGTTATTCCAGGAATTATATAGTTGAACAGCAAAATAAAAGGTCAGTGCAATTAATACACCCAATAGTTGTTGGGGTAGTAATTTTGAACTATACACTAATAAATTGGGATTAATACCAATTAACAGACTCAAAATAAATGAAATCATCTTGGTACTTTGGAAAATTAAGAATAATCTGAATAATAATATGATAGTGAGAGAATGAAATACCATCTGAAAAAATATAACAAGATTTTCCCAGCTTTCTGGACAAATGATTCTGCATATCTTGATAAACAAAGGATATAGAAATGGTCTGATTTCATTTGCAGGATTGGAAAAATCTTTACCAACTTTTATATATTCCCAAGTATCAGGTGAATAGTATGCTGTAAAATTCGGGTTTGACCACCATGTAAATAAAAAGACAATGATAAATAGAATCAGAGCATATCCGTCAATTGGAAAAGGAAAATTTCTTCTTATCATCGCACAATCTCATACATTGCTTTAAACTGATTAGCAATTTGGTCAATTGTGTAATAGTCATTCACTTTGTTTAGTGCATTTTGACTTACTTCATTGACCTCTTTCCCGGGCATTGACAGAACTTTTTGAAGGGTGTTATATGCTGCTTCTACATTCCCGGATTGAAACTGAAAACCGGTTTTATTGTCCTCAACCATTTCCTTTAATCCCCCTGCATCTGAACAAATCACAGGTACGCCTGCCGCCATCGCTTCTAATACTGAAAGAGGAAATCCTTCCGTAACTGAGGGTTGGATATAGAAATCTATGCCCGATAAAAATTCCGGGACATCATTTATTTCTCCGATAAAGCTAATAAATTTATTAAGGTTCTTTTCATTCACTTCATTCTGAAAGTTTGAAAGAAGATCCCCATCACCTGCAATAATTAAATGTATAGTGGGAACGACTAGATGGTGCCTTTCCACCAATTGAAAGAGCAAATCGTACCCCTTTTGCCATACAATTCTTCCAGTAGATCCAATCAATAATGTATTTTGGGGGAGTTTTAATTGTTTTTTTATTCGATTATGTTTAGGTAGTTGATAAAGTGAAGGATTAATTCCAGTAGGAATAATATTTATTTCAAACTTACCTTTACTCAAAGTGGATTTATAAGCAGCAATCGAATCAGCAGTAATAATAAATTTTTTAGAAGGAATTACTGCTTCTATTAATCCAATAAAAAATTGAGTGATTCTTGATAATTTATATTCTCCATGAATAGTCCAAATAATTTTATTTCTAGATAATATTGTTGCAATAATCTGACTAATTATTAGACCACTAATATGTAAATGTATAATATCAGTTTTTGATTTTAGCTGAAAGTACCAAAATCTTATAAAATAAAAATTTAAATAAAATCTTCGAATAAATTTATCAACTCTAAATGGTAAGTAGGAGTTTCTAGCCAAAGTAAATGGTAGAAAATTTATTTTAATATCTTTTTCTTCGTATTTAGTTTTTAATTCCCCATCATTTGAAATTGTACAAAGTAGTTGATGATTATAATTATTTAATATTGGTGTAGTTACCAAGTTTAGCAAATATTTTTGAATACCCCCTACTTTCAGCGTTCCTATAACATGAAGAATTTTAATTGTATGCTCCTTTTTTACCAAACTCTGCTCCTGATTCGCCGAAGTTTATACCTCCACAAGGGTATTTTTGCTTCTGAAAGAATTGTCTTTAAATTTGGATTTTTGTTCCCAAATTTAATTGCAGTTTCGCTCAATTGAGCAGCTTCCAATCTCCGGCCTAATCTTCTTTGTTCTCTGGCAGCTAATTCGTAGGATTTACTTAAACATTTGTTCCTCCTATCTTCAGAATAAAAAAACCTTGGATGATTCTCTATAATTTTCTCCGCAACTTTATGACGGTTTGCTACCCAATTATCCCCAACTGACCCCCTTCTTAACCGTCTTTCATACAGAATAGAATCAATATACATCCCCTGTGCTTCTGATTCAAAAACAGATATCCAGAAATCCCAATCTGCTCCTCCTTTGTATAATTCTTTACAATATCCACCAATTTGGGTAAACAGATTTTTCTTTATTGGAGAAGTACCAGTAATAGGTAATGTATAAGATAATTTTTCTTCATTAAATTCTTTATTTTCTCGAATATAAAATTTATTATTATCAAAATATAGTGACTTCCCTCTAATGTATTCTAATTCAGGATTATTTTTAACATTTTTTGAAATTATTTCAATTGCGTTTTGAGGTAAGCAATCATCAGCATCCAAATGACAATACCAGTCAGTCTTTGTATTTTCCAATGCCAGAGTTCTGGTAAAATAAGGTCCATGATTTTTATGCAGCTTAATTTTTTTCAAATTGGGATGATGAATCTGTGAAAAAATATCTTCAGTTTTTGAATCAAATCCGCCATCTAATATTAATACTGCATTCCAAAACGGGGTTGATTGGGATTGAACAGATTCCCACGCTTGTCTTAAATACTCACCTTCCCGGAAGCTGGTAATGCCAATTGTAACCAAAGGCACTTTTGTCATGTTGGCATTACTAATAATTTATAAAGCCTTCGATATAATTTAATGGGAATAGCAAATTCCGGATAAATTCCCGGCAAACGGTGTAAATTTCTAATTATAAAATCATAATCAGTTTTCTTCTTTATTTCACCATTATACAATGTATAATTTGCATCCATAATGTTTAGAGTTTTCCCCTTATGAATCATTGAGTTAGATCGCCCTTCCTCTTCGGAATGAATTTTCGGGTCCTGTTTTAAGTTGTGAAAATTAAAATGGTGATTCTGATGAACAACATTTATTGCTTTTGTAGCATCAATTACCGGGACTCTTCTACGGCGAGCTTTCCAGATGAGCCAATTATCAAACCCCGGTCGCCCAATAATAAAATCGGGTAAAGTTTTCCATAACCCTTTGTTAAAAACGAAATAATCAATACCTGAGGGAGCATGTAACTTCCCCTTTTCAGGTACGGTCTGCCAGAAATTCTTATGAAATGAGCGTGATTGTAAATCTAATTTTTCATGAATGTCCATATCCCAGCGATGTCCAATGATGAGGTACCTACTCATTTTATTTGCAACAGATTGAACTTCCTCAACAAAATTTTTTGGAAGTATGATGTCTGCATTAATAAAAGTAATAATGGGAAACTTTGCAATTTTTTCCGCCTGAAAAAATAAATCTGATGCATAGGGAGTCCCTTTTGGGCTGCACCTTACATTGGGTATATAATCTGCATTAACTTCTTTAGCCATTTCTTTGCTTCCATTAGAATCACCTAATATTACTATTTGGATATCATCAGAAATATAGCGCCAACTTTTAATAGCATTTTCCTGGATATGGATGAATATATCCTCAAAATTTTTTGGAGTTGCAAAAATTGTAATCATTTAATGTATGTTATCAAAACCATTAATGGTCTTTAAGGATTCTGGATTTATCTTAAAAGAAGGCTTGCAACTAAAGTTGGTATCAGAAAGGAACGTTTGCTGTTGTATCTCGCTGAATAAGTTTGGAAATAAAATCATAGACAGATTAGTATTGATTTACACAAAATTCTTTTTACTCCCAAACAATTTGAAAGGTGTCATGTTTAGTGGCTCTTTTGGCAATTTACCCGTGTTTTATTAATTTCAAATATAGACTTCCAGAAAACATTTCATTTATATATGGGATATTTTTAAATAACTTACCTTTCCAAACATAATTTATATCCTTTTCAATTAGTTCAATAGATTTAAAACTTTTTACAATATTTAGTGCTTTTTTTACAGTCATTTTATTTAGACCTACCTCTAAATCTTTATACTTTTCAAATAAATGAGTTCGATTATGATATACTGAATGAACTCTCATCATTATTTTTTCCGAAATAATTAAATGAAGCCATGGAATTTTTCTTTTAAATGTACCTCCCATATGTCTTCCATATGGACTAGCCCAAGTAGGACCAAATTTGATTAGTATATAACCTTTAGGTTTTGTTAAACGAATTATTTCAGATAAAATAAATTTGGGGTCTTCAAAATGCTCAAATGAATCGTGAGAAAAAACGTAATCGAATTTATTATCTGGTAATTGATCTGATTTAGTGATCAAAAAATGAAGATTGTGGAGGTTTTTTTTTCTTTTAATTTTACTTACTGTATTTTGGCCTTCTAATAAATCAATACCAGTAATTTGTGAATTTGTGAGTTTGGTGGCAAGAGCTAATGAAAACCCTCCTTCTCCGCAACCGAAGTCTAATATATTTTTATTAGCCAATTGACTTAAATCCTTTAAATTATATGCCCTAAGAAATTTTTCTTCATATTCATTTAAATCTAAGTTTACCTCAACATCACGTATTCTTCTAGGTAATGGAGGAAAATAACAACACATGTTTAATATAATTTTCTCATACCATTTTAGTTGATTATACTTTGAGAAGTAATTTTCTTTGGATTTCATTAAAAATTAAAAAACTTCCTTTATTATAAATCGTAGGTTTCTTTTTGAACCAAATTGGATACATAATTTCAATGAATAGAAAATAAAAAATATTATTTTTTTAATATCATAATATTCTTTTACACTAATCCGTAGTAACCTTTCATGTTTTCTATTTATTGAATTTAAGACTTGACTCCTAGTAACATTATCAAATGATTCAATCATTTGGAAATTTTTTTTTAATACTATTTTTTGATTTTTTAAATGATCAAGCGGATTTGATCTTGATAAACTTTGGGGAATCTTCCTATACACTGAACAGATTGTAGGATTATAGGTGACTTTGAATAGATTAGAAAATCGTATTCTAAAATCCCAGTCCTCCCAAATCCTTAAAACAGGGTCATATCCACCCACCTGCCTGGCTGACTCTGTATCCATCATCTCATAAATAAAATTATTTCGGGAGCTCACCTTATAATCTCGTTTTAAGGTATTTATAAGAATTTTTCCTTTAGCAGGAGAATCTGACTTAGCAGCAAATTCCCCCGTTTTATTTCCAGATTTGTCTTCATAAAAAAAATTGGAATACACAGCTTTACATTCGGGGTTTTGCTTTAGGCAATCATACTCATCTGCTAATTTATTAGGAAGGAAATAATCATCACCATCCAAAAATGTAAAAATATCTCCGGATATTCGTTCCAACGCCATGTTTCTACAATTTGATACACCCATATTTTGTTCATTAAAAACTGGTTTTATTAATGTAGAATTCTCCTTTGCAATTGAGGATATAATGTCCTGTGATCCATCAGTGGAGTTATCGTCTATAATTATAATTTCATGTGGTTTTAGAGATTGATGTAAAACAGATTCAATTGCTTCCTGAATATAAGCACTTTTATTATAAGAAGTAATGTAAACTGAAATTCTCAATTTTATGTTTCTAATATAGATTTAAATTCCTGACGGTTTAAAAAATCAATATCTAAGGAATTGAATAACCTAATAATTCTTAGAAAATACATCCAATCTGCAATATCCATAATCTGGCTGTGGGTTAAAAGGCCTATATAAGTAGTCCCCTCGTCATAACTTCCCTTAATTATTTTGGAAATATCAGATATAATTTTATCCCAGGAGCGAAGTTCAGTCGAATAATCAAGTTCTGTGTTGGATTTCCAGGAATGAAGATCTATGTGAATATTTTTAGTTTTTAGATTTGAATTATTTTGTGAGTCGCTGCCAATACCTGAGAGTCCGATAAATCCCAGACTTGAAATATTTTCTAATATCTTGTTTGAAACATTTCCCCAAGGGGGAACGAAAACGGGTAAAAACTGGTTTTGGAATTCCTTTTGTAATTTCTTTTCTCCCAGTTGGATTTCGGCCAATTGATTTTTCAATTCCCTGTCATCTCCATATTCATTATAGGGTTTGCCGGATGAAGCATAGTTTATATGGGAATATCCATGTTGAAGTATGGTTACCAGAATATTTTCTTTTAATATAATGATTGCCTCTGAAGTTAAATCCTTTGGAATGACGGAGCAAAAAACAGGGGTTTCTGTTTCCTTAACAAATTGCAACAATGTTTTTGTTTTATCTGAAGCACTGACAATGTCATCATCCCTCCACCATACTCTGATATTGCAGCCACTTTTCTCCCTTTCTCTGATAATTTTTTTCAATCTGATTACAGTAAAATAATCAATGATTCTGTAATACAGGTTTAGGGATAGTGAATTAATTGTTTTCAATTAATCAGGAAATTATAAAATCAGATTATGTGTGGAATTGTTTAAAAAAAGGTTCTTTCTGCAACCCTTTTAAGGGTAGAAATAGGATGTTTCGAAAATCTGAGGAGCTTTTTATTAATGCTAATGATTTTTCTTTTTCTTTTTTTCACCTGACGTATGGATTGAAACCGTTTTTCATAAGCATCACATAAATTAGTGATATCTTCCTTGGTAAAATCTGGAGTTTCAATGAGGTGATTTCCTTCCATCCTGGTTGCTTCAGCAAAATCTTCATCTGTTAAATCTTTATTGATAAATCCTTTTTCCAAACTTTCATGGTAAAGTTCTGTACCATATAAAGGGGTAGCAATGGAAAAGAGAGGCATGACATTATATTTTTCATATAAATCTAAGGCTACATCTATGGTTTCCTGCATGTTCTCAATCGTTTCTCCGGGAAATCCAATTATCCAAAAAGCACTGGAAGGGATTCCTATCTCATGACAGTATTTTAACATTTTAATAATGTATTTTACATCTGTGTCCTTTTTAACCACCTTATCCAATACATCCTGATTAGCAGATTCAATACCCACCCGCACTTCAGTACAGCCAGATTCTTTCATCTTATCCAATATATCATAGGTAAATGTATCCGCTCTCAACCCGTTTGGAACAGACCAGCGGATATTCATTTTCCTTTCAATTATCAGATCAAGGATTTCATTAAATCTGGGTTTATGTAATGAAAGATTATCATCCTCAAAATGAAAAGTTTGAATTCCATATTGATCTACCAACAATTGCATATGATTAATAGTATATTCTGGAGAGTGATAACGGAAGGGCTTTCCCATAGAAAGCTTGATGGAACAAAACACACAATTATAAGGGCAGCCACGACTTGAAATAATCGTCATTTTTAAAGGTTCATACATCCTGCCTGCGTAAAAGAATTCACTTTTCAGATATTCAGGGACATTGATCAAATCATAAGCCGGAAAGGGAAGTTTGTCTAAATCTTTAATGAAAGGGCGGTCAACTTTAATTATTTTTTCTTCATCCTTATAAGCAACCCCTTCAACTCCCTTGATTTCTTTTCCTTGTGCAAATTTTTCAATTATCTCAGGAAATGTTTCTTCTCCTTCACCTACAACACAGAAATCAGCAGGAGAATTTTCTAATAAATATTCATATCGAATTGAGGGGTCAGGCCCCCCCAATACTACAATGGTATTTGGGAATATTTTCTTAACAATTTTACAGACATTAATCCCATTTTCAGATTGTGCAGTAAAGGGAATTGATATTCCTACAATATCCGGTTGAAACTCATTGATTGATTCTTTAATTTTTTCTGTTGGTGTTCCCTGCAATTCATACCCATCAAATTTTTCAATTATGAAATCATCAATCATACAATCCAGAATTTTCAGAGTACACATATCCCTGACCACTGCGGCGACATATAATAGTCCCACGGGAAAATATAATCCTGAATTCCAGGCATGCGTATATATTTTCTGTGGAGGATTTACCAGCATTACCTTCACCTGTTTTTTATTTTGAATCTTATCCATAAATAATTTGAAAATACCTGAATATATTGAGAATTACCATTTCAGTCATATTGTAATTTACACTATTTTACGAAGAGAATAATAATTTTATCGTCCTTGAAAGGGGCTTTCTGGCAGCCTGTCTTAATGGAGATAGTAAATAATAATATTTTAATTTCATTCCGGGGTTCTGGATATTATTAATAATTCCATTCCAATGTTCTAAAAGTTTCTGTGTGAAAAAAGGTTCTTTATAGGCACCGTGAGTTTTATTGGCATTATACAGTATATCAAGCCATTTTAATTTATCTAATGGATTATTCTCCATAGAATTTGATTTATTTTCAAGGCTTAAATGGATTTTACATTCTTCTTCCGAAGGATGTAATGCCAGATAACTCAGATTCGCAATTTTTGTTTTCAAATAATCTTGTCTGCATTTTTCTTTAAACCTGAGCCCACCTGGTAAATCTCTCACTTTCATGAGAGTCTTTTCAAGAATATGAAGTTCATGATGAAATAACAATTTAACCCACAAATCATAATCCTCAGCAGCATTATGAGGATCATAAGGATCTTTGGGAAGAAAACTTTTTCGAAGAAAAGCTGACGAATGAAAAAAACAACATTTGTAAAATAAGTAAGTTTGCAACTCCTCTGAAGGAATATATTTCCCTTCTACCGAATCAAGTGGCATTCCTTTTTCATCCACTTTTTGAACAGGGCAGAAAACCCCTGCCGCTTTAGGGTGGTTTTCCATAAAGGACAATTGTTCTTCCAAACGCGACTCAAGAGCAATGTCATTAGCATCCATTCGGGCAATATATTCACCTTGCGATAATCCTATCCCCTTATTTAGTGATTGGGATAATCCCAAATTTTCTACATTTGTTACCAATTGGATGCGCTTATCTTTAAACGATTTTATTATTTTTTCCGAAGCATCACTTGAGCCATCATTTATTATTAGAAATTGAAACTCCGTAAAGGTCTGCGCCAGAATACTTTCTATAGCTTCCCCTACATACATTTCTTCGTTAAAGACTGGAAGAACTACTGAGATCTTTGGATTATTCTCCATAGAAATTATTCTGGTTTAAATAGAGTAGCGAATTAGCCACTGAATATATTTTACTAACAATCCCGGAGAAGCTAATATCTGTTTCACCCATATCCGAAACATGAGGGTAATCAAATAAACCTGCAAAGTAAAAACAGCCTTGGGGATTGTAGTCTGTTTCCAGTTATTATCCATCATTTCTTTTTCCAGTGTTGTTAAAAGTGGATATAGCTGACTTTCCTTCCATTCAGATGATACACTGGAATTCTCTTTTATAAATGCTTGAATTAACTCCTTAAAATGGACAAAATCCAGTGGTTTTATTGTATCTTTTATTAAGGATAAATTCCCAATCCTCAGTTCATTACATAATTTTGCAGTTCTGATGGAAATAGATCTTCCGGGAAGTAATTTCGCGATTCCTTTTGCACTAATC
Source organism: uncultured bacterium (assembly GCA_964551815.1). GTDB lineage: Bacteria > Fidelibacterota > Marinisomatia > SCGC-AAA003-L08 > D37C17 > D37C17. The sequence continues at coordinate 46,629 of CAZKEL010000002.1, forward strand.
CTAAGTCTGTTTTCATCTTGCATTTCAATTTTTTTTGTAGATACTGCTTTTCCGTGGCGGCGGTACTTTACCAAAGGTTTTGGTAGATTTGTTCCCTTCGTATATTCTAACAGCCTGCTCCAAAGTTCGTAGTCCTGTGTAGTTTGATAGGACTCATTATAAAAAGGAGAAAATCGTTCTATTAACTCACTTCTGATCATTACCGTAGGATGGGGAAATACAGGTCCAAAGAGTGTTTTCCACTTGATTTCCACTTTATTTTGAGGATAAATAAAAGTTTTTCCCTCGTTCCCCTTTTCATCAATTTCAGTATAGCCTGTTCCTGTAATTCCAATATGTGAATTAGAATCCATAAAGGTAAATTGCTCAAAAAGTCTGTTTTCCAAAGAAATATCATCAGCATCACATCTGGCTATATACTTCCCTTTTGACAATTTGATTGCTTTATTTAAAGCTGTGGATTGTCCCATATTTGAAGGGTTTTTTACGAGTACTACCCTGGTATCCCTTATTTTTTGAAGTATTGAATTACTCTGATCTTCAGAGCCGTCATCCACTATGATAAATTCAAATTCAGTAAAAGATTGTCCTAGGATACTATCAATAGCTTCTTGAAGAAATTGTTCTCCATTATACACCGCCATTACCACTGAAACTAAAGGGGGGGTCATTTTTTCAGCACCGTTTTCTATGCTCCAGCCATAAGGATAAATTAAGCAAAATCCATTCCTGGTAATTCGATTTCTGAAAAAATTCCATCACTTTATCATATTCTAAATAGGAATAAATAGATTTATTTTTATTTAACAGATATTCATTTTTCAATTCAATAAATTCTGTTTTTTTCAGCCATTGGTGAACGGGAGCTCCAAAACCCATCTTCCCTCTGTATTTTATTTTTTCAGGCCAAGTGTCTTCATAGGCAGAACGGAGCAGAATTTTTCCAATTCCATTTGACACCTTATAATTTGCAGGAAGAGAAATACAAAATTCTGCTAAATCTTTATCTAAAAATGGCGACCGAATTTCTAAACTGTTTGCCATAGATGCCCGGTCCACCTTAACTAATAAATCCCCTGGAAGATAATGGCTCATATCACAGCGGAAGACATCGTCTAGATTTATTGGATCTTCAGAATACATTTTAGACTCTAATAGATCAAATCCAAATTCTGTTAAATCCTTTTGAGTAAAATAATCCCTCTGCGAATTATGAAGTTCACTTATGGACTTATATTTTTTCAAACCAGGGCCAATCTTTCCTTTAGTTTCAGATTGAAAACCTAATCGTTTTGAAATTTGGGAAAGTAGAGATTTCTTAGATATTGAATGCTGAAAAGATTCAATGGGGTGATACCATCTGATATATCCACCCAGCAGCTCATCACCACCATCACCTGTAAGTACAACTTTTATTTCACTGGCGGCTGATTTAGAAATAAGGTAGGTGGGAATACAGGAAGAATCTGCAAAGGGTTCATCATAAATTGACTGCATATTGATCATCAATTCTTCTATCCCGTCCATATTCTCAATTAATTCAGAATGAGTGGTCTGGTAATGTTCTGCAGCAATTTTCGCATATTTTAATTCGTTATTAAACTCGTTATTGAATCCATAAGAAAAGGTTTTCAATTCAGGATTAATCTTACTTGCTTCTGATACTATAGTGGTTGAGTCCAACCCGCCACTTAAAAAGGCACCAACGGGTACATCTGCAATCAACTGCCTCTGTACTGCTTGTTTAAATAAATAGGTGAATTTTTCAGAAGCTTCCAGAAAGGATAGGTCAGAGTTTTCAGCAGGAAGCTCCCAATAGTTATGCAAAGATATACCTGAATGGTCATATTCCAGAAAATGTCCCGGAGGTAAACATTTAATATCTGAATAAATTGTTTCGTGGGGATGGATATATAACCTTTTTAAATAATGGTTGAGTGCTGGTCTATAAATTTCCTCAGAAACTAATCCGGTAGAAAGGATGGCTTTAATTTCTGAGGAAAAAATAAATTCATTGTGTCTCCCTATAGCATAATAAAAAGGTTTTTCCCCGAAGCGGTCCCTTGCACAAAACAGCTTTTGTTTCTTTTCATCCCACAATGCAAAAGCAAACATTCCCGGCAGATGTCTCATCATTTCAGAACCGTGAGTCTGGTACAATGCTAAAATCACCTCCGTATCGGAGTTTGTTTTAAAAGGAAATGATAGTTTCTTTTTTATATCCTTGTAGCCATAAATCTCCCCATTGTAAGTAATTCCCACCTGTTTATCTTCGGTAAGCATGGGTTGATTTCCTGTTTCCAGATCAATAATATTTAGTCTGCAATGTCCCAAGGCTGCCCTGGGGAATAAATACATTCCCTTTTCATCAGGTCCACGATGAGTTAAGCTATGAGACATCCTATTTAATGCTTCAACTTTTTGGTCACTGGCAGGATGTATTATGCCAAATATTCCACACATATACTCTTTTGTTTTTCTATCCTTTCAATAAATCTAAAATTAGTTACAATTTATCTATGATCCATTTAATAATTATTTAAGGAACTGCTTTTCTTTTTTATCAAGGGACATTTATGCTTGATTTTGGAAATTACCGAAAAAGTTTAATCATCGCCGGATCTGGTCGAAGTGGTACCACCTGGATGATGGAACTATTAAATTTTAAAAACCAATACCGGGTAATGTTTGAACCTTTTCATAATGATAAAGTACCCATTTTTAAAAATTGGCGTTACAGGCAATATTTACCTCAGCACAACAAGGAAATGAAATTTATTCAAACAGCAGATAACATTCTCAGGGGTAAAATTAGAAACGATTGGGTTGATCACTTCAATACTAAAACCATTGTCACAAAAAGAATTATAAAAGATATTCGGATGAACCTGATTTTAAAGTGGATGTTTTCCCGCTTCCCCGGAATTAAAATTATTTTGATGCTCCGACATCCCTGTGCAGTGGCCTATTCAAAATTAAAATTAAATTGGGATTCTCATTTAGAAGAATACTTGAATCAAACAGAATTAATGCGTGATTTTTTATCGCCCTTTGAATCTCACCTCATCGGTGAGACAGATGAATTTAATAAGCATATTTTTATGTGGTGTATTGAAAACTTTATCCCCCTGAAACAATTCAACAATGAGGAAATACATATAATTTTCTATGAAGATATGTGTATTAATCTATCTTTTGAACTTAAAAAAGTCTATAGATTTTTGGGAGAAGATATTTACCAAACAGAAAAGATTAAATCTGTACCTTCTGCTCTGGTTCGTGAGGACAGTGCAATCAATACTAACGCAGATCTATTGAGTAATTGGCAGAATTTTCTATCTGCTGAGAAAGTGGATAATGCAATAAATATAGTAAACTTGTTCGGGTTAGATTTATTGTATGACCATAATCCAATTCCATTAATTTCCTCAGATAAAGTCCTTTCATTATTTGAATAAAACAAAAGGTTAACTGGAAATTTTCTTCATAAAAGGTAAATTAGTTCAGAATTAATTATACCTCCGTAGGGCATGAGGAAAAAATAAACGGCTGAAAAATATTCGCACAACACTATTATATATACCGATTCTTTCCTTAAAAGTCACTCTTAGAAAAAATTTAAAATTGGTAAAAGCTAAACCAGGGTGTTTTAAATGAAACCAAAGGGTTTTGGTAAAAATGATTCTAATCATTTTTCGATGGAATTTTATGGATAATCGTTCCAATACTTCCGGAGTAAAATGTTCATTTTGAATCATATTTCTGATAAAGTATTCAACATGACTTCCTTCCGTTGACAACATGGCATTGGTAGAAAACAGCTTTCCGTCTCTTTCAGCTTCTGCATACATATCCGTTCCCGGGTCTGCCCTGGCAATTGCTAATTGGGGAATAATATCATAATTTCTTAATGCTTTCAATGCAAAGTCCAGAGTAGTTTGGATATGTTCTAAAGTTTCCCTGGGGAATCCAATGATGAAAAATGCCCTCATATCCAATTGAACTTCTTTTGCTAACCTAAACACACGCTGTACATGGTTCAAAGTTAACGGTTGTTTATAAATGATATTATCAAGCACCCATTGATCACCAGATTCAACACCCAAAATCAAGTATATACACCCTGTTTTTTTCATGAGTTCCATCATATCTCTATCAATGGTATTTGCAAAAACACCATTTGGTGTATCCCAGGTAAATTGTAGATTACGATCTACTATGCCCTGCATGAGTTCCATGAATCTTTCCCGATCCAGGGTGAGATTATCATCCTCAAAATGAATATGTTTTACTCCATGATTTTTTACTAAATCCTCCAGGTGATTCAAAGTATGTTGGACAGAATATCTCCTGTATTTCCTTCCTGCATGAATATGAATAGAACAGAAAGAACATTTATAAGGACATCCTCTTGATGTAATGAGGGAAACTGAATTTTCTGCATTACTATATTCAAATTTATTCCTCGCCATGATGCCATTGCGTTCGTATTCAAAATATTTTTCTAATTCTATCAGATTATAATCCAGGTCTCCTAAACTATCTAATTCGTTTACCCATTCTCTTTCAGGAGTTCGTATAATCTTGCCACCATTTTTATAAACAATCCCCTTTATTTCATCGACTTGTAGTTTTCCCTGTACCATTTGTACAATTTCATGAAGCGTAATTTCACCATCGCCTAATCCTACAATATCCAAATTGTCGGTACTATTTAACAGATATTCCGGCATAGCAGTGGCATTGGGACCGCCAGCCACAATCACCGAATCCGGTAAAACTTTTCTGGCAATATTTATGGTTTTTATTGTTTCTTTAGTATTTTCCCTGAATAAATTGGTAATCCCTATTATATCAGCATTGGAGGATTGTATGTCCTTTTCAAGGGTCTCCCAACTTGCACCAAAATGCAGGGTATTTTGGGACATATTGGAGTCAGGACGGTTAATCCATCCAATCCAATTGGAAAGTTTAAAACTGTCCGTTGAGGTGGTCTCAAATTGTTTAATCCATCTTTTAATGAATCCTGATGTTTTTCTGTTTTGCTTTGGTAAGTTTCCTTCAATGTTATTGGATTTAATAAAGGCATCATAAATTTCAACCTTTACTCCCATCATTTCAAGATAGCTGCCAATAGCCAACAAACCTGTTGGTACACTGAGGCGGGGACCAACCGGCCAGGTGCTATAATAAAATAATTGCGGAGGCCTCAGAAGAAGAACTTTTGGAAATTTAATAGTTTTTGGTGGCGTCATTATTTGGAGTATTGATTCCTTATTTTAATTAAATCAGACCATAAATTAAAAAAATAGGATATTTTCACAGATGAGCTATTACTGTCAATCCACTCCTTTACCGGGACTTCACAAAGCCTTGCTTCCACTTCATCTTCGCCAAATTTCTTTTTTGTCCGTGCAAATAATTCAATGTCAAACAACCATTTTGAGATAAATTCATCCTTGAAAAGTTCAATGGATAGATTTTTGGTAAAAAGTTTACAGCCACATTGAGTATCATAAATTTTAATTCCCAGTATTTTCCAAATAATAGGGCGTAGTAATCTTCCGATGATAAATCGGTAATATTTAATTTGGATGTTTGAATCTGATTGCAAAGTGCGAGATGCGAAACAAAATTCAATTTCGTCTTTCAAATAGGGTCTTAATGCCAAGCATTCTTCTAATGAGGTGGACAGGTCTGCATCTAAAAATGCGATAATTGAATGATTATAATTATTATTGCAATGGAGAATGCCTGTTCTCACTGCTTCTGCCTTGCCTTTGTTTTCAGAATGAGTTATAATATCAACTTTGTCTGTATGTAATTTTTTTAGGGATTCCAGCAACTGAGGTGTCCTGTCCCTTGAACCATCATCCACAAAACAAAGCAATACATCGGACATTGTAGAGATTACCTTCTCAAATTTTTTGACAGAAAAATTCTTTTCTTCATTAAAACATGGTACTACAATACATATATTAATTTCATTTTCCACTTGGATTTTATCTACTATTAACTTTGATATTAACTAATTTTTTGGAGCAGATATCCCAAGCCAATAGACTTATCAGAAAACTTATTAAAAAGAAAATCGTCCGTTGTAACTACACAATCAGTTATGAGTTTATTAGGGGCTTTTTTGGAATGGGGACGAATGGAAAAAATTCCGTTTTTAATTCTATCTTGCTGCACATTTTTTGCATTGAATTTTAAAATGGATTGAGCCAAACCTACCCAATACATTTCGAGAAACCCTGCAAGATAATGACTTAAACGGAAGGATTCAATAATTTGAAATTTCAATTGTGTTGCCATATCCTCAAATTGAGATTGCTTTGGTAATTTAGTATGACCAAAGGCATAAGCTCCTATGGGTAAGTTTAAATTGAAATACTTTAACAGAAAATTTACAGGGTCATAGGTAAAAGGGAAATTTTTAGACGGAAAGGTGAGAATTGCATACCCGCCTGGGGTAAGAATTCGATAAATTTCTGTCATGAGTTTTTTTTCATCACTTACATGTTCTACTACCTCCATACAAATAACCACATGAAAAAAATTATCTTCAAAATGTAATTGGGTTGCATCCTGAACGGAGTAGTTCACAGTTGGGTTACTCAACCTCCCGTATTCAACATCTCTTTCGTTTATATCCACTGCATATAGATTTGTGCAAAATTCTTGGATATAATGATTTAAGTCCCCTTCACCTGCTCCTAAATTTAAAATATTTTCTATTGGGGAATTAGCAGAGCATATTTTTTTTAAAGAGTTAATTAAATAAAAATATCTCTTTCTAAATGTGGGAAAATAATGTTTATAATTCAAGGAAATATTGCTTCACTCTGGATGAGGTGTCACTACAGTAATACCATAATAATTACTGACACATTCATTTATCCAATGGGTAGAATCGTTTTTGAGGATTGATCCTCCAATAAAATGGTTGATTTCAGGGACGGTGACTTTAGTTTCACCATTTATTTTCCCTTGAATTATTTTCATTTCTCTGTAATCATAAGCTGACGCAAAATACCTTAATTTCTCTTTGTGCTTTAATACCTGGAGTGAATCCCGAATACCATTAACTGCAAATAATACAAAAAATAATAGCATAGTTAAGATTCTTATCCTTGTATCCATTTTTATTAATTTCGGCTGCAGGCTACCTCCTATAAATATTCCCCAAATGCTTAACAGGCTGATTAAAAAATAATGAATTACTATCATCTCCCGCGCTGGAGGTGGTTTTGATATGCCATAGGCTGCAGGCAAAAAGGCTGTATATAATAAGATAAGTATTGCCAAGGGTAGAAGGATAAGCAGATTTTTTCTGAACAGTTTTAAAACCCTTTCAACTTGTACTTTAGATTGAAACCCTATATACAGGGAAATTCCAAACACCTGAATCAGGGAAAGAATATTTCCTGGCCATTTGAAAATACTGAATAAGGTGGAATTCATCCCCTGCCACGCAAAGGAGAGTAACTCAGGCAGAGATTCAGGCTGTGAAAAATATTCAGCTCTGGTTTCATTTCCGGGTGCCAAAATAATAACCACCATCGAAAACAATGAAAATAGTATCCCAATTCCTAATGGAATCAAAAAGGTGTTTCGTGATTTTCCCGTATAAAAAAGGAAAAATAATAAAGCGGAAAGGATAAATACCATAGTCTGCAGAGCGACATAGGTTTCACCAAACCCTCCACAAAAGAAACTCATTGATGCAATCAAAAAGAGAAGGTAAGGGGAAGTATTTCCATTAGTTCGGTGAACAACAAAGCGATATATAAATCCTACAATGAGGGTTGCTCCTATAAGGGGGATTATTAATCTGTTTCTTCCTGCTATCCAATAGAGAGATTGAAATATTCCCGGGTAGGCATCCCAAGTATGGGACACATCATCAATGACCCTGCGGTAATACATATTTGGGATTAAATCAATAACAGCAAATAAAATGGCAGCACTAAGTAAAAGAGAGAAAGTTAAGTCTTTGTATTGCTTTCCCCTATGCAGGTAAATGATTGAAGCTAATACAAAAAACCAAACGAGTAAAAAAGCACCGGGACTATAGAATATATGGGTATTAAACAAACCCGAAAAATGTTCCCAAAACAAATCTGAATATCTTCCGGTAATTTCAATATAGTAATATAAAGCGGCACCAAAAATACCTTTTTTTTCCAACTGTACCTGAAAACAGAAATCATCGCCATAATAGCGGCTGAACTGCCCCAGCCATGCATGGGTTAACAAGGGTGCAGATAAACAAAGAAGTAGAACATGATTTACCCAACCGTTTAGGTTTAGCTTATTTTGGTTCATTCTTTATTATTTTTGATATCTTTAGTAGCAAAAAGTGAACCATTACCCCAATGTGTTTTTATGATATTTTTAAATCCATTGAACTGAACCCATCCCAGTATTTCTTCATATTTGTGTGTTGAGGCGTAAACTGGAGATATACTATCAAAAGTATCCAATATTGACCATTTTGAATCGGGTAAATTCACAAATGGAAATAATTTTAATATTCTCCGCCTTAAAAACTTAACCTTATTATACACAGGCTTAACCACATAAACAGCAAAATAGGAGTAGAAAAGCGGTGGGTAATGATTAAATACCGGTTTTAATAAATTGAAAATTCTTCTGTATTTTTTTAAAATTTTTTTATCATAATAGGACCCCTTGGAGTAAACAGACAACCCAAACCATCCCCCATACTTTAAACAACGATATATTTCTGAAACTCCCTTATTGGGTTCAGGTGTATGATGTAAAACACCGATAGAAAATGCACCATCAAAAATATTGGGTTTAAAAGGCATATTCAGGGCATCAGCATTTACAATACACACATTAGAATTTTGTGAAAATTTATAATGTGCGGTTGTAACAGAAGAACTATAATCTATCCCAATAATTTTTGAATTTGAGTTTTCCAGACAAATATCTATAAACCGTCCCGCACCGCAGCCACAATCTAATAATAAATTTTTGTTTTTTATATCATTGAGTTTATGGTGAGTGATAACATTAAACATTTTGCGGGTGTGACCTTCCATAGGTTTTCCAATATTTTTACTCTCAAACTGAATTAGTGGCCACTTACCCCATTGAAAACCAAATGAATTTGTATAATTCTTTTCATTTACAAATCTTGGAATACCATCAATAATAGGGTAAGAATTAAACTCGTTCCAAAACTCTCCCTCAATTATGTGATCATGTTCCTCTTTTTTAATGGATAATTCCAAAGGTAACCCATTTTGTGGGTCTTGAAAAAATTCGCTAAAAGATTTATGCATACCTTATTTTTTCTTGGATAACATATACCCCTGAAGAATATCATTCGAAAGGGTAACTTTTGAGGGAGGAAAATGTTTTTTATCACTTAATTGAACATTCTGAAATCTAAAATTTTCCATTCGTTTTTCTAACTCAATCCTGGGACGGTTATAGTTGTTATTGCCTAAAAAGTAACCGCCCTTTACAATTTTTTTGGCAGCCCATTCCTGACAATGTAATTTTAATTCAGGTGTTTTCCAGAAACTGCCAATATCATTATGGCAGAATGCTAATTCAAGTTTGTCGTCATCTTTTAACTCTTCACAATCTTTAATTACTACAGAAGGATGTTTTTTCGGATTGAATAAATCATATCCAATACACCGGTCATACCCAAAATGGTGACAAAGTTTATCAAAGGATACACAATTATGAGTACCTAATACCAAAATTTTCCCTTCTTTGGGCAATGGTAATTCAAATATAATCTCTTCATAAAATTTATTCACATAATACCCCTCATCTCTTTCGGTCAGGGGCCAACCGTCTAACAATTCAGATGATTCCGTATTAAACCATAACTGAAAAAGAGCATCTAATTCCTGATTGGTTTTCATTATTTCTTCATTTCCTATTTTATTTTAATAATGTGATTTTTGGGGTTGATAAGGCTTTACCGGAAATTTCTCTGGTCGGATCTTATAAATTTCAGGATGGACAATATTTACAGGAAATTCATATTTTGAATCTGATGGTATTACATGCTCTTTAGATTTATGTAGAAATAGAAAAGTGTTTTGTTTGTACCAGGATTTTACCTGTGGATTATGCCAGATTTTTGGTCTGATAAAATCTACACCTATAAAATTATTCTCTAAAAACAATTTTACCCAATATGACTGCCATTGTTCATTAATATGATGATCTCCACCTTGGTGTGGAATAGCAGCAGAAAAAAGTATAACCTCAGAATAGTGACAAAGATCAGTTATGAAGCTTTGTGCCCTTTCAGGGGGCAGATGTTCCGCCACCTCCAATGAAATAGTTATATCAAATTTTCCTACCCTAGGTAATGGTTGGTTCAGATTATGAATTATCAACTCCACATTATCAGTGAGTAATTGTTCATTTCTTAGCCAATCTCCGTCAATTCCCCATAATGATTTTACCCCTAATTCAGATGCAGCTAAAAGCCATGCTCCACTTCCACACCCTATATCAATGATAGTCTTTGGAGGAAAAATTTCAAATAAAATTGGTAAAATTATTTTTGCTGAATCATAATTTTCATTAGTTAGATTAAAAAAGTGGGAATTATAAATTTCACTTTTAGCCATTAAATTCGAATAACATTATCAGAAAGATAATCTGAGGTAATTTCGGGACCTTCCGGGCCAAACAACTCTCCTGCAGGAGCAATTACTATTTTGTTAGGATTTTTATTCAGCCAGGAAGCCCACCAACTAAAACTGCTTGGTGTGAGTATATTATGGTCACATCGTGACATCATCATAAAGTCAGTTATTGAGGAATTCCCTTCAGAATAATGTACATTTTTCCCTTTTATATTTTGTTTACACCAATTTAAATCATCAGAAAATATAAGTAACCGTGGATTTTGAAATTTAGACCTGAAAAATTCCATTGCCCTTATATAATAGTCTGCAGGGGGATATTTATGAATTTTTTGATTTTCAGGTTTTTCATGTCCTCCCCGTCTCACATGAGCAGAAATGAGTATATCTGATTTCTGTTTAAACATGGCTAGTTTTTCCCTGGCTTCATCCTGATATTCCTTCTTTACAGAAAATTCTGCTCTGATTTTGTCTTTGCAATGAGAAAAATATTTTTCAGACTGGAAATATCCTTCCAAATCTGTTGAATCTTTGATTGAAAAAAATTCCATGTCAAAATGGAAATGAGGTTCAAGATACTGATGGGTTATGAAAGTTTTATTTCTTTGAATGATTCGTTTTATGCTCTTTTTACTATTAGTTTTTTTCCAATCTAAAAGAGTTTCACGCTGAACCATTTTTGCTGTTAGGGAAAAATAATTTAAGCAGTAATCATATTTTTCTATGGGGTGTCCATTTTCCGAATGTCCCAAGACTTTCAATTCTCCGCTTATATTTGCCGGAGGTATTGGAATGACTATTTCATACCCATTTTTTTCTGCTAAACCAAACAATGCAGCATATTGGAATAATTGATTTCCCATGGCTCCCAGCTTGCCCAGTTTACTAAAGGTTATCACCAGATAAAATTATCCTTTAGCCAAATGCCCTTTCCAGGCGGTGTAATCAGATAAATCTTTATAGGACCAAGATCCACCTGAATCTGCATTTTCTTCAGGGGTCTTGAGAAATTGAGAAATACCCTGTGCAGCTTGTTCTGGTGGCATATAAAAATTCCAGCCTATTATGTCAATATTTTCAATTTCATTATGGGGGACACGGTTATTCCTTCCTTCATACCGAGCTAATTTAAACCAATTATATGCATCCTCATCATCAGTTAGAATCATACCTCCCTTGCAAATGGGGAGTATTTTCTTTATATGAAATGATAGACAATGGAAGGAATCTTTAACATACATCCCCTTGGTAAATCTGGTAGCACTGTCCATCACCGGATACGGATCTAAGGGATAAAGTCCTGACCACTCAAAATCTTTAAATTTAATATTGCATCCACTGTGAATCACCATTCCCGGAACGGATAAATAAGTTTTTGAGGGAAGAATAATAGTGCCTCTTGCATTTAGGTATTGCAGACTCATAAACATGGCGTTTGTGCAGCTATCACAAGACACTGCAAATTTGCTGCCTGCATATTCTGCTACCAGTTTTTCAAAAGCATCAACAATATCCCAGGGATCTTGAATAGAGAATCCTTTTGCTTCCAACGCAGGAATTATAGATTCTACCGTCTGATACATACTTATATTCGGGCTCCCTTTAAATAATTTTCTACAAATGCATACATTTTTTCTAATCCTTCCTTTAGGGATATTTTTGGGTGCCAACCATTTAGTTCACGGGTTGCTCTAGAAATATCAAGTGTTTGACTCATGGTAGTTGGAGGAGGGGCAGAAATATGTTGCAGGGTGATGTTTTTTTCCGATAATTGAATAATCATCATTGCTAAATCCTTCATTCGGATAGGCATTTCACCTCCAATATTTATAGGACCCACATTTTTTTTATTTTCATTCACCTCAAATACTGCAAAAAATGCATCCAATACGTCAGTTATATAGATATACGTCCTCGTTTCATGTCCCTCACCAAAAATCATAAAAGTGGAATTTTGTTCAAATTCAATTGCTCTTCGAATGAGTACAGGAATGATAGAACCCCGCTTCAAATCCAGATTTTGATGTGGACCAAAAACATTTGCCAATCTGAAAATGGCTCCCCTCATTTCAGTTTGAGAAGAGAGGGCATATTCTAAGGCGGTTTCCCCCATTAGTTTTGCCCATCCATAGGAAATCGCTGGTTGGGCAGGGTAAGCTTCATCCTCCTTGATGCCTTTGCTTTGAGGATTCTGCATCAAATGGCATGGGTAGATAAATGCAGAACTAATATAAATGAAAAATTGTACATTTTGCTTCAATGCCGAATCAATCATATTTTGATCTAGTTGAGTATTATGAGAAAATACTGCAAATTCATTTTCTAAATAGTATTGCATACTTCCTGCAACGGACGCTAAGTGAAACACCACATCCACCCCTTCACAGACTGTTTTACAAACGTTTTTATCGCATAAGTTTCCATTTATAAATTCAACAGAGTATGGCAACCCTGCCAGCCTATTTTCTGATTCTCTTCCCAAATTATCTACGACTCTGATTTTACCAGTGTTAAGAGAAATAAGGCGGTGCACCAAATTCAGCCCGATAAAGCCATTACCACCGGTAACCAGTACCGTTAAGTTTTCCCAGTTCACTGATTCCCCTGTGCAGCAGTATTGGGTTTCATACTCCGTAAATGTTTGATGCGTTTTGGTTTGTTTACAAACCTCCATCCTCTGGTGATAATCTGGTTGATAAACCAATGGGGTACTTTTGTTTGCATACTGGGGCGCATCCAATCCATATCTGCTACATCCAGCCCTTCCAATAGAATTCCTTCACTTTGTGCATGTTCGTACAAACTTGTCCCGGGGAAAGGAGTAATAAACATGAAATTTGCATAGTCCAGACCATCTGTCATGTGCTTGCGCGCCAAATTAAAAGTCTGTATCATTTCAGAGTAAGATTCATCAGGATATCCAAAAGTATAATTCCCCGCCACTTCCAAATTGAGAGCTTTTGCCGTTTTAATTAGACCTGAAACATTATGTTTTTTCAGATCTAATTTCCCTGTGGCATATTTATCAATGACCCGCTGCGAACCAGCTTCTACGGGAAAAGTTAATTTCTGAAACCCTGCTGCAGCCATGAGTTCTAATAATTCCTCATCTATTTCAAATTGTCCCTTTACTTTTGTGCAAAGGTGGGCAAGATTAATTCCGTTTACATCGGCTAATTGAAGATCCATCTCAATGAGTTTTTGAAATATTGATTTGGCTCTTTTTTTCTTTGCCAACAGGCTGTCATCCTCAATGAAAACATACTTAATTCCCATTTCTTTAAGTAGTTGAATTTCATGCAAAACCCGGTTTTCAGATTTCAATCGCAATGAGCCAATATTTCCTGAATCAGACTGACTTATTTCTTTGGATATATGACAGTAATGGCATTTGAAGGGACATCCCCTTGAAAACATAACAGAGGCATAAGCCACTTCCTCATCAGTAAATCCGCTTCCATGAGGTCTGGCTATCTCCCAGTACTTGTCTAAGGGCTGCATTTCCCATGCAGGAACAGGTAATTCATCTAAATTTTGCAGAATATTCAATTGGGGATTAGTAAACCCTTCTTTTCCTGCCAAACCTTCTATGTGTGAAAAATCTCTGCTGTTTTTCCGAAGGACCTCCCCAATTTCTACAATGGTCTTCTCAGCTTCGGAAAGACAAATCAGGTCTGCTCCTGCCTTAAAAAACCGCTGTAACTGTGATCTGGCATTTACACCTCCAAGAATGACCAATTTGTCCGGATAGGCAGATTTGATAACGGAAACAAGTTCCTCTACTACTCTTGTCTGTGCGGTGAAAATTGATGAAACTCCCACTACATCATAGGGTTCAATTTCTTTCAGTATATCACAGTTTTCCATCCCAACCCGAATCATCCCGTTTGCCTGAGGTCTTTCTTTGTAAATGGTTTCATCAAGACTATAGTTTTCATTACCTACGGTACAATCAAGTAGTTCAACCTGAAATTGATTATTTTTAAGGGATGATGCTAAATAGATCAATCCCAATGAACCCTCCGGTTTAACTACCCCGTATTTGGGGTCAAATACTTGCGGGGTATAAAGTAATATAAAGGATGGATCAGACATTTCTTCCCCCAAACTCCTGAATTTTCGGTCTTGATGAGGATAGTAAAAAACCCGACCCTGAAGGAAAGTACACTGGCTGCTCACCATGAGAAATTTCAGAAATTTTAATATTTCCGGTATTTTCTACATAATACAGGGTATTGTCTCTGCTTGATAATCCAACAACAAAGGTATAAGAGCCTGCAGCTAGTTTCAGATCAATATCAAATTCTACAAAATAGGTCCCTTCAGATAAATCCTCCGGTTTCGACCAGTAGGAAGTAATAGCAGCCCCACTATGTGTTTTTAACCCAATTGAAGCAATGACATGGGGGAAGTTTTGTAAAAGATCAAACTCCAGTTTGACTTTCCAGGGTTCAAACAAATTGAACCTGAATGAGGGGTCTCCTTTTGAATTTTGAAAAGCCAGTCTTTTTCCCACCATTCCCTCTATTGAGGAATTCATCGGTAGTAATGTCTCAGTATTAAAGGGTTCAGATTTTTTCAAATAGTCTTCAATGACCTGGTCAGTACTTCCCCGGAAGACTATTTCTCCCTTTTCTAAAAGAACAGCCGATTGACATAATTTTTTTACCATGTGAAGATTATGACTAACAAATAAAACCGTTCTTCCTTCCTGCGAAACGGATTGCATTTTTCCGATACATTTTTCCTGGAAAGATTGATCACCAACAGCCAATACCTCATCCACAATTAAAATATCAGGGTTCAGGTGTGCTGCAACAGCAAAAGCAAGACGAACATACATTCCACTTGAATATCTTTTAACAGGTGTATCAATAAAAGTATCAACCCCTGAAAATTCAACAATGTCTGTAAACCGTTCTTTAATTTCTGCTTTAGTCATTCCCATAATTGCCCCATTGAGAAAGATATTTTCTCTCCCAGACAGTTCAGGATGAAACCCCGTACCCACTTCCAGTAGGCTGGCAGTTTTTCCCTTTATCCTGATGGTTCCGACAGTGGGGGCTGTGATCCGTGATAATACCTTTAACAGTGTGGACTTCCCCGCACCATTTTTTCCTATGATGCCTAATACCTCTCCTTTTTTTATGGAAAGGTTTACTTTATTCAGTGCCAAAATTTCATCTTCATGAAGCGCAGGATTTTCCCCAGCGTTTACATTTTTACTCCACCAACGCAATAAATCTTCTTTTAAGGTTCCGCTGTTTAAAATTCCCAATCGGTACTTTTTCGATACATTTTCAATTTCAATAATGGGGGAAGAATCAGGCATTATCTACAAAATTTTGTTCCACTTTATTAAAAATAATCACTCCTAAAAATAAAACAATCAAAGCAGTTAAAACAGAATATCCCAGTGAACTCATTGAAATGACTCCAGTATTGAAAAATATACTTCTAAAAGTTTCAATGATGGGAGACATAGGATTAAAAAAGATGAAATTTCTGTAGGCATCCGGTACGGCTGACATGGGGAAAATAACGGTAGAAGAGTACATGAACAATCGAACTCCGAAACTGATTAAGAAACGAATATCTCTGTATTTTGCAGTGAGTGCTGAAAAAATCAAGCCAAAACCTAATCCCAGAATTGCCATAATCAGAATAAGAAATGGCAGTATCCAAATCGTTTCAATCTGAAGTGAAAATTTTGCCATATCATTCAGATAAAAATACAATGCTATACATAAAAACAGAATGAATTGAATAACATAGCGAAGCAAACTACTAAAAAGGGTAGATAGGGGAACCAGTATTCTTGGGAAATATACTTTGCTAAAGATGCCTGAATTGCCAGCCAATGAATTACTGGTTGAGGTGAGGGCAGTTGAAAAATAGTTCCAGTTAATTATGCCCGCCATGTAAAAGAGTACTGAAGGAATACCATCGGTGGAAATTTGAGCCACCTGACCAAAAATAATAGTAAAAACCAAAGTGGTTAACAGAGGTGGAATAATAATCCAGAGAGGTCCCAAAATGGTCTGTTTGTATTGGGTTACAATATCTCTGCGAATATAAATGGATAACAGATCCCTATATTTCCAAATTTCCTGCAGACGGAATTCAAAGACCCCTCTGTGGGGTGTAATGATTAAATCCCAGCTGCTGTTTTTTTTATGGTTCAATCAGGAAGCCTCAGTTTTGAGACTCTGTGGTATAGTAATATTGTTGGTAACTATAATAACTTTTTGAGTAGTAGGAATTTTTCTGATTCAAATCATTAAATACAACTCCGGTTGGTTTAGAACCCACGTGTTTTAATGCTTTCAATGTATGGTCAATGCTGTCTTTTGCAGTACTGCCAAACCGAACCACAATGATAAACTGATCAATGAGCCGTGATAGCACTACTGCATCTGTCACTGCCATAATAGGAGGAGCGTCAAAAAGAATTACATCATAATTATTTTTCAATTCCGTGACAAATTCTACCATTAGATCTGAGCCTAATAACTCTGATGGATTGGGAGGAATTGCTCCGTTATAAATAATTTCTAAATTGGGTATATCGCTGGAGTGTACTACTTTTTTCCAGTCAGTTTCCACACCGCTTAAATAATGGGTGAGCCCTTTTTCATGACTACTTTTAAAGACCTTATGCAATACAGGTTTTCGCAAATCACCGTCAATTAAAATAGTCTTTTTTCCCAGATTGGCATAGGTGATGGCTAAATTAATAATGGTGGTGGTTTTCCCTTCTCCGGGTCCGGGACTGGACACCATGATACTTCCCTTATCTCCCTGCCGTGTGTACATGAGACTGGTTCTTAAACTACGGTAGGCTTCCGATATAGGTGATTTGGGATCTTCATGAGTGACCATCCTTCGTTGAAGGTTTCCTACAGTTCTGCGACCATTGGATAAAATTCCTGATTTTCTTTTTTTTGTAGAATAGGTAATGCCCTGCCCGATGGAGGGGATGATGGCAAGAATAGGCAGGTTTAGCCGTTCTACATATTCAACAGACCGCAGGGTATTATCAAAATATTCAATGGAAATACTGATGCCAAATCCCAGAAATGCTCCGATGAAAAGAGCCATTAACAGGTTTTTAAATACATCTGGAGAAACTGGTTTTCGGGGAGTTTCTGCTTTATCAATCATTCTTACTTTTCCCGGCTCTGAAGCCATACTAACCCGGGCTTCTTCCATTTTTTGCCTGATATAGGAATAAGTATTTGATAAAACTATCTTTTCTCTTTCTAACCGGCCTAAATAGGACTGCTTTTCCGGGAGAAGCCTGATATCATTTTGATATTTTTTAATTAGCAGCTGATATTGATCAGATTTTGCTTTAAGGCGGTGTAAATCGGTCTCAATAGTAAGTAGTTTTCCAATCAATTCCTGGCGATAATCAAGGGGGTCTACTATTGAAAGACCTTCTGCAATTAATTCATTGGTTTTATCTTCAAGCTGAATTTTAAGAATCTGCAGATTCTCCTTTGTCTTCAAAACAGCTTCATGTTCAGAACCATATACTGTGGCATTTCTTACCAGTTCAGCTTCCTTTTCATTTACCTGAGATTTCAATGCCGACAACTGTGCATTAATTGAACTGAGCATTTGGTCAACTATGCCCTTTTCCAAACCCGATAGCTGCTCATTTAAATAATTTTTCTGGCTGGTGAGAATATTAATTTCAAGGGTATTTGAATTAAATTCCGACTCAACCCCTGTGAGATTATTCAGCAGATTTTCAACATTTCCTTCAAGATCATAAATTTGGTTTTCTTTTTTATAATTTTGAATTTTTAATTCAATGGCTTCAATCTCACCTTCTTTTTCATTAAGCCGGGATTCTAAGAAGGATTTTAAATGAATGGATTCATTATTACTCCATTCTCTATCCCTTGTTTTATAGGCTTGTGCTACTTGGTTTGCTACTAATGCCGCCTCATAGGGGTGGGGGCTTGAAGATGTTATATGTATAATATTGGCACCCCGCTTATAATACACAGATAAGGTCTTTATGATATTCTGGTAAAATTTCTGACTAATTTCAGGACTATAAGGTTCTGCATATTGGGGAGGTTGATTTTGCTCAGGTGTCCACTTTCCCATGGATAATAATTTGCGGATAGGCCTCCGGAGACGTTGACCGCGGGGCATGAATACCTTGGTACCAAAAACATATAATCTATTTCGCTTATTTGAATTCCACAGAGATTTAACTACATCCTCTGCTACCGTTCGGGATTTGATGAGAGCAATTTCATCCGAAATTTTAAAATCATTATTCATTCCAAAATTAAAAATTTTCTGAGCCCTGCTTGAGGTTTCAATCATGATTGAAGCAGTTGCCTTATATACCGGTGGAGTGGAAATGGTAACATATCCTGTTATGAGAATAATTATAGCCGCAGAACTTATAATCCACCAACGGGCACGCAGGATTTTCCGAATGATATCCTTCAGGGTCACCTGGGGATATTCTACATGAGGCAATGGGAGAGGTGAATTATTTTCCACAATAATTATTTAGTAATTAGATTATTCACATTTAAATACACATTTATAAGACTCATGATTGTATTTAAGGTACCGATTTCTTCAACGAAGTATGAAAATGCAGTCTGTTTAATGATGAATGTGTCATTGGGTTGAATGGAAATAAAATTTGATCGGTCACCTGTTTTTATGTATTCATTAAAATCAATTACATGAACAACAATTCCATCTTTATCCGGATATTCATGATAAACTTTAATATTTTTATAATTAGCGCCTTTCCGGGGTCCGCCGGAGAGTGATAACAAAGTAGCCAGATCAATTCCTTCATCTACCAATATCCTTCCCGGTTTATTCACATGACCCCATACATTGACATACATGCGGATAACCCCGTCTTCACCGGAAACATATCGGGCTCCGGTGTTTGGTGGAATTGTTCCTTCCCTGGTCTGCCCCGTTAAAAAAGCAGTTGAAAATAAAATTGAAATGAGTAAGAAAATATGTTTTATGGTATTCATGTTCGGAAAGTCTTCAATTGAACAGGACTAAAATTACACTTCATATAATTGATCTTTCAAGAAGGAATCCTGTCAATAATTAAAATTATTGCATTACTTCATCAATTGCATGATTATGAAACTGACTCTTCATAAAATAATAGGCCCCCAAACTGGTGAATAAAATATAACCATAGGCATGCATGAGAATAGCGAAGGAATTCCCTATTGCAGGAGAAAGGGCAAAGACATCCACTATGGCATATTTTACAGCAGCATGAAAAGTACCTATCATACCCGGTGCTGAGGGGATGGATAATGCCAAGGAAGAAATGACCAGAATAAATAATGATTGCGACCAGGATAGCTCTAATTGAAAAGCACATTGAATGAGATAGACATCAAGCCAGTAAATTAACCAGATAATTAGACTGGAAACAAAGACTTGAAAGATAACAGCTCTCCGAATAGAAAGTAATCCGTCTATTATATTTTTAATAATATTAACCAATCGGTGATTGGAGGAAATTCTTCTGAGCTTACCAATGAAAAGTAATGCGGAAAAAATACCAATAATTGACACAATTCCTCCGGTTATGACATAGGACTTAATAGGTTCATCTAATGGATAAACGAAGAGAAGTAGCAGGGATAATCCAGCCATAGACAGGGTATCTAATAAGCGTTCTAAGACTACCGTACCTACTACAAATCCCTTGCTTAATTTCCACTCTTTTCCCACAAAGTAGGAGCGCAGTAATTCTCCTAATCTTAGGGGGAGTACATTGTTTCCAAAGTATCCTATTAACTCAGCTTTGTACAGTGAGGAAGCAGAAGGGGAATTCTCTTTTTTAAATAACCATTTCCAGCGGAGAGCACGAAACCAAACAGAAACCCAAAGCATAATAGTGGCAGCAATTAAATAAATTACCCGGATATGGCTCAAAGAATCTGTAAACTCATCAAACCTAAAATCCTTAAATGCCCAATAAATGGCAACAAGACTAATACTAAGACCAACGATAGATTTTGGGCTGGTAAGAATTTTTGGATACTTCAAATCTGCCTAATCACCTTAAATCAAAAACTGAAGAGGACTCAGATCCAATCACAAGAGACAAGCTATCCTCCTTATTTAATTGGATATTACTAATTCTGGTTTCCATATCACCTTCGCTGATAGTTAAGTACTTTAGATTATTATTCTCGCCAAAATGCAAGCGGACGTCCGTATGTTTTGAAAAAATGGATAACTTATAACTGCCATCCTTTTTCTTCTTTACGGGAAGGACTTTTACTTTTTTCAAATTCACCCAAGAAAAAATCTTCTTCTCTAATTTCTTATCAATTTCCTGAATAAAAATCTGATCTGTTCTTTCATCATAAGATTTCCACACTTCCCCGTCTGATATAACTACCCTGGGGCCTACCTCATAGTAAAATTGCTTACCAGGTCCTGTAATTATTTTTCCTGTAAGATCCTCAGCAAGGACACTACCATCAAAGTTGGATTTTACAGAAATAGTAAAAGATACGCGTTTAAATTCTTCCATCAAAATCTCCGCATGAGAATCCAGCCAGATATCGAAGGGATTTGCTGCCCAGCCCAGACTGAGAAATAAAAGAAGCTTATTCACCGAATATATTTTCAAGGTAGGATTCATCCACCAATACATCTCTGGCTTTACTACCGCTATAGCCGCTAATAATTCCCAGAGCTTCCAATTCATCTATGAGCCTTCCAGCCCTGCTGTACCCAATCCGGAATTTTCGCTGTAACAGGGATACCGATGCTTGCTGTGTTTGGATAACCAGAATGGCAGCATCTTTTAAAAGCTCATCCTGTCCATCATCTAATGAAAAGTCACCCTCAACTTTTTCTTTACGGGTTTCAGGAAGATGAATTTCTTCCGGTTTGGGTTGCGAAGAAATATGTTCCATTACTGCTTCAATTTCTTCCAGTGTAATGAAAGCATTATGCAGCCTGATTGGGGAAGCAGTACCCGGGAGTAAAAATAGCATATCTCCTCTACCCAATAATTTTTCAGCTCCCATTTGATCAATGATGGTTCTTGAGTCAACTTTAGAAGACACCTGAAAAGCGATACGAGCCGGGAAATTTGATTTTATCACACCAGTAATCACATCAACAGAGGGTCTTTGTGTAGCAACAATGAGATGGATACCAACAGCTCTGGCTTTCTGCGCAAGACGTGCAATTGGTTCTTCTACTGCCCTGCCTGAAGTGAGCATTAAATCTGCCAATTCATCAATGACTACCACAATATAAGGCGCAGGTTCCAATTCGGGGTTGTCTTTACGTCTGTCATGGTATTCGCTGATATTTCTGACGCGGGCATCAGCAAACACCTGAAATCGCCGTTCCATTTCAACAATGGCTGAGTCTAAAATTCCCACTGCATTTTCAGGAGTGGTCATCACATACTCATCTAAATTAGGAGCTGTGATAAGATGATATCCAACCAATGATTTATAGGTAGCAAGCTCCAGCTTTTTGGGATCAACTAAAATAAATTTGACCTCATCCGGTTTGGATTTATATAGTATCGAGACAATCATGGTATTGATGCAAACAGATTTCCCGGCACCAGTTGCACCCGCCACCAGAAGATGCGGCATTTTTCCAAGGTCAAACACATATGCTTCTCCTGTAGTTGTTTTGCCCAGACTGATACTCAGTTTTGAATCTGCTTTCACATACTGCTCTGAGTTAATTATATTTTTCAGGAAAACGGTAGCAGGATTGTCATTGGGGATTTCCACACCTACAGATTTAGACCCAGGGATTGGAGCAATTATTCTCACTCGTTGTGCCTTCATAACCCGGGCCAAGTCATCTGCAAGATTGGTAAATTTATTCACCCGTACACCTTCTGCAGGTTCTATCTCAAACAAGGTAATGACAGGTCCGGGAGAAATCCTCACCACTCTGCCTGAAACCCCATAGGTTTCTAAAGCATGTACCAGTTGATTGGCTTTATCACGAAGTTCTTCTTCAGTATGAATGTTTTTAATCTGAGGAGGGTCGGACAGATAATCCAAAATGGGAAGCTTATATTGACGGTACCGTGCTTTTCTTTCCTTTTCTGCATCAAGGTTTCCTTCCTCAATTTCGGCTTCCTCTTCGATTGTTATTTCACCAACTTCATCCAACTCTGAAAAGGACTGTTGATTAAAGGGTTCAAATTGAGTAATTAAGGGAGGTTCATCAATAGAAACCGTTTCCTCTTCCTGTTCCTTAGCATCTGTCTCCTTGCCACTGTCCCCTGCCTCTTGGTCTCTGCTGCCAATCTCACCACCTTTTCTCGATTTTTCATGTGGTTGGGCAGGCTTACCCTTATCCTCTGGTTCCTTTGATTTCGGTTCCACGGGAGGTGAGGGAGATTCGACTATCAGGTTATCCATTTTTCGTTTTTCCTGCAAACGTTCTAATTGATCCTTGATGAATGCACTACCCTTTTTAATACTGTCATAAATTGACACTCGAAACAGGCTGCTTAATAACAATACAAAAATAACCCAGATAAGAATGACAGACGCATAAATACCGAAAATATCTGTTATAAACTTCCAAATGATATATCCTGCAGCACCAGGGTATTCGGCAGTCCATAATCCTCCTTTATAATGTCCATACCAGGCTAGGATGAGGGAGGTCCAAATACCGAATCCGGTGAAGTACAAATTGAGTCTTAAAGTATCCTCCCAATCTCTGCGGCTAAAGAGTGTATATCCTGTCAAACACAACATAGCAGGAAACACCAGGGTACCCCAGCCAAAACTAAATTTCATGAGGAAATAAGAGGTGTACACACCAAACACACCCATAATATTTTGGCGTGCAATTGCTGATGAAAGTCCATCGGGAGTTTCTAATGGATTATAGGTGATAAAACTGAGAAGTATAAAAAGGGATAGTACAATTAACAAAATCCCCAGAACTTCCCGTCTGTGATTATGAATCAAATGGACAGTTCCGGCTTAATGATGAAGGGAAGTTTCCTGTAAAAACGGGGGTTTAACAATTTCTCCTTTAATCAGCTTATCCCTAATCTTAAGGAAGATTTCCGTTCCGGTTTTATGGTGGGGAGCCTGAACATAAGCCAAACCAATCCCCGTTTTTAGGGTGGGAGACTGGGTTCCGCTGGTGACTGTTCCCACTTTTTCATTTCCAACCCAGACTTCATAACCCTGTCTGGGAATACCCCGCTCTGTCAGTATAAAAGTGACCAATCTGCGAGAGGGTTTTGATGATTTTACTGCTAACAGGGCATTCTTTCCAATGAAGTCTGATTTATGAAGTGCGGTGATCCAACCCAGACCCGCTTCAATGGGATTGGTATATTGGTTAATATCGTTTCCGTAGAGACAATACTTCATTTCCATGCGCAGAATATCCCTGGCTGCTAACCCGGCAGGAGTGGGTCCTCTTTCTATAAGTTGCTGCCAAATATTTACAATGGCATCCTTCGAACCATAGAGTTCAAATCCTAACTCCCCTGTATATCCGGTACGACTGATCATCACTGAATGGCCTCCAACCCTATCTTCAGTGAAAGTATAAAAATTCATCTGTAAATCAGCATTGGTTAAGGTTGAAAGAATTTCTCTTGCATCCGGTCCTTGCAAAGCAATCAATGAAATGTGATCGGAGTGATTTTCAAGGATGACCCCAGCAGGTTTGTTTTCCTGCAGCCAGTTAAAATCTTTGCTTATATTTGAGGCATTCACCACCATGAAATAGCCATCCTCTTTCTTATACAAAATAAGATCATCAACTATTCCACCATCGGAAGTACACATGGCAGAATACTGAGCTTCACCAATTTGAAGAGTGGACACATCATTTATGGTCATTTCCTGAAGGAATTCACCTGCACCTTTTCCGCTGATGAAAAACTCACCCATGTGTGACACATCAAAAAGTCCTGCAGATTTTCTCACTGCAAAATATTCCTGCTGAATACCTGAAGGGTAGGATACGGGCATCATATAACCGCCGAAGGGAATGAGTTTGGCGCCTGCCTTTTCATGTTCTGCAAATAATGCCGTCTGCTTTATACTGCTTTTTAATACTTCTGTAGTCATTTTATTTCTATAAGTGCCTGTTTAATTAGTTCTTCTGTACTTAATTCGGGAGTTTTACTATGTACTTTGCTGACAGCTCTTCTGATATCATTCATCTGGAACCCCAATGCTGTAAGGGCATCATAGGTGTCGGAGATTTCCCGCGGGGTATCAGAATCTTCCCTGGGGAGCTCATTTCCAGACAGCTTTACAAATTTATCCTTTAATTCCACGATGATTCTTCGAGCCGTCTTAGGTCCAATACCAGGCAGAGCGGTGAGCATGCTTACTTCCCCTGCTATCAAACGCCGCTTAAACTCCTCAGGAGTCACAGAGGAAAGTAAAACAATGGCCGTTTTAGGTCCTATTCCTGAAACCCCAATGAGCATGAGAAATAATTCCCGCTCTGTTTGAGATTGAAAAGCAAAGAGGTTTTGGCTGTTTTCCGTTACATGGAAAAAGGTTAACAACCTCACTTCTTTTTTCACATCCGGAAGAGCATCGTAGGTATTTGTGGAAATATGACAGGCATATCCCAAACCTCCGCACTCTACAATAATTGAATCTGGTTTTTTTTTGGTAAGTATTCCTTTAATGGTAACAATCATAAATCTGCTTCTCTAAATTGATGTTCATGACACAAGGCTATGGCAAGGGCATCGGCTGCATCTGAGGGCTCTGGTGTATGGTCTAAACCCAATTTTGCTTTTACCATAAACTGCACCTGATCTTTATGCGCATTCCCATTACCTGTAACTGATTGCTTCACCTTTCTTGCTGAGTATTCATAAATGGGTACCTTTTTCTGTGCAGCAGCTACCATTGCAGCACCTCGAGCCTGCCCCAACCGCATAGCTGATTTTACATTTTTTCCGTAAAATACATCTTCAATTGCGAAAATATGCGGGTTGTAGGAATGAATAATTTCTCCCACATCATTGAAAATGGTCAATAACCTTACGGCAAGGGATTCCTTTGGGGAAGGTTTAATGATACCGTAATCCATAAGGCTGATTTGATTTTCTTTAATAGTGATCACCCCAAATCCAGTCACAACCAAACCGGGGTCAATTCCTAATATGCGCAATTATAGAAGGGATTCCATTTCGGAATCATCTAAGTCAAAATTAGAATATACTTTTTGAATATCCTCATGCTCTTCTAATTTTTCAAGAAGCAATAATAATTGTTTTGCATCTGAGCCTCCGATTTTGACAGAATTTATGGGTGTCAGTCCTAATTCCCCTTCAACTTCAATCCCATCTTTTTCCAAACCGCTGCTGATTTCTCCAAAGGATTCGGGATTGGTTGTCACAATCATTATATCTTCTTCTACCTGAAAATCGTCTGCACCCAATTCAAGGGATTTTTCTAAAACGGTATCTTCATCATTCCCTTTTTTGGGGATGGTAATCGTCCCCTTTTTTTCGAACATCCAATTGACACAACCTGACTCACCAAGGTTCCCCCCGTTTTTCGACATGATATGCCGGATATCAGGTACGGTTCTGTTTTTATTATCCGTCATCACTTCCATCAGGATGGCAACACCTCCCGGACCATATCCCTCATAGACATAATTTTCATATTTAACTCCGGGTAAATTTCCCGTACCTTTGTTGATGGCTCTTTCAATATTGGCTGAAGGCATATTTGCAGCTTTGGCTTTTTTTATGGCTAATCGAAGGGCAGGGTTCATTTCAGAATCACCTCCTCCCTCTCTGGCTGCTAATGCAATATCTTTGGATGCCTGTGTAAATACAGCTCCCCGCTTTGCATCGGCAGCACCCTTTTTTCTTTTAATGGTTGACCATTTACTGTGTCCTGACATAGAAGTCCTAAATATTTTATAAAATTACAGGATTAAATTTAGATGGTTTAGAGGAGGAATTCTACTGGAGAAATTGGGGGCTGATTAATTTTTATAGTAACCGATTTCTATTTTTCGGCTTCTATAAATAAACTTTCATGGCTGTGGGGAGACAGATTCAAATGTTCACACCCTGAAATATTGGTTTCTCCTTCCTGAAGAACCTGAATATTTTTAAACCCATATTTTTCAAGTAACGCTGCCAATGTTCGTGTATTATACATTGAGAAATGCCAGCCATGTCCCTGAAGTAAATACTGTAGTTTTTTAATGAGACTTTTTGGTTTTTTACCGACAAGACATGAATCCTTGATAAACTGAGCAGGATTATTATGTTTGCTGTAAGCAGTGATGAGTTTATCAAAATCGGGAACCACCAGGCGGAGGATGCCCCCCTCCTTAAGTATTCGGTAAGACTCCCTAAGGAAAATGTGGGTTTCTTCCTCATCCAGATGCTCAAGCATGTGAGATGAATACACAACCTCAATTGATTCATCCTCCTGGGGGATATGATTACCGCCATCAGCATAACTGATATTCTCAGAGGCTGCAATATCCAGGAATTCTTTATATCCTGCAGGAATGAAATTTAACTTTTTCAAGAGTGTCTTGAGAATAGGGATGCGGGAGAAAAAAATGAAAATATTATGGTCATAATTGATCCACCCCGGGAAGGGATGTGTCCCGCAGCCAACATTGATATATTTTAGAGGAGTACCCTCCTGCATATTTATAATGTGCGTATTTGCACTGCTTCTATCCAGCCTGTTTTTCCATCTACCAATTCAATTTCAATCCAGGAATTTTGTCGGTTGTTTACCGAAACCTTTAATCCCTCATGGACTTCAAACAATCGGGTTGAGAATGTATTTGGTTCAGAGCGTACTTCTACCTGGGGTTCATATATAATCCCCAGATTTGCTTCCTTACTTTTTTGAAGGGAATGGGAAGAAAATAAACTGCCTATTATAAAGGCAATCATAAAGGTACTTTTGAGAAGGTGAATATATTTTTTAGGTGAAAGGGAATTAAAAAGAAAACATAAAGCAAATAAAAATAAAAATCCTGCAGAAATATTAATCCATTCTGTAGAGGTAAATCTTTCCAATAGTAATAAATACCATGATAAATAAAAGGGTGGTTCAGGCAGTTCCACTCTGTCTTTTACTTTTAGATTTGAAAGTTTCAGATTATACCTGGCATTATCATGACCCGGTGCAATTTGCAGGGCACTTTCATAAGCCCAGACGGCACCGCCTGTTTTCCCCTCTCTGAAGTAAGCATTACCCAAATTGTAGTATAGTTGAGGGGATACCCAATTATTTTCTAATATGGATTCAAACTCCTGAATTGCCAACTCAAATTGTCCATTCCGGTAAGCTTCCTTTCCTTTAGAATAATGGTGATTTACATTTGCTTCACTCCCTGCGAGAATGCTGCAACTTAGTAAAAAGAGCAGAGTATATTTATTTCCAGTCACGGTGTGCCCTGCTTAAAATTTCCTTAATCATAGAGTTATCTGCCTGCGCTTCATCACTTGAGACTGGTGCAAACCTCACGGCTTCACCCCTGGAAAGGATATCCATTAATTTTTTTATATCATCACTGGAGATTCTGTGAGAAAAATTCTGTATTATTTGATTTTTTGAATATTCAACAGATGTATTTCCTGTTTTATCATTGATAAACCCAACTACAGCCTGATAGATGCCCTTATATATGACTACAGGATCAGAAGAAGAAAGACTTAATTTTGTCATTGCTGTTTTTAAAGCATTGCGGGAACGCCGTTCACCAGCAGAGGAAAAATATTGCTCCCTTGATACATTTCGAATGAAGGGAAACCCAAAGCTTAATCCCGATAATAAGAGCAGGGTCAAGGCAGTGCGGGAAAATAAATTTCGGTTTATATTCTGCCACCGTGGTTTGGAGTCATCCATAAAACGAATATCTTCTGCCATGAGGGTAACTTCCTCTTTTGACAGCCCCTTTGATGAAATCAATGATTTTTCATTGGGTGATACCTTGAGCCGGTATCCCGGCGCACCTTTCGTCTGCCATTTATTTAATTCCGGATCAAAATAGTTAAACTGTACTTTTGGTAAAACGATATCTCCGGCAAACCTGGGAATTAAAACCCATTCGAAGGTTTTTTCTCCGCCAATTTTATCCCGCAGTGGTGATTCCGTTGTGTTAATTTTTGGCTCGAACACTTCAAGTTCATTAGGAAATTTCAATTCTGAAATATCCACTGCAAGAATATTCCCTGTTCCTTTCAAAGTTATGCGGTAGGTGACAGCTTCATTCTGTTTTACTTTTTTTGTACTCAGGTAAGAGTGGATATTCCATTTCCCCACTGCAGCAGATTCCCGCCCATTTTTTCTTTCGGGCAGGGGTTTCACCTGCAGGCTTATAGCATTGGTAGAAATTGTATGCTTTGTTGAGGGAGGACCAAACAGGCTGAAGTCATTCCATCGGTTTTGTTTTTCCCGTACCCCAATGACAGCGGTCATAGGCTCAATGCGTAATTCACCTGAAGAGGTGGGAAACAGAGCCAATTTTCTGACCGTAGCAGCATAATACCGCACACCATTTTTTTGCACTTCCCGCAAACTCAAATTTTTGGGTGCATATAATTCTTCCGTCCACAATCCTTGAAATTTGGGAAGTTCTTCATCAAAACTGGTGATATCAACTTTAGTGTACACTGTATAAGTGAGGGTTACCTGTTCACCTCTGTATGGATTGACCTTATCTACCTCAGCCTCTATAAAATATTTAGGAGAGGCCCCACTGATTCTGCTACCTCTTTTTCCCACGGTAATGATGATAGGTTTAGAGGAAAAATTTTGTTTGCTGGCTTTTATGGATATAGAAGGTATCGTTACTTTTCCGGTTTTGATGGGTATTAAAATATAGGTGAGTGTCACGGTAGAAGTTTTAGTCATTTTTCCGTTAACAAACTGTACATTTGTAGAACTGGATTGGTTAGGACCTGAAACTACTTTTATGCCATCCATTTTGGGGAGGATGACCTGTGGGTCTCCTTTAACATTTTGAGCCGTAACGGTAAGATTTATGGAATCCCCTTCATTTATTGCCCGTCGGTCAACAGAGACATTTACGGTGCCTTGAGCAAAAAGAGTTGTTCCTAAAAACAGTATGAGTAGATTTTTAATCACCAATCTTTCTCTAATTTTATTCTGCTTGCAGCGCGGTATTTCTTTTGTTTTAAATTCTTTTCGTCTGCTTTCATGGCATTTAATATTGCTTCTGCCTCTTTCCTGCCTAACTGTTTTTCCTGATCTTCGTTGGCTTGAGGTTGTGCTTGTGATTGTTCAATTTCTTCATCTGTTGATTCTTCCTGCTGAGGGTCCTTTTTTTCATTTTGCTTTTCATCACCTTCTTCAGGTTGAGATTGTTTCTGCTCTTCCTCTCTGTCTGAATCATCACCCAACTCCGAATCAGATTGGGATTTTTCCTCTTCACTTCCCTCTTCAGATTCCTGCTGCTGATTGTCTTCTTGTTGTGATTGATTCTGCTTATCTTTGGGGTCTTCACCCTCCTGATTTTCCTGTTTCTGCTGCTGGGGAGGCTGCATTTCAAGCATACGTTTACTCAATTCATAGTTATGGCGGATATCTTTATCGTGCGGATTTAATCTGAGGGCATCTTTGTACAGTTCTAACGATTTTTCCATTTCTCCCAGTTGGTGATAGGTGTTTCCCATATTGTACAAAGCATCTGCTTGTGATTGAGCATCTTCACTTTGGAGAGATTCTGCATAATTTTTCAATGCATTTTCAGGATCACCACCCAAAAGTTGAAGATTCCCCAGGTTATATAGTAATTCACTCTTATCAGGATACTTTTCAATAAGTTTTCCATATTCTTTCAATGCCTTTTCCAAATGAGGGTTGGCAGGTTTTTCCGCCTGATCAGGTGTATTCTGAACAGGGGTGATTCTCTGACTTTGTTGCCCTGACAGCCCACAGACGACTGTCATTAAAATTATAAGAGCAGTATTATATGTTTTAAAATAATTCACCTGAATTGATTAAGTTTTTGTAAATCTTCCTTCCCATTTCATTTCTTCGGTGGTTCTGGTAGGGAGGATAAATTCCACTATTAATAAGAGAAAACCCAAGAGTAAAAATATTTGATATCTATCTTCATATTGTGAAAAAACATGAGACTTAAATTCTCGTTTTTCCATAGTATCAATTTCATCTAACAAGGGGGCAATTGCGTTTACCTGATTTTCGACCCGCAGATAAATCCCACCGGTTTTTCTGGATATCTCACTTAATACCATTTCATTCAGAGTAGTGGTAATTACATGCCCTTTGCGGTCTTTTTTAAATCCATCTCGATTCCCCTTTTCGTCATAAATGGGGACAGGACCGCCCTGGGGAGTACCCACTCCCAGAGTATGGATGATAATTCCTGTCTCTTTTGCTTTTTCCGCCAGTTGAATGGCCTCCCCCTGATGGTCTTCTCCATCAGAGACAAGCACGATCACCTTATATTTATCATTATCCTCTGCAATATGATCTAAGGCCAATTGGATAGCAGCGGCCAGATCAGTCCCCTGAGTGGATATCAGGCGGGTATTTGTAGAATTTAAAAATAACCGTGCAGCAGCATAGTCTTCTGTCAGGGGACAATGGAGGTGTGCAGACCCTGCAAAAGCAATGAGACCTGCCCTGTCTCCATCTAACTGGTTCAATAATCTTCCTAATTCGTATTTAGCTTTTTCCATACGGGATGGTTTCACATCAACGGCATCCATACTGGTTGAGGTATCCATCAAAATGAATATGTCCACTCCCTGCCGGGTGAGTTCTGTGAGTTTCATACCGATTTGCGGTCCGGTAGAAGCCAATACAATGAGGATAATCCCCAAGAGCAATACCCGAGACCGCAGTTTAATTCGGCTGTGTTTGACACGGTTTAAAAGGAATTTTTTTACAGAAGGGATACCAATATGTTCTAATCCACTGCGTAATTTTTTCCCTTGCAGAGCATACCATACCATTACCAGGGTGAGGGGAATAAACACATAGAACATTTCAGGATGTGTATAACGAACCATCAGAAAAGTTTATGGAAAATTCCACGGGTTAAAAAAATGAGAAACAGAGATGCCAAAGCGGCCGGAATAGTGAAATAGCTGTATAACTCTGTATAATTTTGATATTCGGTAACTTCAATTTTTGTTCTTTCCAACGCATCAATTTCTGTATAAACCTTTTGAAGAGATTCATTATCCGTTGCCCTGAAAAACCTACCCCCGGTTATCTGAGCAATTTCCTGCAGGGTCTCTTCATCTACCTCTACCTGCACTTTCTGAATGACCTGCCTGCCCCAGGCATCGGTTAAAGGGTAGGGCGCTAATCCATGGGTACCGGCTGCAACGGTGTAAATTTTAATATCAAACTTAGCGGCTAAATCAGCAGCAGTAATCGGGTCTAACTCCCCCTGATTATTACTCCCGTCCGATAAGAGTATAATGGTTTTAGACTCTGCCTCACTATCCCGAAGACGATTGATCGCATTGGCAATGGCCATTCCGATAGCAGTTCCATCATGCTCGCGGTTAATGATAGTTATCTGGTCTGTAAATTCAAGCAGCACATCAATATCACGGGTGAGTGGACATTGAATATAAGATTCACCGGCAAAAACAATGAGTCCCAGACGGTCACCTTCTCTGTCTTTTATGAAAGTTTTGGCGACTGCTTTGGCGGCTTCAAGACGGTTGGGTTTAAAGTCCTGTGCTAACATGGAAGAGGACTGATCAATAACCAGAAGAATGTCAATGATTTCTGTATTCGTTTCCTGGATGGTATCTGCCAGTCTGGGGCGTGCTAAGGCGAAGATAATCAGCAGCATGATGAGCAGCCTGCTGCCTATGAGAACCCTGTTTTTTTTCCTGCCAATGCGCAGCATTTCTCGGGGAATCAGCTCTAAATGTGAAAAGCGTACCGTTGCTTCCCGGCGTACCCCCTTTTTTGCGTACCAAAATGCCAATAAAGGAAGAAGGAAAAGGAGAAATAAATACAGGGGTTGAGCGAATTCTAAATTAACCATGAATTGTCACGAATACTTTATAAAAATCCAACTATATACAATGATGAAAAAGTCAAACAAGCATCCCTGCTTGTTTAAATAAATTTATGAACAATAAAATGAGAAAATTGTTTCACAAAAAATTAGGAAACAATGATTGCAGACAGACGCTTTGGTGATACTATTTTTTTAATTCTTCTTCTACTGAATCAACTTCTTCAGCTGCGGATTTCACTTCATCCTTTATTTCACGGGTGGCTTTCTTGAATTCCTTCAATCCCAATCCAAGTCCACGTGCCAATTCAGGCAGTTTTTTCCCGCCAAACAAAATGATGATAACTAAAATAATTAAGGCAATTTCCCAAGGTCCTAAGCTCATAGTTTCTCCTATTTAAAATATCGTAAAAAGTACCAGGCGATTCCCAAACCCAGCACAGAAGTAACAGAAATATCAATAAATAAGCCCGTCTTAAACCGGAAGATAAACAAATCCGTCCAATTATTGGGGGTTATTCCCCAACCAATGGAAGTTGTCGTAAGAAAAAACTCCCTTACCACACCTACAGGCAGGATAGCTCCTAACAACATACTGAGTATGGTTCCCATCACTACCCCAAAAAAGAGGGTGATGAAGATGAACGACACCGAGCGTTTACTTCCTGCTTTCATCAGGCTGCTCCCAAAATGGAGGTGAAAATATTGAGACCATCCTGAGAGCCAAGCAGCGATTCTGCTGCTCTCTCCGGATGAGGCATCATACCCAGCACATTCTTTTCCTTATTCAGAATACCGGCAATTCGGTTCATGCTGCCATTGGGATTCCCCTCTTTACCATCGGTATATCGAAAAGCTACCTGCCCCTCACCTTCAATCTGCTTCAATGTATTTTCATCTGCAATGAAATTCCCCTGTTTATGGGCAATGGGCATGGTGAGTTTCTGTCCTTTTTCAAGAGCACTGGTATAAATGGAATCTGTATTCTCCACTTCCAGGGTCACCTCCTGGCTTAAGAAGCGTACTTTTTGATTAATGATGAGGGAGCCGGGGAGCAGGCCGGACTCGATGAGTATCTGAAAGCCATTACAAATGCCAAAGACTGGTTTACCCTTTTTTGCTTCTGCAATGACGGACTCCATCACAGGGGAAAAACGGGCAATGGCACCGGTACGCAGATAATCTCCATAGCTGAAACCTCCGGGAATGAGAATGAGGTCATATTTCTGCACCTCCTTCTCCTTATGCCAGACAAAATCTACAGGTATATCTAACACATGGCGGAAAACATGATAGGCATCATGGTCACAGTTGGAACCAGGGAAAACAATGACGGCTGCTTTCATTCTTCTACGATCTCGAATGTATAGGTTTCTGTATTGGGATTCGCCAGCAGTTTCCGGCAGGACTCATCGGCAATTTCTCCTGCCTTATCTTTAGAAATGCCATTGAACTCCATTTCGATATATTTACCCATACGTACGGAATTAATTTTTTTAATGCCAATAGCGTCTAAGGCATGGTTTACCGTCTGTCCCTGAGGATCTAAAATCCCCTCCTTATAACTGATATATATTTTTGCTTTCATTTTGTAATTACTTGATTTTTAGTTTCAACATTTCCAAGATTTTTCACATGATTCCAAATGCCGGTTAAGAGATAAAAACTGACAAAAAATGCCAGCACTCTGTAGGGATAGCCCATAAAAATTGATCCGGCAAAAATAACGATGAATACAGTGAGTCCCAGGAGACGCAAATTATTTTGCATACCTGATCTAAAATTTAACAAAGGGAATTTGGCATAGCGCACCCGGCTTACCATGAGAAAGGATAGAGCCATTATCAAGGGCAGCAACAGACGGGGTTGTGAATACTCCGGATTATCAATTTTGAAATGCTCGATAAACAACACCAATGATGCAATGGAAAGGGCATTCATGGGGGTGGGTAGTCCGGTGAAAAAGGCAGGGGCTTCCTCATAGACTTCAGAGTTAAAGCGTGCCAGACGGATGGCTCCCATGATGAGGGGCGCTGAGGCAATAATCTCGCCTGTAATTCCCGGCATATCATAGGTGTAAAGGGAATAGACCAAAACAGCCGGCGCTAAACAGAAAGATACCATATCTGCCAGGGAGTCTATTTCCTTCCCAAAATTGGTAGGGATGCCGATTAACCGGGCTAATTTCCCATCCACAGAATCAAAGGCACCTGCTGCTAAAATAATATAACAGGCGATGAAATAATTCCCTGCCATCGTATTGAGGATTGCCAGAAATCCCAAAAAGAGATTAATGAGGGTAAACAGGCTGGGCAGATGCTGTTTAATCTTCATGAAAGCTGCCTATGATATGTTGATTACCTCTGACCACATCCCCTAAACTTACGGCAATTTGGAAATCTGGGGGGACGATTATATCCACCCGTGAACCAAACCGAATAAAGCCCAGACGCTGGCCTCTTTGAACCTGATTTTCCCCTTCCATGTAGTTGAGAATACGGCGGGCAATAAGTCCTGCAATTTGTTTAATCTTGTACTTATCCCCTTTTTCAGTCTCAAAGAATACTACTGTCTGCTCATTGTCCAGGGAAGCTTTATGGTTGAAGGCAGCCAGAAATTTCCCGGGATGATATTTTTTCCAGATTACTCTTCCGCTCTCAGGCACTCTTTGAGAATGCACATTGAAAACTGACAGAAATATGGAAATCTGTTTGGCCCTGCCCATTTCTGCATCTTCTACATCAATGATCTGCACTATTTTTCCGTCTGCCGGTGAGAGCAGCCCCTTTTGATTCAGAGGCGGTCTTTGAGGATCGCGAAAAAAGTATAAGCTAAACAGGGTAAGCAATGCCAGAGTGAGGTTGATCCATTTCAACGGAGGAAAGGGAAACCATATCTGCACCCCTGCCCCTGCAATTACCAGCAGAAGCAGAGGTATGAGAATTACTTTTCCTTCAGGAGCTATCACGCATAAATTCCTGCTTTTTCCAGATTTTTTTCGATTCGTTTATTCACATCCCCAATGGCAGGATGGAATTCCTCGCCGGTAAGCTGGGCATATAATTCAATATAACGTTCTGCCAGCGTCACCCGGATATCATCCGTCAGTGCAGGAGGCGTTCCTTCACCGGAGAATCCTCTATCAATCAGCCATTGACGAATATTTTCCTTATCCAGCATTTTCTGGCTTTTACCGGCACTGAAACGCTGTTCATATTCATTAGCAATCCAATAACGGCTGGAGTCAGGAGTATGGATTTCATCAATGACTATAAGCTCGCCGTCAACCATGCCGAATTCATATTTGGTGTCAACCAGAATCAGTCCCTGTTTTGCAGCCCATTCCTGACCGGCAGCAAAAAGTTGTAGAGCATACTCTTCTGCCTTGGCATAAATGGATTCTTCCACCAATCCATTGACAATCTCCACTCTGCTGATCGGTTCATCATGCTCACCGTATTCTGCTTTGGTTGAAGGGGTAAGGATGGGAGTATCAAATTTCTGATCCTTTTTAAGTCCCTCAGGCAGCCTGAAACCGTATTGCCCATTGATGCCCTGTTCGTATTCACGCCAGAGGGAGCCGGTGATATAGCCACGGACAATTACTTCAACAGGAAGGGTATCAGCTTTTTTTGCTACCAGCACTTGGGGATCAGGTGAAGAAATGATATGATTAGGGGCAATATGCTTGGTTTTCTTAAACCAGAAATTGGCAATTTCCGTGAGGATTTGTCCCTTAAAGGGAATGGTTCCCAACACATGGTCAAAGGCTGAGACACGGTCTGTAGTGACCATGATGATTTCATCCCCGGTATGGAAGTTTTCCCTTACCTTCCCCTTATAGCGTTCACCCAGCTCACCGTTGTCAAAGCTGTCTAAGGTGTAGGGTAGTTGTTCTCTGATATAGCTCATGATTTTTTCTCCATTTGTTTTTTGTGTTAATTGTTTGATTTTTCCTTGTTCTAATCTCCCCCTAATCCCCTCTGAAGGAGAAGTACGGTAGTATCAGTCTCTTCAATTAAACCGAATGATAGATTGAAGATCTAAATAAATATTTTTTCTATCTTACCTATAAACTTAGACTGAGGAGGATCAAATCGTTTTTATTAATTCAAGTCCAATCGATCATATATTTTATTGATATTCTTCATTACCTTATTCAAATCAAATAAGGTATCAATTTCTGCCTCGCTTAATAAACCCATAATTTCATTGTCATCTTTCAATAATTTTTTGAAATCTTTTTGCTGTTCCCAGACCTGCATGGCATTGCGCTGTACCATAGCATAGGCATCCTCCCGGGTTGCCCCTTTTTTCACCAAAGCTAACAGCACTTCCTGACTGAAAATTAGTCCCCCCGTTTTATTCAAATTCTTCAGCATATTTTCAGGGTAAATGAGCAAATTCTCCATTAGATAGATCATTTTATTCAGCATATAATCCATGACGGTAGTAGAGTCTGGAATGATGACCCTTTCCACAGAGGAATGGGATATATCCCGTTCATGCCAAAGGGCTACATTTTCCATAGCTACCATGGCATTTCCCCTAAGCAGTCGAGCCATCCCCGTGATGCGTTCAGTTACGATGGGGTTTCGCTTATGGGGCATGGCAGATGACCCTTTCTGGCCCTTTTGAAAATACTCCTCTGCTTCTAATACTTCTGTGCGCTGCAGGTGCCGAATTTCCACTGCAATTTTTTCCAGGGATGCTGCCATATTCGCTAAAGTGGTCAGGTATTCTGCATGGTGATCCCGCTGCACCACCTGACTGGACACCGTAGCAGCAGCCAGCCCCAGCCGCGTACAGGCTTCTTCTTCCACTTCCGGGTCTAAATGCTGATAGGTTCCCACAGCTCCGGATATTTTCCCTGTGGCAATAGATTCTACCGCTCTCTCCCAGCGTTGGATATGCCGTCCTGTTTCTTCACTCCATAAGGCCAGTTTCAATCCAAAAGTGATGGGCTCTGCATGTACACCATGGGACCTGCCAATCTGGAAGGATTTACGATGGGCAGCGGCTTGTTTTCTCAGTACATCCTTAAATATTTTCAGCTTTTCCAGAATTATTTCACCGGCTTCCTTACACAGCAATGCCAGAGAAGTATCCAGCAAATCAGAGGAGGTCATCCCCATGTGAATGAAACGGGATTCAGGTCCGATATTCTCCGCCAGATTGGTCAGGAATGCAATCACATCATGACGGGTAGTCTTTTCAATTTCAAGAATACGGTCAACAGAAAAGGCAGCTTTTGCATTGATAACCTTAACCGCTTCTCTGGGTACTTCTCCCCTGTCTGCCAGGACTTCCGTCACTGTGATTTCTACTTTCTTCCAGGTTTCAAATTTGTTTTCCTCTGACCAGATTTTGGCCATTTCAGGAGTGGTATATCTATCTATCATTGTTGTTTAAATTCTTCCTATTTGTTACGATGTTAAAATCCCCACCATTGGGATTTAGGTTCTTCCAATACAAGGCTAATTTTGACGGATTGATTATCCCGCAGGATAGTCAATTCAATGACATCTCCCACTTTATGAAGTCCCTCATCAATCACTCTGATGATGTCCTTTGGTGAGTTTATCTTTCTGCCATCCACTTTCAGGATCACATCACCGATTTTAAGTCCTGCCTTCTCGCCTGAAGATTGTTTTTCCACATCAGTGACAATAACTCCCTTAGAGGTCGGCAACCGTAAGTACCTCTGCATTACCGGATCAATTTTCTGTACATGCACCCCGGTAGTATAACTGCGTTCTACTTTGCCGAATTTTTTCAAATCTTCTGCAACTTCTTTCACCCGGTTTATGGGGATAGCAAAGCCAATACCTATGGATCCGGAGGAATAATTGGAACCTGTCATAATAAAAGTATTGATACCAATGACCTCTCCCAGAGCATTCACCAGGGGACCGCCACTGTTTCCGGGATTTATAGAAGCATCAGTCTGAATCATATCCTGATACACATGGCCCGCCTCTTTTAAGCCAAAATCCATTTTCACACCGCTGATTATACCGGCAGTAGCTGTTGGCTGGTTATTCACATCGAAAAGTCCCAATGGATTTCCTAATGCCACTGCCCACTCACCTACAAGCAGTTCATCAGAATCCCCTAACTCAGCGTATGGGAGTTTTTCTGCATCAATTTTTACCAGAGCTATATCTGTGAGGTTGTCCACTCCTACCAACTGGGCATCGTAGGAATTTCCTCCTTTCAGGGTCACTACAATTTCTGTGGCATTGGCAACAACATGGGTATTGGTAATGATATATCCGTCGGGACTCACTAATACACCAGAACCCATATTATCTACTTTAAAGGTTCGGGTGTAGGGGAAAAATCCCCCCCAGAAAGGATCAAAAAAGGGATTTACTTTCTGCTGTTTCAGCTGAGTCACATTAATACCTACTACGGCATTAGAGGCTTTTTCAATTGCCCGGGTAATGGCCGTCTGCCGGGAGGTATTAAGGTCTTTCTCCTGTGCCGGCAGAATTGTCAATAACTGACAACCTAAAAGCAGAAGGATACAAATTTGATACTTTTTAAATTGTGTAACTAAAGACATATTTTTTCACTTTTCATTTTTAATTTTTCATTATCATTATAACACACTTTCTTCAGGTATAGTCCACAAGCCGGTGCCCTTAAAACAACCGCCTTCGTGGGTATGTTGTGCAGCAATGCCTGAAACTCTGTCAGGGTATATCTCCCTCTGGCTGTTTCTGTCATAGTTCCCACCAGAAACCGTACCATGTGGTGTAGAAACCGGTTTGCCTTTATACTGAAGATCAAATTATTTTCTCTATCTTCCCAATCAGCCTTTATAATGGTACAGACTTTGTTTTCAACTTCTGCATTGGCTTTACAAAAGGAGGTAAAATCATATTCACCTGTGATTTCCTTCGCCATCTGTTGAAGAAGTGCAATATCCACTGTATGTGTTAAATGGGCAGTGTACTTTCTTGTCAGAGGAGAGTATTGATTCACGAAACGATATTCATATTCCCGGGCGGTGGCTGAAAAGCGTGCATGAAATTCATCAGGGACTTCTTCCACTGAATCAATCCGTACATCTTCTTTCAGGTTCCCGTTTAACGCACGACAAATTTCCTCCGGACTATATTTTGACATTAGCTTCACATTTGCAGCCTGCCCCAATGCATGAACACCGGAATCTGTTCTGCCAGCACCAATAAGAGTAACAGACTCATGGTGGAATATTTTCTCCAGTGCGTTTTCAATATCACCCTGAACGGTGCGGCCCTCAGCCTGCACCTGCCAGCCGAGAAAATCCGTTCCGTCAAACTGAATGGTGAGTTTATAATTTTTTCGCGTCAAAAAGTGAAATAATCAGCCTTGAAAGAAGGGGGAAATTTAAAACGATAAGAGAGTACTTCTGTAATAGGAAATAGGGGGACAGGATATGATAATGCCATTACAGAATCTTTTTTCAAAACGCTTAAAACTGAGTTGATTTACCATAAACTGTCTAAATCAAGGGAGGAAGGGAAATTGAATCTAATTGAATACATAGAGGTGTTTTACAATCGTGAAAGACTGCACTCAGCATTGGATTATAATACACCTATTGAATATGGGAGACTACAACAGGTTGCTTAACTTAAACTCAACTTTATCGTGGGAAGTCCATTTGACACCTCCTTGTATTTAATTTAATTTGGACTTGCTATATTATACCGGACACCCCAAGAAGCGATATTTATAACTCAT
>CAZKEL010000003.1:0-67225 GCA_964551815.1 uncultured bacterium
CCATAAAATTCCTGCACCAATTGCCATGCGCCAAA
Source organism: uncultured bacterium (assembly GCA_964551815.1). Taxonomy (GTDB): domain Bacteria; phylum Fidelibacterota; class Marinisomatia; order SCGC-AAA003-L08; family D37C17; genus D37C17. The sequence goes on from CAZKEL010000003.1 coordinate 36, forward strand.
AGGAAATAGCTACAGCGGGAACCTCTGAAAGATAGCGGGCAACAATGGGGGAAGTACTTACTGCAAACATGGCAGCAGAAAGTAATAAGGGTAAACGGTAGTTCATGAAAGCAAATCTGCCACCGCTTCAATCAGTCGCTGGGCATCTTCTTCTGTATTATAAAGGTGGAAAGAAAATCGCAGAAAATTTTCACCCTCCCATTCAAATACAGGAATTTGAATTTGGAAATCTTTAAGTAATTGCCGCTTAAATGACTCTCCATCGGAAATCGGCAGATGGACAGAAGCCATTTGCCCCAGCCAGGAATCAGGACAAATTGCCCTTGTGTTTGTAATTTCCAAAATTTGTCTGCGAGTGTCTGCAACCAATTTGCGGTTTCTTTTGGCATGACTTACCCAATTATTTTCCTGTAAAAACCGGATGGCTGCGGGAACGGTAAGAAAAGGGGTCATATCCCTTGTGCCCTGCCACTCATGTTTATTGAGAAATCGGGAGCCTTCACTTAAATCTGTTTTCCAACCCCAACTGATAACCGGGGGATTTATCCTGTCCTGGAGATCCTTTTTCACATAAAGAAAAGAGGTACCTTTGGGAGCACACATCCATTTATGGCAAGCTCCAGTATAATAATCAGGATTCAATTCTGAAACGGATAAGGGGAAGTGCCCCGGAATATGAGCCCCATCAATAAACACAGAAATTCCCTTTGTTTCTGCAAATTCCAATATATCCTCAATTGGGAACTGGCATGCCGTCATACTGGTTAGGTGACTGATGAAGATGAGTTTTGTCTTCTCATTACAATGGGATAGAAAAATGTTTAGAAATTCCTCCTTTGAGGTAATGGGCAGGGGAATTCCAACTTTAAAAAAATTTGCTCCCCTTTTACTGCAGATATGGTTCCAGGTATAGTCCAGAGCACCGTAGATATGGTTGGTGCTGAGTACTTCCTCTCCCGGCTGCAAATCAAGAGAGCGAGCCACTGCATTGACGGCATGGGTGGGGTTTGGACAGTACACCAAATCATCCCCGTCACAGCCAACAAAGCCGCCCAATGCCTGTCTGGATTTTTCTAAAAGGGGAAATATGTCTGTTTCTAAAAACTGAACGGGGTCTGCTTCCATTTTTCTCTGCCAATACCATAGTTCTTCATAAACCATTTTTGGTACAGCACCAAAGGAACCATGATTGAGAAATACTATCTCAGGATCAAGATAGAAATTGGATTTCATTTCAGTAAATCAGAAAAGAAAGAAATCAGGATTTCAACTTTTCAATGTCAGCTTTCTTAATATGAAGGGTGCGTTGTGGGTAGGGGATTTCGATACCTTCATCCATGAAGCGTTTGTAGATGATGGAATTTATTTCATCTGTAATTCTGCCTCGATCTGCAGGTTTGTCAATCCAGAATAATTGCTGAAAGATAAGCCCTGAATCACCAAAGGAGCGAAAGCGGACTCTTGGTTCAGGGCGTTTGCAGACATTGTCATTTTCCAGGGCAATATCCATGAGGAGGCTGCGCACTTTGTCAATATCAGAACCATAAGCAACGGAAATGGTAATGCGTACCCGCTCCCCTTCAACGGGACCTCCGCTCTCATTAATGATTTTTGAATTAGCTATGAGGGAATTGGGCAGAGTAATTTCAATGTCATCGCGGGTCATAATTCGGGTGCTGCGCAGTCCGATAGTTTTCACATAACCCCGCTCGCCGCCATCTAAATTGATATAGTCCCCTGGTTTATAGGGTGTGTCGGCCATAATGAAGAATCCTGCAAAGAGATTAGCCACAGTATCCTTAGCTGCAAAACCTAAAATGGCAGCTAAAATGGTGGTAGATGCCAGCCAGCCGGTAACATCAATATTCCAACTGATAAAAATGAAATACAGAGCCAGCATGAAGAGGATAACTTTGCCCACATTATCAAAAATGGGTAAGGTATGTGCCTGAACAATGCTTTCTTTTTTACTGTGCCGGCTATACCAATTAATAAAATGGACGAATGCCTGAAACAACGCCAAAGACCAGATAATAATAGCAATGGATTTAAAAGCACCCAGCAGAACAAAGGTAATTATTTCCGGAAGATTGAAAAGCCGGGCAGAGATGCCCAGTCCCACAAAGAGGATACTGTAGTAGATGGGGCGGTGCAGAATTTGTATTATGCGGTCATCAATGGTACTTTTAGTACGGTCTGCCAGACGGGATAAAATTGAACTGATTGCCCAGTCAGCTAATTTAGCCGCCAACAAAGAACCCACAATATAAAGGACTGCCTGCACAATGGAGTTTTGTATGAGGGTGAAGAAGAGTTCTGTGTATTCAGTCATAGGCGAAAAATTAGGCAGGATTATTTATCATTGTAAAAATTATTCTGATTTCCTTTTTCTTAAAAACACCTGAACCCTTCCCTTAACACAGACCTTTCCTTCTGAATCTATCCCCTCAATTTCATGCCAGTCGTCATATTTGCCTTTAGTATTTAAGGCCTTCATTGCGGCTTCAATTTCAACTGTGGATATCTGAAAATCAAAACTAATATCAGATTTCACCATTTTTATAAATTGCACCTGAACCGCCTTTGAGTAGAAATCCGTGGGAATTCCGTTACGTAAGATTATCTGTTTCAGCAGGATAGGAAAGAAGGGGTCCAAAGCTGACGCAATAGATCCACCCCAAACAGATTTATTGGGATTGCGGTTCCAGAATGAATGGATGAGTTTTACTTTCATTGTGGTGAAGTCATCTGCAATTTCTACAATTCGGATACGATTAACCAGAAAAGGGAACCACCAATTTAATAGGCGTTTAAGCGTTTTCGGTTTCAATTCCACTGAATGGTATCGTTTAAGAAAATAATTGGCAGGATTCAGATTCATGCAGACCCCACTGTCATACCACTTAGAGATATTTCAGGAGTTTTACCATTAATGAGGTGGGCAGTGATTTTTGCTGACCCGGCGCACATGGTCCAGCCTAAATGTCCATGGCCGGTATTATAAAATAGGTTATCCAGCCTCCCTCTGCCGAAAATGGGTGCACCATTTGGGGTCATAGGGCGAAGTCCTGCCCAGTAATCGGCTTTGGAGAAATCCATTGCATTGGGGAAAAGGGAGTCTACCTGCTTGGTCATGGCAGTGAAATCAGCAGGGGTGCAGGCAATATCATAACCTGAAATTTCTGCTACAGAGGTAAAGCGGATTCTATCCCCCATCATGGAAAATGCCAGGAGATTATCTTCATCAATACCGCTGTGAACCGGTGCTTTTTCCACATCTACTATGGGAACGGTTAAAGAATATCCCTTCACCGGGTAAATGGGAAGGTAATCTCCCACTTTTTTTGCTAATAGGGGACTGTAAGCAGCCAAGGCCATAACGCATACATCGGTTTCAAATTCCCCTTTATCTGTAATAATGGATGTCAGTTTTCTATTCTTTTGTTTTAGAGAAAAGATGGAGGTATCGTATTGAAATTGAACGCCATTTCTCTCACAATCAGCAGCAAGAGCGCTGGCAAAATCATGGCAGCAACCAGATTCATCCGTGGAACAAAAAATACCCCCTGCCGGGTTTGGCAGCATATTTTTCAGAGCGGGTTCCCTGTCCAGGAGTTCTTCTGAGTTCAGCAGTTGAAGATTCGCCATTTTATCCTTCAGGATTTCCATTTTTGCCTTGCCATCCAAAAAGGACTCAGGGGTTCTGAAAATATAAATAAGTCCTCTGCGATTCTGATGATATTCAATCTCAAGTTCATCTGTCAATTTTTGAAATTGTTGTTGAGAATAGAAACTCAGGGAATGTTTTCGCAGGGTATTTTCAATCATTTTTGACCGGCGGCACTGCATCAGGAACCTCAGTCCCCAGCGCCACATATTTGGGTCCCACTGCCATTTAAAGCGGAAAGCCTGCTGCCTTTTGAAAATAGATTTGAACAAATTTCCCGGTAGTTTTGGCGAGGTCCAGGCATAGGAATGTCCCGGTGCAATAAGACCTGCATTACCAAAGCTGGTTTCAAGTGCCGGTGCGGATTGTCTGTCAATAATGGTTATTTCATGTCCTGATTTTTGTAATTCCCAGGCAGTTGTAATTCCAATAATTCCCGCCCCTAAAATTATAATACGCATGAAATTAAGTGGAAGCTTTATGGCGTGTAAAAAAGTCTCTAACCTCCGTATAAATAATCTCCTTATCCGGACTATCAACAAAAAGGTTATGACCGACTTTTTCAAGCAAAACCTGCTTTTTTGTTTCTGAGGATATGCTGTCATATACCAGCGAAATATTGTCCGAAATTGCCAGGAGATCAATTTTGGAGTGTAATTGCAGAGCAGGGCATTTTACCCTGGGTAATTCTGTTTTCACAAGGTTTGTCAGTTTCCGCATTTCATTAACTGCTGACATGGGCCAGACCTTATAGCCAAAAAAGCTTAGTTCATCCCTGATTTTTTTTGAATAAGACAATCGTTTTGGGCGAAAGGGAATTAATTTATGAAGCAAGGGAGTTAAAATTCGGGTTCCCAAATAATCTTTGAATTCCAAAACAGTGGAAGCAAATACTGCAGCATTTAGCGGAAAGAGTGAACTGAGATGCAGGGCAAGAACGGATCCCATACTCACACCCACCACAAAAACAGAATCGCATCGGGCAGACATTTCAGCTACACCCTGTTCAGTGTATTCCAGCCAATCAGTATATTTTACTCTATTGCAATCTTCCGGAGTAGTACCATGTCCCGGAAGGTTTATTGCTTTGGTGTAAAATCCGTGGCTGCCTAAGTATTCTGCTAATTCTCTGGTTTCATAGGTAGTGTTGGTAAATCCATGAATAATATAGACTCCGTATCTACTGTCAGTGTTGAACTCATATTCATTGGAATCGAAATAATCTGAAATGGTCATGTTTCAATAGTAATAAAAATAAATAAAAGGATGGAAAAATCAGTGAAAGGACGGACCATAATTTAGATTTATAACATAGGCAAAAAATAAAGAAAATCGCCCTTATTCATTTTTCAAGGGTAAACATTGCTGTTAATTAAAAAGTAAATTTTAGTACACAGGTAAAGAACTATCCACCCTTTTTGCCCATTCATTGATTCCACCGGTAAGATTCGCAACTGATTTGAAATTTTGATTAGATAAAAACTCACAGATTTGGGCAGAGCGCACACCAGTACGGCACATGACCACATAATCTAAATCTGTATTTAATTCCTCAAGGCGCTTTGGAACCTCATTCATGGGAATATGCATAGCGCCCTGTAACTTTGAAATTTCCAGCTCAAAATCTTCTCGAACATCTATAATGGTAGGTGCAGATCCGTTTTGAAGAACTGTTTCTAATTCTGTTACATCCATTTCTCTATAGGCAATTTTTTCAGTAACAGCTTCTATTCCGCAGAATTGTTTATAATCAATGAGTTCAGTTACGGTGGGGGATGCGCCGCACACAACACAATCCTCATTTTTATTCACTTTCAATTCGCTGAATTCCATAGAGAGGGCATCAAATAGCATGAACCTGCCTACCATAAGATCACCGATTCCTAAAATAAGTTTCAGGGCTTCATTTGCCTGCATGGTTCCGATAATACCGGGAAGTACACCAAGCACACCCCCTTCTGCACAGGAAGGAACCAGCCCCGGCGGTGGAGGAGTGGGGTAGAGGCAGCGGTAACAGGGACCGTCTTCATAATTAAATACAGAAACCTGTCCATCAAAGCGGTAGATGCTGCCATAAACATTTGGTTTTCCCAGCAGAACGCAGGCATCATTTACTAAATAACGGGTGGGAAAATTATCAGTACCGTCCACCACCAAATCATAGTTCTTAACTATATCCAACGCATTTTCAGAGGAGAGGGCCACTTCATGTAGAATATAATTGGTGTATGGATTCAAATTCTCCAGCCGCTCTTTCGCTGAGAGCAGTTTAGACTTACCCTGTTGATCTACACCAAATAATACCTGTCTTTGTAAGTTAGATTCATCCACTACATCAAAATCCACCATACCGATGGTACCCACGCCCGCTGCAGCTAAATACAAAGATACCGGACTTCCCAGTCCGCCTGCGCCTACAACCAGAACCTTTGCTCCTTTAATTTTCTTCTGTCCTTCCACGCCTACTTCCGGCAGGGATAAATGTCTGCTGTATCGTATAAATTCTTCCGGAGATAGTTTTGGTGCACCACCGGCAATGGAAGGGATGATGCGCACATCGGCACCTTCATTCACCGGAGTTTCCAATCCTCCTTTTTGGCGGATGTCTTCCCCGTTTACAAAAATATTTACAAAATTGCGCAGAGAGCCATTTTCCTCAATGAGGTGGTTTTTAATTTCAGGATGTGCTATAAAAAGCTCCTCCAACACAGCTCCTACTGATTGGCTGTTTACCTTCATTTTTGCTTCACCATTTGTAAATCGGCGCAGGGGTGAAGGAATTCGTAATTCACTCGACATTTGCATTTTCCTCCTTAATTAATTTAATATTTTCTTCTATAAAAAACTTGCGGTCATCATTTAACTGCCAGGAGCGGTAACTAACTGACTTCCCCTTTTGGACAGAAATAATGATATAGCTGAATCCAGGCCAGGCATGATCCCGGTCAAAATCACTGGGCTTATCCGGATGATCAGGGTGGGAATGCACTATACTGATGACAGAAAGTCCTCGCTGGTCAGCCTCATCTTCCGCCTGTTGATAAGCCAATGGGTCAATGAGAAATCGTCTTTCCCGATTTTCTTCTTTAGTATTGGCAGCAGGAAGGTATTCCAGGCCTTTTGATTCATCTCCATTGAAATTTCCGAGAATGAACCCGCAACATTCATGAGGATAATCCTGTTCGGCATGCAAACAGAAATCATCCATTATTTTTTTTGTAAGATGTATAGCTCCCATATTAACTCCATAGTCCGGCACTGAAATATCTGTCGCCGAAATCATTAAAAAGTGTTACAATTTTACCGGACGAAACGTTTTCCATTAATTTGGAACAGGCTGCAATATAGGAACCTGAGGACTGCCCCACAAAGATACCGCTTTTAGCAATCTGATTACTCCAATGTTTTGCTTCGTCTGCAGTTACATAAATCCATTCATCAACAACGGACTCATCAAAGATCTTTGGAACAATATCTTCCGGTGAACCCAGGGGTTTGAGGCCTTCAATACCTGGCCAGACTTCAGGGCGAACTCCGTAAATTTTTATATTGGGAAGTACTTCTTTTAGTTTTCTGCCTATGCCGGTGATAGAACCGCCTGTACCCACACCGCCTACAAAATATTCAAACTCACCCTCCATTTGCGAGAGAATTTCCTCTGCAGTTCCGTGGTAATGGGATAGCCAGTTATTATCGTTAGCATATTGATCACAAAGAAAATATTTTTCAGGATCAGCATCTACTAATTTATGAACATGGCGCAGGGCCTCATCATAGCCCTCAATGGGATCCGTTTCAATAATGGTGGTACCATGTGCTTTCATACGCTGTTTTCGCTCCATGCTGGCATTACCGGGAATGACTATTTGAACCTGGTAGCCCAGTGCATTACCAATCATGGAATAAGCAATCCCTGCATTTCCGCTGGAAGAGTCAATGATAATTTTATCTTTGGTGAGTTCCCCTGATTCTATGGCCCGGGTAAGCATACGTTTTACCGGACGGTCCTTTAGAGAACCTCCGGGGTTCATCCATTCTGCTTTTGCAAATAAGGAAATTTCTGAAGAGGGAGTAAGGAAACTGACATCCAAAAGCGGCGTGTTTCCAATAAGGTCTAAAATTCCCGTTGTAGTTAATTCTGTTTCCATAAAGACCCAATAATTTAAACAGTATTTATAAAAAAACCCCTTCTACTTTGCCGGCAAAAGGGGTTTTTAGTAGTAAGCCTATTCAAACAATTATGCGGGCAAATTACCTCCTCCATAAAAACAACAACAACAGAGTCTGCTGTTGTAAGTGATCTTTGCCATTTGGTTTGAATATTCTCGCTTCAAGATTAAAAATATAAGCAGATATATTAATTGGGTACAAGAAATAATTTTAAAAATACAATATTGTTTTTGTTATTCTACCTCATCCTGAAAATTTAAAAGTACTTTCCCAAAGTTTTTCCTGTCCTGAATATATTGATGGGCTTCAGCGCTTTGAGTATATGGAAATACTTTATCAATTACAGGAGAAAGATCCCCTGAGTTTACCATGTTGAGCAGTCCTTCAACAGCTTTTTGAATTTTATCTTCTGCTCCATCCAGCCTGCCTAAATGGTATCCCATGACGGATTTATTCCGGCTCATCAAATCAATGGGTTTGAATTTAGGCATGGAAAGTAACTCCTTCATTGAAGCAATAAAGTTGAAGGATTTTCCTTTAACAAAGTTTTGATCTCCATACACAATCAGCTTCCCCATTTTTGCTAAACATCTATAGCTGGTTTTCCAGTTAGTTCCTCCAACAGGGTCAATAATTAAATCAACTCCTCTGTTCCCGGTTGCATCTTTCACCTTTTTATACACATCTTCAGAATTATAATCAATACAATGGTGGACTCCCATATCTAATAATTTTTCATGTTTCCATTTTGACGAGGTCCCGATTATTTTTCCTCCAATGGCTTTGGCTAATTGGATGGCAGCCGTACCTACACCACCGCCGGCACCATGAATGAGAATAGTCTCTCCCTCTCTGAAATTCCCTAAATCGAACATCATCATGTAGGCTGTTACATAAACTATCGGGAATGCGGCACCTTCCTCCAACGAGAATACATCGGGGAGGGGAATGACCAATTTTTCATCGGTACAAATGTGGGTTGCATAGGATTTATATTTGGAGAAAAGCATCACTTTATCTCCTGCCTTGAATTGGGTTACTTCTTTTCCAACTTTTTCAACAATTCCACAAGCTTCGGAACCCAAACAGGTTGGAGGTTTGGGTGCACCGGGGTAGAGCCGCATTCTTGCCATGATTTCAGAAAAGTTGATTCCTGTAAATTGGTTTCGTACCAGAACTTCATGACTGCGGGGGGTGGGAGTACGCTGCTCTCTCACCTGTAGAACTTCCGGAGGTCCATAACGGGTAATGATTATTTCTTTCATTGTGATAGTCTCATTTTGTTTTTTTAATTATTCAGCAAATTTTGGTATCTGGTATAAAATCAAAAATAATACTGAAAAAATCCTTTAATCCAAATCATCATATCCTTAAATGAGCCATCAAATATAAAATATTGTATGAGAGCGATGACAATAAATATATCAATTAAGATGAGCCCCCTTTTTATATACCATTTTTTAAAAAAGGATTGATAGTTTACCATGGTCAAGAGATGAGGGTTAAAAATTCATCTTCTGAGAGAATAGCAATTTCTAAGGCTTCTGCTTTTTTCAATTTAGAACCTGCACCGGGTCCTGCCACTAAATAATCCGTTTTGCTGCTAACGGAACCGCTGGCTCGAGCACCTAATTTTTCCACCATTGATTGCGCTTCCTTCCTGTTGAATTTTTCCAGGCTTCCGGTGAATACAAAGGTTTTCCCTGTAAACTCCGAAGACTGAATGACTACAACATCTTCAAACTTTATGCCGGAACGTAAACAATCTTCAATTATTTTTTGGTGAGTATCATCCTGAAAAAACGCATGAATGGCTTCCACCATAATTTCACCGATTTCAAAAATGGATTTAAGTTCTTCTTTTTCGGCTGACCTGAGTTTATTAAGGTCTCCACCAAAATATTTCTCCAATACTTTGGATGCATGTTCACCCACATTTCTGATGCCCAATGCATGTACAAACCGAGCCATCGTTGTGTTTTTGGAAGAATGGATTGCGTCTATAATATTTTGAGCGGATTTTTCCCCCATTCTCTCCAGTCCGGATAATTGTTCCTGGGTGAGGTGATAAATATCGGCGATGTTTTTCACTATATTTTTTTCTACAAGCTGATCTACCAGTTTGGTCCCGAAGCCATCTATATCCATACAGCCCTTTGAAATAAAATGCTCAATGCGTCCTTTCACCTGGGCAGGGCATTCAATATTTTGACAACGTGCTACTGCTTCTCCTTTAGGGCGGGTTACTTTATGATCGCATACAGGACAGTTATCAGGAAGGAAATAAGGCTGCGTTTTTTCGAGCCGCTTTTCCTTAATCACCTTCACCACTTCAGGTATGACCTCTCCTGCCCGCTGAATTAAAACTGTGTCTCCGATGCGTACATCTTTGCGTTTAATCTCATCCTGATTATGCAGGGTGGCATTGGATACAGTCACTCCCCCCACTTTAACGGGTTTTAATTTTGCCACAGGGGTTACCGCTCCGGTACGCCCCAGGCTGGCTTCTATATCCAAAACAATGGTTGTCACTTGCTGTGTTTTTAACTTTCCTGCAATTGCCCAACGGGGTGAACGGCTGCGAACTCCTAATTCTTCCTGCTGAGAGAAAGAATCTACCTTAAAGACGATTCCGTCAATTTCATAGGCTAATACATTGCGGAGAGACTCCCCTTTATGGTAGTATTCCAATAAAAAGTCAATGCCCTTTCCTTTTTTAATGTGAGGATTTGTAGGGAAACCCCAAGCTGGCAGTGCACCCAAAAATTCGCTTTGACTGGGAAAATTGTACCCTTCAATTACCCCGGGAGCATAGACATAAATTCTCAAGGGTCTTTGTGCAGTGATTTTCGAATCCAGCTGGCGGAGAGAACCTGCAGCACAGTTTCGGGGATTTGCAAAGGGGGCTTCCCCTGATTCTAATCTCTTCTCATTGAGAGTAGTAAAATCCTGGGTTCTCATAAAAACTTCTCCTCTCACCTCTAAATAGGCAGGAGGTTTTTTCACATCAGAAAGTTTTAATGGAATTGCCCGGATGGTTTTCAGATTTTGCGTGATATCTTCTCCGGTAACACCATTACCGCGGGTAGACCCCTTCACAAATCTACCATTTTCATAAACCAACTCCACAGCAAGTCCATCTAATTTAGGTTCTGCAATATAGTCTATCTGATCTAATCCCAATCCCTTTTCCACCTGGGAGTTCCATTCAACGATTTCCTCTTCGTTCATGGCATTTGACAGGGAAAGCATGGGGAGTCTGTGGTTTACAGAATCAAATTCCGGTAGTGGTGCAGCACCTACTCTTTGGCTGGGAGAATCAGCAGTGATGAGTGAGGGGTTTTCCGCTTCAAGTTTTTCCAGATTGCGGAGAAGCTTATCATATTCCCCATCAGAAATGGAAGGGTTATCGTACACATAATAACGGATATTATGGTTATCGATTTCCTCTCGTAGTTTTTGAATTTGACGGGCGATTTCCATCAGGGAAAAATTAGGGGAAAGCTAGATTTTTCACCTACAATAAAACCAAATAGTAAAAGATTAAATTTTAATGAGGTTTTAATGCAGTTAATTCGTTCGAAATTACATAGATGAATTTTATTAAAATTTTACCCTTAATCACTTATTTATTCTGCCAAAATATGGATATAAATTTATTAAATACCTTCCTTTTCCACCCCCGTAAAGCTTTTGGAAAAATAACAGAAAAAGACAAACTCATTGAAGTGGAGCCAGGTGTTCAAGTGGGTATCCGTATTCATCTGTTTGATACTGCCTTTCCCACTATTTTGTTTTTTCACGGTAATGGGGAAATCGCCCCTGAATATGATGATATTGCTGCAATGTACAAACAGCGGAATATTAATTTCATCATTGCAGATTACCGGGGCTATGGTTATTCAACTGGCTCTCCTAATGTACAAAACACCCTTTCAGATGCACATATAGTCTTAGATTCAGTCCTTATTGAACTGAAAAACCATGGATCACAAAAACCGCTAATTTTAATGGGGAGATCATTAGGGTCCGTGTCTGTACTTGAGTTGTCTCATCGGTATCCTGATGATTTCGGTGGACTAATCATTGAAAGCGGTATTTCTACGGAAGAACCTCTTTTCAGGTTAATCGGAACCACTGCAGAGCAGTCAGGATATAATAGGGAAATGGGCTTTCAAAATGATGTGAAGATTTCAAAATATGCAGGACCCTTATTGGTAATTCATGCAGAGCAGGATCATATCGTACCCTTTAGTCAAGGTAAAGAATTAATTGATCTGTGTCCATCAACAGAGAAGAAATTTTTACCCATTCCTGGTGCAAATCACAATAATATTTTGGGAGTAAGTCCACAGAAATATTTTGAAGAAGTGAGTCACTTTATATTTTCGATTGATTAAGAGGGATAACATCATTTCAAAGGGTGAAGTTTTGTAAATAGATATTATTCTTAAAGACTAACAAAAGAGCCCATGTAATTCATGGGCTCTTTTTTATTGGTTCCTTTTTAATTTACTTTTATCTACCACCGTTTTATCCGGTTTCTGTTTTGGAAGGTTGGCAGAAGTTTTAATTTTGTCTCCATAAGCTTTAGTGATTTCATCCTTCCTTTCTGCATACTCTACTTTCAGCGCACGAATTTCTGCTTTGCGTTCCTCTTTTAGTTTCTGGATTTCAGCGGTGTAGAGTTCTTGAATTTTCTGCCGCTCCAGTTTAAAGTTCTGTTTTAGCTGGTTCAGTTCGTTGAGCAGAGCTTCGTTCTTAATATTGGGATTAACTTTAAGAAAATCCCCTCCTTTTGAAGGTTTTGTATCTGCAGTAAGGGTGACAATCATTACAGCACCTGCTACCAATATGAGGCTCAATGTGTTTAATTTCATGGGTATATCCTCCGTTTAAGTATAATTATGAAAGTCTTTAATATACCTCCCCCTCGATATACACACCAAGAAAAGAAAGTTAACAGAGTATTAGGTATTACAATCGTTGGTATAGTTTCAGGACATTGGTAACGAAAACTGCTTGAAACAATGAACAATAAAAACGGGTAACAATATCTTTAATTTAAAGGAAAGCAATCTGAAAAAATTGAATAATACCCTTAAATTATAGGCTATGATTCAAAGAAAAAACCAATGTAGCCGGTTACTTTTACTTCTTCTGCTTACTACCTTTTGTTTTTCGCAGTTTATTCAGGTGAATGCTACCCTTGATTTGAGAAGATTAAGTGAAGGTGAAAAGCAGCTATTTGAAACCCTTGCTGAAGATATTGAAAATTATTTCCTCAATACCCGTTTTGCTCCTGAAGCTGCAGACCTTGAATTAGTAGTTGATATGAAGCTGGTGGTTGAATCCGTTAATCAAGGTGGCAGCCAGACAACGGTGAACGGGCAGGCGATATTCAGTAATCAAATGGATCAGTATTTCTACGCCAAAGGAATCCAATTTCCCTATTCTAAAGGGAGAAAAATGTATTTCACGCCGTCCTTTGACCCCTTTGCCTCATTTTTGGATTACTACGCTTTTTTATTTATCGCCACCGAACTGGATACTTGGGAATATATGGGGGGGACTCCCTTTTTTAACCGCAGTATTGAACTTGCCGATCAGGGGAAGGATTCAGATTGGTCTGTAGGATGGGAAGACCGCTGGAAAAAGGGCAGAAATCTAAAGCGGAATGAGTATCTTCGAAGTATGCGCTACAACTACTTTGCGGCACAAGATGCATTATCAGCTGAAGAGGTGGATATAAAAATTGTAAAATCTGCCATGATGAATTTTTACGAAGATCTTTCCACCCTGGATGAAAAATTAGGCAGCAATAAAGAAACCTTGCTGTTTTTAAAAGCCTACCATATTGAAATTGCAGAATTAATAGCAGCCCTGAAAATAAGAGGATGTTTAGAGTTGCTGGCCCTCTATGATCATGACCATAAAAAGGTATATGAATCATTTTTAAAAAATTGAAAAGTTTCTCTTTTCTTCCCATAACTATGCTCCCTCTTATTTTTCTTTCCCTTTTATTCGGCGAAGAAAAATCCTCTAAAGAAATTCAACAGGATATTGATAAAAGGAAAAATGAACTTCAATCATTGAGAGATGAAATCAAAGATATTGAAGAGAGGCTTCTGGTTAAAAATAAAGAAGCAATTTCCAACACTGAATACCTGATTGATCTTGAAAGTAAAATTTCTTTAACTGAAAAACTCATCCGCTCATTGAATAATGAGGAAAAATATCTATCTGAACTGATTCAAAATACAGAAGCAGATATTGAAAAAATGGAGTCCCGCCTGAGTCGTTTAAAATCTCAACTGACCCGCCGACTGCAATATTTATATGTACATGGCAGACCTTCTGTTTTGGAAACCGTCCTATTAGCAGGGGATTGGAACAACGCTATTTACCGTATCAAATATTTAGATATTTTAGCCCAATATGAAAAGAAGCTCCGTTTTCAGATTACGGAGACACTTGAAGAATTAGCTAAAGAAAAGACAAAATTAAAAATTGAACTCAATCGAAAAATTACTTTGTTACAAGAGAAAAAAAGAGAAGGCGATACCCTTTCCGCTGATAAACGCAAACGCAAACATTTATTGTCTGAGATCAAAAAAGAAAGATCATCCCTTGAAAAGTCCCGTTCTGTAAAAACCAGAAAAATTGCAGAAATGGAATCTCTCATTAAAAAGCTTTACACTGACAAAGAAGCGATGAAAAAGAGAGAAGAGGAACTGGCCCGTATCCGTGCTGAACAAAACAGGGCTACAACAGGTAATTTCGCCAAAATGAAGGGTAAACTTGCCTGGCCTGTAGGAGGAAGGGTCATAGGTAAATTCGGAAGTACCCGCAACCCGGAAACGGGTACTATCACCGAAAATGTGGGAATTGATATCAGTGCACAGAGTGGTACATCGGTGAAATCTGTGTTGGATGGAGTGGTGAGTACCATTACCTATATTCGTGGTCATGGTAATGTCATTATCATTGACCATGGTGGTGGTTTCAGCACCGTATATGCTCATGTGGATAATATTACAATTCATGAAAATGAATACATACAGATGGGAAATAAAATAGCCTCTGTGGCTGAGCCGGACCCCGGAGAAAGAGCTAAATTGCATTTCGAGGTTTGGGGGAATCAGGAGAAATTAAATCCCCTACATTGGCTGGTGAAAAAATGATTTACATAGATTTAATTCTTAATAAAAAAAACTGGAATAGAATTTTAACCTCAGTAAAAAGGAGGAAGTTGAGTCACGCTCTTTTATTCCATGGTCCACAAGGATCGGGGAAGGAAGGTCATGCGTTGGAATTGGCAGCCTTAATCAATTGTAGTGACCCTCTTGAATCAGGCGCATGTGGGATATGTTCCTCCTGTAAAAAAACACGAACATTCCAACATGAGGATGTAAACCTGATTATTCCCCTGCCCAGAGGGAAAAATTGGAGCAGTGACGATCCAATTGATAAATTGTTCAAGAGTAAAAAAATTCTGGATGAATACTTATCTCTGGTAAATGAGAAAGGGGAAAGTCCTTATGCTCCTCTCAAAATGTCAAACGCAAATACCATTTTAATTAACTCCGTGAGAAATATAAAACAGGAAGCCTCACTCAGCTCCATCAATAACGAATGGAAAATATTTTTGATTTTCCAGGCAGAAAAGTTATGTGTTCCAAGTCCTGAAGCAGCTCATGCCCTTTTAAAGATATTAGAAGAACCTCCTGAAAAAACTATTTTCATCATGGTATCTTCCCACCCCGAAGCGATATTGGACACGATTCATTCCCGCTGCCAGGACATATTCTTCCCTGCAATTTCATCTTCTGTTATTGAAGAAAAGTTAAAGGAATCAGGCATGGATAATATCCAGGCCGGAATTATTGCACGCATCTCCGGTGGAGATATGAATCTGCAGTCTGAGTTAGTTGAAAACTCTACCGAAATTCTGGAGAAAATGTATCAAGTATTAAATGCAGCTTTTAGTTCAGATCCCAAAAATTGGGAGAAATGTATTGATATAGTTTCCCGTCTGAAATTGGGTGGTAAAGGGAAATTGGAACAGCTTTTTAAATGTATTGGATTATTTTTCAGGGATTTACTCTACTATGCTGCAACCCAGAATGATGAAGCCATAGTATTTAAAGACCAATTAGGGAAAATAAATAAGATTTCGACAAAATATCCAAGCGCAGACTGGGCACAATGTCTTACCCAAGTGGAACTCACTCAGGAATATATTAAACGCAATGGGTATATGCCTCTGCTTATCACCAATCTAATATTGGATTTACAAAAGTATATAAAGGGAGAGTACCATGAATCCTTTAACCTGCATGAGTGGAGCAGGGGGTAAGGAGGGATACATAGCCTGTTAATTAAAAATGAAAATGAAAAATGAAAAGTGACCGTTAGCTGATTGTCGTTAACTATTAGCTGTCGGCTGTTACCATTAGAATAAAGTCATTGCTTTAAAAATCTGATAATTCTGTAGTAAATTAACAGGCTATGGGAAAATTTTTTCAATTTAATAATTATTTGAAGGGGGTTTCACTCCTGATTATCCTCTGTGGAACCTTTTTAATTTTTAGAAACCAAGCTGATAATTCTACAGAGACTCACGCTAACTACAAACCCCCAACTATCCAAAAACCGCATGGCAGGGCTATTGCCAAAGAACCTGCCGCCCTCCCCAATGAATGGATGGGCTATCAACGTACCTATCCCCATGGAAAAATAAACCACCAATACTATCTTCAGGCAATGAGGCAGGCAGAAATGCAGCATAAACATGCGGGAACCAGAAATGCTGAATGGGAACTGCTGGGTCCTACGAATATTGGGGGTAGAATTACTGATCTGGTGTTAGATGAATCCAATCCCGGAACCATGTATATTGGGGCAGCTTCAGGGGGAATCTACAAGACCACCAATAATGGCATCTCCTGGCAGCAACTATTTAATCAACCTCCGGTAATCAGTATAGGTGACCTGGCGATTGACCCGCAAAATTCCCAGATTTTATATGCTGGTACAGGAGAAGCCAACGCTTCCAGCTATAGTTTCATTGGAGACGGCATTTGGAAATCTGTAAACGGGGGAGTAGATTGGAACCATATTGGACTGGAAGAATCTGCCTACATCGCCAGAATAATTGTGGATCACTCAAACTCAAACCGAATATTTGCAGCTGCCTGCGGTACTCTTTTTTCCTCAAACTCCCAAAGAGGAGTATATCGCAGTATAGATGGTGGTTCCCAATGGGAACAGGTACTCTTTCTTACCGACTCCACCGCTGCCATTGATCTGGTACAGCATCCGGATAACCCTGATATTCTCTATGCATCCATGTGGGAAAGAGTGCGGGGACTAAATTATCGAAAGTCCGGCGGAGAGTCCTCAGGTATCTGGAAAACGACAGACGGGGGTGACACCTGGTCAGAACTTACCAATGGATTACCAACGGGAACAAACGTGGGCCGTATAGGAATAGCACTTTCAGAATCTAACCCGGAAATCATTTACGCTTTTTACGATAAACATATGGAAGAAAATGAGGACTACTCCTTTCTGGGGATTTATAAAACGACCAATGGGGGATTGTCCTGGTATCAAACGAATGATAATTCTATTTATGGGATGAATTCCCGCTTCGGCTGGTATTTTGGTCAGGTACGCGTTGATCCTGAAAATCCCAATCGTGCTTTTGCCTTAGGTGTTGACCTGGTGCGTACAGAAAATGGTGGTGAAAGTTGGGAAACGATTGCAGGCTACTTTAATACGGATGAAATTCATGTTGATCACCATGCTCTGGAGTTTGACCCCAATACTAATCGTATGTTCGTAGGGAATGACGGCGGTTTATATTCCACAGAAAACTATGGCAATAGCTGGAACCATATCAACAATATTCCTCTTACACAATTCTATGCCATTGAGGTGGACTACCAGCTTCCACAGCGCATTTACGGCGGAACGCAGGATAATAACACCATCCGCACTCTCTCCGGAGCACTGGACGATTGGCATGCTATTTTAGGTGGTGATGGTTTCTATACATTGGTAAACCCCACCAATTCAGATATCATTTTTGCTGAATATCAATGGGGATATGTATATCGCTCAACCAACGGAGGAGATTGGATGGACTATGTAGGATATAACTGGGAAAACGACCGCAATAACTGGTCATCTCCACTGGTTATGGATCCTCAAAATCCCACTACCTTATATTTTGGAAGTTACCGGGTTTGGAAGACTATTGACAACGGCAATAATTGGAATGCTATCAGTGAAGACCTCACCCTGGGAGATGACGGTAGTTCATATCATACTATCAGTACCCTGGCGGTTTCACCTCATAACAGTGCCCTTGTACTTGCAGGCACAGACGATGGGAGAGTCCATCTTAAAACCGGGAATTTTTCCGGGTGGGCTGATATTTCAGCAGGACTGCCCAACCGTTGGATCACCCGGGTAGCTTTTGATCCTTTTGAGGAATCTACTATTTATGTTACTCTTTCCGGATTCCGCTGGGAAGATCCTCTGCCGCATATATTTCGTTCAGAAGATTTGGGGGCATCCTGGATAAATATCAGTTCAAATCTTCCTGAATTACCGGTTAACTGCATAGTACTGGATACTCAGTTAGAAGGTCATATATATATTGGCACCGACTCTGGAATCTTTTTTACCTCCAATGGTGGCAGCTCCTGGCAAAGTTATTCTCTGAATCTTCCCAACATCCCCATTATGGATATAAAAATTCATCAACCCACCCGAAAGCTAATTGCCGGTACCTATGGTGCTTCTGCCTATTCCTTAGAGTTAGATATTTATGCACAGGGAGATGTGAATATTGACAGTGAAATAAACATTCAGGATATTATTATCATTATTCAGGCAATACTGGGGAATATTGAATTAACACCTCAACAAAGTTCTCTGGCTGATTTGAACGGTGATGGAATGATTAATATTTTGGATGTTGTTCAGGTAGTGAATATAGTCCTGGAGGGTTAGTTTTAACTGCGGCACAGAGATACTCTTACTAATAGTTAAAATTTAAAGTTTCCCACCGAGTTTATGAGAAACAAAAAATCATTTTTAATTTTGAGTCTATCAGTGTTGCAAAAAAAAACGGGAAGCCGCCCCGACTTCCCGTTTTACTAATTAGAGTAGAACCTAAATTCTACCAGTCCTCATCATCCTCATCTTCTATATATTCTGCTTCCTCTTCCAACCAGGCATTATATTCTTCTTCCGTTTCAACAGTGAGGAAACCTCTCATACGGTAATGAGAATTACCGCAAAGCTGTGCACAAGCAATTTCGTAGCCTTTCCCTTCACGTCCGGTCCCTTTTATCTCATCAAGGAATTCCACAGAGGTCATAGTGGGAGTAAAATAAATAGGAATGGTCATACCTGGGATTGCATCCTGCTTCACCCGCATTTCAGGCAGGGCAAAACTGTGAATTACATCTTTAGATGACAGGTAAATTTTTGCCATTTTATTTACAGGCAAGTGCATTTGGTTCACGGTAACAATATCATCCGCACCTGCACCATTTCTGTCCAGTCCGATGGGATTGGATTCTTCATCTACTAAGTTGATATCAGATTCACCAAACATTCCATCAGTACCGGGATAGTGGATGTTCCAGGCAAACTGCTGGGCGACTACCCGTACTTCAACAACCCCTGAATCGGGAACCTCTGTTTTCAACTGCGACCAAAGGGGTATGGACAATCCAACGAGAAGAAATGCTTCAAACACGATTACCCCTATTTCAGCATATTGTGAAAAGTGAGATTTTACTCCATTATAATCAGCATTGGGGTTTGCCTTCCGGTTAAAACGGATTAATGTAATAATCAGATATAGCCCCCATCCTGCAAAGAGGATAAACATGAGCCAATGCACCCAGCCAAGTACAGAATCTATTAAAAATCCATGCCCGGATGAATTTACTGGTAATCCCAAATGGTTTGAAATATTTCCTAAATATTCTAACATAATGCTCCTAAGCGTTATTTATTTTTCGAGTTCTAATAGATAAAGAAATGATGGAAGCTGCAATAATTAACAGTACTAATCCAATAAATCCTAATAAGGTTAAAATCCCCATATTCATCCCCTGGCTTAAAGGGTCTTCCGGATTTCCATAACAAACAGCACAGGGGAGTACCACTGCAGGAAAAATACCGGTAATAATTACAATGAATTTAGCTGCCATTTAACTGTGCCAATTCTTTGCTGAACCATTTACCATAAAGCAGAGCAGCAATTAACAGTCCTGCCGAAAGTGCCATGTAAAACACATAATTACTCTTTCCCAGTTCTATCCATTCAGTATAGGACCAATACCCCAAAAAAATGGCAAAACAGGCAGTAATGAAAATAAACAAAAGATGAAAAGACTTTAATGACATATTTATTGAACCAAATCTATATGCCAAAGAACAGGAATGGCTAATAGCACAAAGAGGAAGAAGACGGTCAACAATAAAATATAATGGATGATTTTCTTCTCAGTCTTTAAGTGCATGAAATTCCCTGCCACCAAGTATCCCTTGAATATGGCAATGGTAAGGCCAACAAATAATGCCCCTGCCATTGAGCCGGGTACATTGAAATCCATATAGGCGGCTCCAACCGTAAGGGCAGTGCAAAATAATAACAGAACGAAAACATTCCGGTAAGTAATGACATGATGTGCTAAATCTTTAGCTGACATAATTTCTCCTTAATTTAAGAGGTATAATGAGGGGAAGAGGAAAATCCATACCAAATCAACAAAGTGCCAGTATAGTCCGACGATTTCAATGCGGTTTGTAAACCGTTCAGGTTCTGAATCCCACATTTTAATTCCCGGGCCAAAAAAGTATGCCAGAACGATGATTCCTCCGATAATATGCAGTCCATGTAAGCCTGTGATTGTAAAATAAATTGCCATAAAGGTATCATGAGCTGGTACAAATCCTTCATGAATTTTATGGGAATACTCAAAATATTTTACTACCAGAAAGATGGCAGCACAGAGGATTGTACTCCCCAAATAAATTTTGAATTTAGTCAGGTCTTTTCTTTTCAGAGCAACCCAGGCCATTACCATAGTCACAGAGGAGGCAATAAGAACAATGGTGTTAAAAGTGGCATGGGGAATAGTTTGCTCTAACAGGGGAAGTATTGAGCCGTTTACCCCCATGGGAGGCCAAACAGGCGCACCGGTTCTCAACAGTATAAAAGCAGAAAACAATCCGCCAAACAACATTACTTCAGAAGCCAGAAATAACCATATTCCCAGTTTGGAATTATAGACTCCCGTTTCTTCTCTTACTTCAACATTATAGGGTATTTCCATTGGATTTCCTTACTTAAGATTGGGTTTGTGGAGAAAAATCAGACTTTGCCTCCGGTACAGAATACTCATAGGGGCCACGGTGGACTACTGGTGCCTTTTCAAAATTACCATGTCCGAGAGGGGGTGAGGTGGTGTCTGTCCATTCGATAGTAGTTGCCTGCCAGGGATTGGGATCAGGGCTTGCTTCCCGTTGGGCCCACATCGTACGAAAGATATTTATGATAAATGGAATCTGTGCTATAGCAAGCAGCCAGGCAGACCAGGACATGACTTCATTAAACACCAGCACATCCTGCGCATGGGCATAGGATTGCCCACCATCAGCTAATCTCCGGGAAACTCCTGCCATACCCTGAATAAACATGGGCATGAATATGCCATTCATGAAAATGAAAGATGAGTAAAAATGCAGCTTCCCTAAAGTTTCATCAAGTTTTTTTCCAGTCATTTTCGGGAACCAGTAATAAATACCTGCAAAAATGGCAAAGATGGTCCCCGGCGCAACTACATAATGGAAATGCCCGATCACATAATAGGTATCATGGAGGTGAATATCAGGTGTGGATAGTCCCAAAGGCAGCCCCGTCAGTCCACCGATACCAAACATGGGTATCCAACCCAGGGCAAAGAGCATGGGGGAGTTAAAGCGAATGGATCCACCCCAAAGAGACAGCATAAAGCAGGATAAAATTATAACGGAGGGTACTGAAATTATCATAGTAGTCGTCTGAAAGAACACTGACATTCCCTGGCCCATACCGGTGAGGAACATGTGATGCGCCCAAACAACGAATGACATGAACCCTAAGAAAATTGCTGAATATACCAGCGATTTGTATCCATATAATGGTTTTCTGGTATTGTTGGCGAGGATTTCACCCACCACACCCATGCCGGGCAAAATTAACACGTAAACTTCAGGGTGAGCTAAAAACCAGAACAGATGCTGCCAAAGCAGAGGACTACCGCCACCGCTCACATTCAGGGCTTCACCTCCAACTACCAAACCACTGGGAAGAAAAAAGCTGGTACCGAAGACACGATCCATAAGCTGAAAAATTCCGGCAGCTTCAAGGGGTGGGAATGCCAACAACAACAGGAAGGAAGTTACCAACTGACTCCAGACGAAAAATGGAAGACGCATCCAGGTTAATCCTTCCGCACGGAGCTGGACAATGGTTACAATGATATTTACGGATCCCAACAAGGATGAGGTAATTAGAAATACCATACCAACGAGCCAATAAGTCTGCCCTGTTGTGGCGATATCTGCCAGGGGAGGATAGGATGTCCAACCTGAGTTTGCTGCCCCGCCAGGCAGGAAGAAACTGGCAAACATGATGACACCACCAATGAAATACACCCAGTAAGAGGACATATTAAGTTTTGGAAAAGCCATATCAGGTGCACCGATCTGCAGGGGAACAATATAGTTACCAAAAGCACCTACCACAAGGGGAACTACTCCCAAAAAGATCATGATGGTACCGTGCATGGCTCCAAAAACATTATACAAGTCTGCAGGAAGATTACCGTCACTGGCAAAACCATTAAGTTCTGCAAGCCATTTTACAAGCCCCCCTACAATGGGAACTGCCTGGTCAGGAAAGGCAAGCTGCCAACGCATTACCATCATGAGGGTAAACCCTAAAAACATAAACAGTAACGCAGTTATTCCATATTGAATACCAATAATTTTATGATCTGTGGAAAAAATGTATTTCCGCCAGAAACTTTCTTGGTGATGTGAATCAGACACAAGACCCTCCCGGATTCTTTTTTATTCTATATAATATGAGTTATGACCCTGATATGGCAGGATGTTAAGACGGCAAAATTAGGCTGAGCCGTAAATATCTGCAAAATGAAAATTGCAGTATAAGGATATTTCCTTTATAAGGAATCTACATCAATGGATTTTAAAAATTTCCAGATTTGATCAACGACTTTTTCCAGTACCCCGTTTTCAAATGGAGATTCAATATTGGCAAGCGTAGTCAGCTCAGTAAAAGGAAGACTTCCACCGGCTTTGCAGAGACGATGATAATCTTCCCAGGCAGATTCTCGGTTCTCATTAAATTTAATCCAGAACTGGAAAGCACAGACCTGAGCCAGAGTATAATCTATGTAATAAAAAGGAACCTGATATATATGCATCTGTTTCTGCCAGATACCGCCCTCATTGCAGAATTTTATTTCGTCATAGTCCAGCCAGGGCATATACAATTTTTCCAGTTCACTCCATTTTGATTTTCTATCCTGTGGAGTTGCATGAGGATGTTCATACACCCAATGCTGGAAATGATCAACACAAGCACCATAGGGCAGAAAAGAAATAGACTTTACCATATGCAGATATTTAAACTTTTCTGTGTCTTCCTTAAAGAAGGCGTCCATCCAGGGCCAGGTGATAAACTCCATACTCATAGAGTGGATTTCCGCTGCTTCATAGGTGGGCCAGTGATATTCCAGCAGGGGTTGCTTTCTGGCACTGTACACCTGAAAGGCATGGCCAGCTTCATGAGTGAGTACGGTGACATCATGGTCCGTTCCGTTAAAATTTGAAAAAATATAGGGGCGTTCATATTTTGGGAAGGCGGTACAAAAACCACCCCCCATTTTTCCATCCCGATTTACCAAATCGAGGAGTTCTTCCTCAATCATCATTTTGAAAAAAGAACCCGTTTCCGGGGAAAGTTCAGCATACATTTTTTTGGCAGCTTCAACTAAATCTTCAGGGGATCCTTTGGGTTTAGGGTCACCATCCTTGAAATTAATTGCGTCGTAATAATAGAGATTGTCTAATCCCAGAATTTTTCTTTTTTGCTCTTGTAGTTTCGCAACCAAGGGTACCACATGATCTACAATCTGTTGACGATAAGCAGCAACCTCAACATGACTATAATCAGTCCTCAGCATTTTATCATAACCAAGCTGGATGAAGTTTTCATACCCCAGCTCAGTTGCCATTTTATGGCGAAGTTTCACCAGGCGGTCATATATACTGTCAAGTTCCTGGGCATTTTTTTCGAAGAATCCAAAAACTGCTTCTATAGAAGCTTTGCGGATTTTACGGTCTTTATCTAAATGAAATGGACCCATACCAGCCAGGTTATAAGTCTCACCCTGAAAGTCTATTTCTGCCCCTGCCATGAGTTTGGTGTACTCATTGGTCACCTTATTTTCTTCTTCCACTAACTCTTTGATTTTCGGATCAAAAGATTTCACCTCTAACTCCTTTTGGTTAAAAAACTGAGGTCCGAAAGAGGCTTCTAATTCAGAACGGAATTTTCCATTGAGGAGGGTTTTTGTCCAGTTCAGAGAAATTTCTCTCATAAGCGGGTCTATTTCATCGAAATAGTCATTTTCTTTTACGTATGACTCATTTTTTGTATCACGGTTAAAATTAAGCCGTGCTATAGCCTCATAGGTGGAATAGTCTGAGAAAATCTGCTTAGATTTATCCATCCATAGTTTTTGCTCCCTGGGGTTTTCAGCCTTATTAAAGCCCTCAATGATTTCTGTTAATTGGTCTTTAACTTCTTTTGGATTCGTTCGGCTGTATTGATATTCAGAATATTTCATGGATTGCTGCCCCCTGTATTTCACTTTGATGAATAAGAAATTTATAAAAGGTTTTTAATCGGGATCAGTAAAACAGTCAAAAACCCTTTATTTATGCAGGGGCAAAACTACGAAAGGGATGGAATATAATTCATGGATATTGTTACCGTCCATGATGTCTGGTGATCACCCCCTTTACAAAGTATTCAACATCTTCTGCAATGTTGGTGCAGTGGTCTGCGATGCGCTCTAAATATCGCGATACTGACAGAAGAGGCATCATCTGGTCAATGGAATCTGTAGATTCAATAACCCGGTCTTTCACTGTTTGGTACATTTTTAAATGGAGATCATCTACTTTATCATCAGCCTTTCTTACAGAGGCTGCTAATTCCAGATCCTTTTTAAAGAGAGAATCAAGGCAGTCTTTAAGCATTTTAGAAACGATCCCTGTCATTTCAGAGATGGAAGGGGGAACCGGAATTTTTTTCTTATCTGATAAATAGACTACCACCCCGGCTATATTGGTGGTAAGGTCACCAATTCGTTCTAAATCATTGTTGATTTTTAACACGGATATAATATAACGCAAATCTACAGCAACGGGTTGGTGGAGAGCTAATATCTTCAGGCATTCTTCTTCTACTTCAATTTCTAACTGATCAATTTCTGCATCATTTTCCATGATGGTTTTTGCTGTATCAAAATCATGACGAATAAATGCCTCAATTGATTGATTCATATTTTCCTCAACCCTGGTACTAATTGCAGAAACTGATTTTTTTAGCTTATCTATTTCCCGTTCTAAAATTTCTGACATGCAATTCTCCTTTTACAAAATATAAATTTAACCAAATCTGCCGGTGATGTAATCTTCCGTCTGTTTGAACTCAGGATTTTTAAAAATCTGCTCTGTTATTCCATATTCAATGAGTTCTCCTTCATAAAGGAAGGCGGTGTAGTCTGATACTCTGGCAGCTTGCTGCATATTATGAGTGACTATGACTATGCTGTAATTTTTACGTAATTTTTTAATGAGGGATTCAATGGTTGCTGTTGACCTGGGGTCTAAAGCAGAACAAGGTTCATCCATTAAAATCACTTCTGGTTTCATGGCAATGGCTCTGGCAATACAAAGCCGTTGCTGCTGACCGCCGGATAACCCTAATGCTGAATCTTCCAGACGGTCTTTCACTTCTTCCCAAAGTCCTGCATTTTTCAAGCTGTCTTCTACCAGTTCATCTTTGTTTCCTGAGAATCCATTCATTTCAGGACCCCAGGTTATATTTTTGTAAATTGATTTCGGAAACGGATTAGGCTTTTGAAAAACCATTCCAATACTTTTCCGTAGTTCAGTGGCATCTGTTTTTTTATGATAAATATCCTGATTTTGAAATAATACCTCCCCAGTGATGGAAAAACTATCTATGAAATCATTCATTCTGTTCATTGAACGCAACAGCGTTGACTTACCACAACCGGAAGGACCAATAATTGCAGTGACTTTTTGTTTTTCAATTTCCATGGTACAATTTGAAATAGCCTGATATTTTCCATAGAAGAGATTTAGATTTTTGGTATGTAAAATTGAATTGTTCATGATATCAGAATTCTAATTTTTTGTTGGTGTAGTTTCGTAACAAAATTGCAATAGCATTCATAGTCAGCAGTACAAACAACAGCACAATAATACCAGCCGCCGCCACTTCATGAAAGGCTTCCTGGGGGCGGGATGCCCAATTAAAAACCTGGATTGGGAGAGTGGTGAAGGGATCCATGATATTTTCAGGGACAAAGGCAACATAAGTGAGAGCACCAATCATAATGAGGGGGGCTGTCTCCCCAATCGCCCGAGACATTGATAAAATCACACCAGTGAGAATCCCAGGCAGGGCAGAAGGTAGTACATGGTGGATTACTGTTTGCAATTTGGTGGCTCCAACGGCGAAAGCCCCCAGGCGAATGCTGTTAGGAACTGCCCGAATGGCTTCCCGGGAGGAAATGATGATAACCGGTAGAATCAATAAAGACATGGTAAAACTCCCTGCCAATACAGATCGGTCTAAATGGGAAAACCGTACAAAAATGACCAACCCTAAAATTCCATAAACAATGGACGGAACACCTGCCAAGTTGGCAATATTGACTTCGATAATTCGATGCAGTTTATTCTTTTTACCATATTCTTCAAGATACACTGCAGATGACACACCCAAGGGGACAGAAACAATGGCAACCAATGATAACATCCAGACGCTGCCGTGCAGTGCTGACTTTATGCCTGCTTTTTCAGGAAAGCGGGAAGGAAAATTTTGTAGAAAATTCCAGGATAGTTTTTCAAATCCCGTGATGGTAACGTGGGTTAATAAAAATGCAAGAATACCAAGGGAAGACCAAGTGAGCAATTTAGCCGTCCACTTAAAGATACAGTCAATTCGTTGTCGTTTATTCAGCGATGAAGATGGGTTATTCATATACTTCCCTGAATCGGTTCATAATAAAATTAGAAAATAAATTCATGGTAAGGGTGACAACAAATAATAACCCTGCCACTGCAAAAATGGTTTGATATTCAATACCCCCGGCAGGGGTATCTCCCAGACTTACCTGAACAATATAGGCAGTCATGGTTTGAATACTCTCTAAGGGATTCAGAGTAAATTTTGGGGTTGCCCCTGCGGCGAGAGTGACTGCCATGGTTTCACCAAACGCCCGAGACACTGCCAGCACAAAAGAGGCAATAATTCCCGATAAGGCTGCAGGAATTAATATGCCTTTAATCACCTCAAAAGAGGTGGTACCCAATGCAAACCCGCCTTGTTTTAAATGCTTAGGTACTGCCTGTAAAGCATCATCGCAGAGGGAGGCAACCATTGGCAATATCATTATTCCAACCACAATGGAAGCACTGGCAGCATTAAAGATTTCTGTTGAAGGAATAAAGACCCTCAAAACGGGTGTAATAAAAGTAAGTGCAAAATATCCATATACTACGGTAGGGATTCCAGCTAATATTTCCAGAATTGGTTTGATTATTCTCCTGGTTTTTTTGGAGGCATACTGACTAAGATAAACTGCTGTGATAATTCCCATAGGAAGGGAAATGAGAGCAGAGCCTATGACGATGGTCAGCGTACCAAACAGCAGGGGGAGTACCCCAAATGCTTTTGGCTCCAGCAAGGGTTCCCATTTAGTCCCCAATAAAAATTCACTTATGGAAACATGCTTAAAGAAATGGAAGGACTCTGTCGCCAGAATATACACGATCATCACCGTAGTGAGAATACTGAGATAGGCACAAAGAGCAAGCAGCTTTTCAGCTACCGGCTCTTTTATTTTTATCTTAAGCAGTGCCATGGTGGAAAATTCAGAATTTGAATTGGAAGTTAACCATTGCCACAGAAGTGCCTTCACCGTTTTCGGGTGTGGTCATCCTAATATTTGGGGTAATGATAATCCCTTTAACCGGTTTATATTCCAGCCCTGCGATGGTATACGTTTCAGTGTTATTATCAGTGGAATTATCCGCATCATGGAGATCAACATAGACAAGTGCAGATAATTTGGCTGAAATATTATAGGTTCCGTAAAATGCCAAAATCTGTTCAGCACCTTCTGTTTCACTTACCGATTTTAAATCAAATTCTGCGCCAAAGCGAAATTTCTCCTGTGATAGCCCACCGAAAAATCCCGTTACAGTCGTTGTTTGAGTAGTAGCCGATTCATTTTCTGCAGGCTCTGTAGAGAAGGAAAATCCAAAATTATATCCCTTGGCAGAAGATAATTTCTTTTCCCCATAAACAAACTGGGTTGAGAATTTTTTATACTTGTCATTTTCGGGATTTTTATACCCACTGCCATTAGTGAGCATAAGGGAGTATTGGATATTATGTAATTTCCCTGAAAAGGCTGCCCCCATATCTGCAGAACTGGAAAATTTATGTCTATCCATAGGGGATTTCTCCAGATAGCGATAGCCCCAGGTTTTTTCGGTTACATTGAATATATTCATGCCCTGCAGCCCCAGCGTGAGTTTACCTGCAGGAAGCTTCCAATCAACCTTTGCATTTTTCAAATAAACAGATTTTGGCGAAGCTTTTGGATCTATGTCCGTTTGGAATTTATAGGATACTGACTCAGATAAATTCTGCTGGTAAGTCAAATATACTCTGCTTAAATCGAAGCTGTTGTACCCATCTTGCTCTTCTGAAAGGTCGTAGGTGTAATTGTAGAATATAACCCCGCTGAATTTTCCATCCTGTGCAAATAGACTTGCAAGGAAGGATATTAGTAGTAACTTTTTCATTTTCTCTCCTTTTTAGTTAATCGTTGTTCCCGGAATAAATTCCTTAAGTAAAATTTATTAGAACCACTTTCCAGAAAGTCTGGTTTGATATCGGTGTAATACTTCTGCTGATACTTTTTCTGGCAGGGGCACATAGCCAACTTCAGAAACCAGGCTGGCAGTGTTGTTTAAATAGAATTGAATAAAGGTATCAACTTCTGGTCGTTTTGCGGATTCAGGATTCACATAGATAAAGACAGGTCTGGAAAGGGGGGTATAGCTGCCATTGTTTATCGTTATTTCAGTGGGAGCAACGGGTCCATTGCCTCCGTCAATCTTAGCAACCTTTAACTTGTCTTTATTTTCAGCATAATAGGCAAAGCCGAAGAAACCCATTGCATATTTACTTCCTGCAACACCCTGAACCAAAACATTATCATCCTCAGACTTAGTGAAATCAGATCGGATATGATTCTTTTTACCAATAATGGCTTCTTTAAAGTAATCAAAGGTTCCTGAGTCTGTTCCGGGTCCATACAATTTTATTTTTTCATCAGGCCAACTTGGTCTCACATCATTCCAGGTTTTGATAGTAGTTTCTGCTTTCCAAATGCTATTTAGCTCTACAACGGTAAGATAATCAATGAAGTCATTTTCCCTGTTGATAACAACGGATAGACCATCATAAGCCACAGGAAGTTCAATGTACTTTATATTGTTTTCGGCAGCTTTTTTGATTTCTTTATCCTTAATGGTTCGGGAGGCATCATTAATGTCCGTTTCTCCCAATAAAAATTTTTTGAATCCACCGCCGGTACCGGAAATTCCCACCGTTACCCTAACTCTTGGATAGGATTTTCCAAACTCTTCCGCAACGGCTTCAGTAATGGGGAATACCGTACTGGATCCATCAATTTTAACGGTCCCTTTTAAATCACCTGCTCTGTCAGAATGTGTGGAATCTCCACATCCCATAGCTGCAATAATTGTAACCAGGATTAAATTCAACTTCTTAACTAACATTATTTCATTTCTCCTTTATTTTGAATTTACTCTGAAAAACCACCTATAAGGGATTTACATTATTCAAAAATTAAAGGTTGAATATTAGCCTTTTATTTGAAGTTTGTTAGAATTGTGTTAGAAAATCAGGCAGGAAGACAAATTTCGAAAGTTGAACCATTTCCCGGTTTACTGGAAACAGAAACAGTTCCGCCATGTAAACGGACGATATGCTTGACTATTGCAAGACCCAGCCCCGTACCTCCTTCATTGCGGGAGCGACCCTCATCCACTCTGTAAAACCTTTCAAATAGCCTGTCAAAATGAGCAGGATCAATCCCAATTCCCTCATCAGATATGCGGAGGGAAATCAGTTTATTTTTTTGTTCCACTGTCAGGGTTACTCTACCACCTGTATGGCTGTATTTGATGGCATTATTTATCAGATTGACCAGGGCATCCTGAATGAGCCCGGGATTAAGGGGAGTTGCCAATTTTTCATCAATGTCTGTCTCAATTTGAATTTGCTTTTGCTTAATGTCATGGCTGCAGGTTGCAAGAGAATCCCCAATGATTGTGGTAAGGGGATAGACTTCAAAGTCAATCTGTTGTTTATCCTCTTTCTGCTCAATTCTGGACAAAAGCAGGAGGTCATCAATAATTTGGTTTAACCGGTCTGTATGACTGGCTGTAATCTTGAGAAATTTATGTTGATCTTTCGTGTTTTCCACCGTGAGGAGCGTTTCCACAAATCCTTTAATAGCAGTTATGGGAGTTTTTAGTTCATGAGAAACATTGGCAACAAATTCTTTGCGGATATTTTCAAGTTTTCGCATCCTGGTTATATCATTGAAAACCACTACAGAACCAATACTTTCACCCTCTGCATTTAATAGGGCAGTTCCCCTTGCTATTAAATATTTTGAGGATTCAGAAATGTAAATTTCCTGCTCATTGAAACGCTCCGGTGAGGTTAGCTGTTGAAAATAATTAATGAACTCTGCATTACGGATAAGTCCAAATACGGATTTACCAATAGACTTTTCAATATCCAATTTAAAAAGAGCTGACCCTGCTTTATTTAGCATGATAATCTCTCCTGCATTGGTGAGGGCAATGACTGCTTCTACCATACTGCTGAGAATGGCAGACTGCTCATTTTTTTTCTCCGTAATAAATTGAATTCTTTCATCCAGCTCAGCTGCCATGCTGTTTAGTGAATCTGCCAAATGATTTAATTCATTGGTTGCAAACCGGGGAAGTTTGGTAGAAAAATCACCACTTGAAAATTGAGCGGCTCCAGCTTCCATTTCCATTAGCGGTGAGGATATTTTTTTTGAAATATAGAAACTCCCTGCTAACGCCAGAATTGTGATGAAAAGTACTGAGATAAAAAGCTTTACATAGAGTTTTGTAATTTTTTCCTGCAGGTCTGTAATAGGCAGGGAGCTGCGTATCACCAATTGAATTCCCTGTATGGAAATGGGGATGGCAAGATACATCATTTCTTTTTGAACCGTGGCACTAAATCGGATAGACATCCCCGTACTATCATTAAATGCAGATTGTATTTCCGGCCGATTTATATGGTTATCCATTTCTGCAGGGTTATGCTGTGAATCACCTAACACCTTTCCCGATTCATCAATAATCGTAAAGCGAGTTTGAGTGTTTTGACCCAATCTTTGACACAGCTTAGTTAAAGCATTTATATCGTGAAGGTTTGAACCTGACAGTGATTCACTAAATAATATTGCTCTGGAAGTGAGATCGTTAACTTTCTCCTCATAATAAAACTCCTTCATGGAAGTGGTAAAGAACCAGGCTGAAGCAGACACTACCACGATAATCAATAAAAAAAATGCCAGAAATATGCGTGAGGATAGGGTTTGAAACATTGAGTATTATTCTTCCCTTATGAAGCGGTATCCAACACCGCGGACTGTTTTGATAAACCTGCTGGACGCTCCTAATTTTTTTCTGAGGCCTACTATTTGAAAATCAATGCTTCTGTCAGTTACAGGATAATCTTCACCACGAACTTCATCAATCAACTGATTGCGGGTGAACACCCAATCAGGGTGACTGGCAAGAGTAAATAAAATTTGAAATTCGGTGTAAGTGAGTTCAATTTTTTCTCCCTTAACGGCAACCTCCCTTTTGCCGGAATGAATAGTTAATTCATCAAATGTAAGCTCCTCCCTATCCCCTCCCTGGGTTTGTTGATTTCTTCGTAGCAGGGCATTCACCCGTGCCAACAAAACTTTGATTGAAAAGGGTTTGGTTACATAGTCATCTGCTCCCATTTCCAGCCCCTTTATTATGTCTTCCTCCTCTCCTTTTGCTGTGAGCATGAGAATGGGTATAGAGGCAGTCAGTGTATCATTTTTTAAAATTCTGCAGACTTCTAAGCCATTAATTCCCGGCATCATTAAATCAAGAATTATCAAAGAAGGCGTAATTAATCTAGCGGCTTTCACTGCTTCACTGCCATCCGGGGCATACTCCGTAGAATATCCAATGGATTGTATATTAAAACCTACCAATTCACGAATACTTTCTTCGTCATCAACTATTAAGATTTTGATATTTTTATCCTTCTGCATTTGGTAATTTAGTTTTTATCCATGAGGATTGTATGAGGATTTCCGATAATGAAAATTATGCTGAATCTGCTTGAAATTTATATTGTAAATTTTACGCTTCAACCATTGCTGACATTAAGTGAATAAAAGATATATTTCTCTGATAAAAGTGGCAGGAGTCATTCTGTCACTTTATTTATTTCTGGTGGGAATTAAAGGGCTATCCTCCGGGATAAAAGCACTGGGAGGTGATTTCGCCAAAGAAATCATGACCACCACCAGCGATCCCTTTCTTGCACTTTTTATTGGGATATTGGCCACGACCTTATTTCAGAGTTCCTCCACTACTACTTCAATTATTGTAGGCATGGTGAGCGGGGGAGCAGTAAGCCTTACAGGTGCCATCCCCATGATTATGGGAGCCAATATCGGAACCACCGTTACTAATACCATTGTGTCTATCGGTCATATTAATCGTGGTGGAGAGTTCAAGCGAGCCTTTTCAGCTTCTACGGTGCACGATTTTTTTAATATAATGGCTGTACTCATTTTATTTCCTATTGAAATAATGTTTGGATTTATAGAAAAAACTGCGACAGGTTTAGGTACACTCCTCTTTGGGACAATAAGCACCAATGAAGTATTTAAAAGCCCCATAAAAACAGCAATTAAATGGGGTGCAAAACATTTGGAGTCTCTCAGTTTTGATAACAATACCCTATATATTTTCCTCAGCATATTGCTCACCTTTGCCATGCTCTATAGTATTGTAAAACTGCTGAGAAGTCTGGTATTAGATAATATCAAACAATATTTTGACCAGTATATTTTTAAGACTGCGTTAAGGGCAATCATTTTTGGGATGATTCTTACTATAATGGTGCAAAGCTCTTCCATCACTACTTCAACCATTGTGCCTTTGGCAGGAGCAGGGGTAGTGACCCTGCGGCAGCTCTATCCCTTTACATTAGGGGCAAATATCGGAACCACCGTCACGGCTCTGTTGGCTTCCCTGACTCTAAATGTTACTGCCATGGTGGCTGCTTTTGCCCATTTGTTTTTTAA
The DNA here is from genome assembly GCA_964551815.1 of uncultured bacterium. Taxonomy (GTDB): domain Bacteria; phylum Fidelibacterota; class Marinisomatia; order SCGC-AAA003-L08; family D37C17; genus D37C17. Next base: position 33,741 of record CAZKEL010000003.1, read on the forward strand.
TATTTTTGGAATTGTACTCATTTTTATGAATCCTCTACTGCGTGACATTCCCGTTAAGGTGGCAGAATGGATTGCTGATGTTTCCATAAAGAATAAATTTATACCGGTAATTTATTTGCTGAGTTTCTTCTTCTTATTACCCCTCTTAACCATTTTTCTTGGGAGATAATTATGTTTAAACAGATATTTGAAATATTTAACTCCAATAGCTTATATGAACAAGCGTTGGAAGAATGCCACGAAATGTTGGATATTGATCTGACTATGTTTAAGGCGTCAATCCAGTCTTTGCGTAAATCAGACTCATCAGAAATTGATATTGATATCTATGCCATGGATAAAAAAATTAATGAATTTGAAAGGGATGTCCGTCGGAAAATCATGACCCATCTTGCTGTTGGCGGAAAGGAGGATGTTGGTTCCGGGTTGGTACTTGTTTCGGTGGTTATTGATATAGAAAGAATTGGAGATTATACAAAAAATATTTATGATCTTGCCGTCACCCATCCAAAAAGGTTGGATGGGGGAGCAGCTGAAACACGCCTGAGTGAAATTGAAAAAATATCCTATTCTCTTTTTGAAGATTCTATTGATGCTTTTAAAAAGCAGGATATTGACAAAGCCCGCAATTTAATGGGATTTTATAAAGACAATATTTCTTCACAGGCAGACAGCATCACCAATGATATCATTTCTGGTACTGTTGAAAATATTCAGGCAGGTGAAGCCGCAGCAGTAGCTCTGTATGCTCGCTATCTTAAAAGAATTGCAGCCCATTCCAGAAATCTGATTTCTTCTGTGGTTAATCCTTTTGAACGCATAGGATATCCTGAATAAATGTATAAGTTCATCTGGTTATATCTTTCTGCATTCGGCATTATGTTTGCCATACTGTCCTGGAGCCAGGAATCAGGGTTGCTCCCTGCAGATATTGGTTCCTTGAAAGGGTTTCTGGCCCTTATAACAGGCACTGCCCTGTATTCCTTAGTAGGCAGAAAAGTATAATCCTCCTCTAATTCCCGCTTAAAATTATTTTTTATATAGAAGAATTATTAAAAAATATAATAGGATATTTGTATCTTATTATAAATGTTTAATAAATTATTCGCTGTTACTGATAAATGTATTTCAGTGTTTAGCTTTATCTCAATTGAAACGGGATTAAATTTTTATAAAAATCTTCAGGGGCAGAAACTGATATGGCTCTATCGTGACTTTCCTCCCAACTAAAGTTATGATAATTTTCTGCCCCTCCCCTATTTAATGGCGGGATTATTCGCCATAGTTAACACAATAAACCAGAAAATAACTGATGACAACTTTTGTAAATAAATCTGTAAATCACCTGTTTAATGAGGGTTGGTCCTTTTTTGAGGCGGGGGATTATTATCAGGCACATGAAGCCTGGGAACATATATGGAAAACAGGCGGTGAAGATGTGAGAAAAAATATCAAAGGGTTTATTCAGCTTTCCGGAGGAGTAATAAAAAGCAGCCATGGACATATTCAGGCTGCTGAATATCTTTTTCACCGTGCTTATGAAAATTTAAAACTATCCAGTGGTTTGAGTTCCGGAAAACTTACAAACCTGCTTGTGAAAAAAATACACAAAGTCCTGAAAAACAGAAGTCAAATTTCCGCAGTTTCTAAAACTGCCTACTTTATCCATTAATTCATACACTCATTTTATTTTTTGAAAGGAGGCATAATTCAAAAATGAATAATATCCTGTGCAACTTTATCCAAATCTTCCGGAAGAAGAAAATATCTCTTCTAAATGGAATTTGGTTTCTTGATCCTCCCAAAGATGTTTCTCTGGATGGATATAGGATTGACAATGTAATTCAATATACTGACTTGGTAATTACTATTTACTTCAGCATTGTTGTACTGCTGATGCTGTATTTTATTTTGAAATACCGTAATCGGCCGGGACATAAAGCTGTATATGAAAAAGGGGAATCTAAAAAACATATTGGATTCACTTTATGTATGGGGATGCTGGTGTTTCTCTCTATTGATGTGGTAATTGAAAGCATGTCATTCAGAGATCTAAAAGAAGCATTCTGGAATTTTCCCAAAGGAGACAATATAGTTAAGGTAGAAGTGATGCCTCAGCAATATGCCTGGAATTTCAGATATGCAGGTGCAGATGGTTTGTTTGATACGGAAGACGATTTAATTCCGGCACAAAACCAAATGCATATTCCTGTAAATACTCCTGTTGTCATTCAAATTGCACCTCTGGATGTTATTCACTCATTTTATATACCCAATTTCAGGGTGAAGGTGGATGCTACTCCCGGGATGGTTAACACTATGTGGTTCCAAGCCACTGAAACTGGTGAATTTGAAATAGCCTGTGCAGAGTTATGCGGGAACAGCCATTACAGAATGAAGGGGATTCTAACAGTTGAATCTCAGGAAGATTATCACAATTGGTTAAATACCTTGGAAGAGGAAGGCCCAGAGGACGAATGGGATGATGAAGATGATGGTGTACCCTCAAGATGGGGCTGGGCATGGAAGGAGTCTGAATAATGAGTAATAGTCACGAACAATCATTTTGGTCTAAGTATATTTTTTCCTTAGATCATAAAACAATCGGAAAACAATTTCTTTGGCTTGGAATCTTTTTTCTTCTTTTTGGAGGTTTCCAGGCAATGTTGATCCGGTGGTCTCTATCAAATAATATGGAACCCCTGCCCTGGTGGCTGCTTGGTGATTTTCTCTATCAATCCTCTCCGGTAGGTGCTGGAATTATTGGGCCTGATGCGTATAATCAGCTCTTTACCATGCACGGTACGATTATGATTTTCTGGGCAATCACTCCCATTCTTATAGGTGCATTTGGGAACTTTTGTATCCCTCTTCAAATTGGTGCACCTGATATGGTATTTCCTAAACTGAATATGATCTCATTTTGGACCATGTTCTTAGCATCAGTGGTATTATTGTTTTCCTATCTTTTACCGGAAGGAACAGCAGCCGGTGGATGGACTTCCTATCCACCTCTTAGTACCCCCGTTGGAGGAATACCAGGGCAGGGGCAAACCCTGTGGACTTTATCCCTCACTCTTGCAGGTACATCCACTCTTATGGGAGCCATCAACTATATTACCACCATTGTCAGATTAAGAGCACCGGGAATGGGCTATTTTAAGATGCCACTTACCACCTGGGGATTATTCCTCACCAGTATTCTGAATGCACTTTTTGTACCCATTATTGCTGCTGGTCTTATTATTCTTCTTTTAGACAATGTTGCAGGAACCCAATTTCTTGTTGCAGGTTCAAAAGCTACCATACCCGGTGGTGACCCTCTTTTGTATCAACATGTGTTCTGGATTTTTGGGCACCCTGAAGTGTATATCCTTATTCTGCCTGCATGGGGAATTGTTTCTGATTTGCTGTCTGTATTTTCACGCAAACCTGCCTTCGGTTATAAGGTGACTGCCATCTGTATGTGTACCATTACTGCCCTCAGTGGGATCGTTTGGGGTCATCACATGTACACCACAGGAATGAGTCCCCTGCTGGGAAAAACCTTCATGTTTCTTACCCTCCTTATCAGTATTCCCTCCTCCATATTCTTTTTGAACTGGCTGGGTACGCTGTGGAAAGGGGCATTGAAATTTGATGTGCCTATGTTATTCGCCATGTCTGTTATGTGGGTTTTCGGATTAGGAGGATTAACCGGTCTGTATAATGCAACCATCACTTCAGATATTTACCTTCATGATACGTATTTTGTAGTGGGTCATTTCCATTATACTATGGCTGCGTCCGTTTTGTTTGGAGGTTTTGCTGCTATCTATTTCTGGTTCCCTAAAATGTTTGGGAGAGATTTGGATCCCACTATGGGAAAAATTCACTTCTGGGGTTCTTTTATTCCCTTAAATCTTGTCTTTTTCAATATGATGGTTATGGGATATGCAGGTCACCACCGCCGCATTTTTGATCCCTCTGAATTTGAATTCCTAAAACCCGTTTTAGGGTTGAATGACTTTATGACTACCTCAGCTTTTATTTTAGGGGCAGTACAGGTATTATTTGCTTTCAATTTTGTTTGGAGCTTGGTGAAAGGGAAACTTGCTGAAAGAAATCCCTGGGGTGCAGCAACCCTTGAATGGACAGTGGATTATCCTATCCCTCACGGCAATTTTTCCGCTACACCGCAGGTGGTCAATGGACCACACGAATATAGTCATCCTTCTTTAAAGGATAAGGATTGGCTGGCACAATCAGAACCAATACCTTCCTGATATTTATGCCCTCAGCCACAATAGTAAAAAGAACAGCACCATTGCAGGAAGACAATTTCACTTCCTATTTGGGTATGATTATCGGAATCGGATCCTTTGCCATGCTCTTCATCGCCTTATTTGCCAGCTATGGTGTATTAAGAACAAGAGCCGGCGTCTGGATGGGATATACCATTGGAACCCTTCCTTTAGTTTTGTTATGGGTAAATACGGTGGTACTATGTCTAAGCAGTTTCACTCTGTTTAAATCTGCACAATCTGCCAAAGCTAGTAATTTGATTACTTTGAGGAACAGAGTTATAACAACCTTGTGTTTTGGCGTTGTGTTTTTACTGCTGCAGATTGTACTGTGGAATTTGCTCATGAAGGAGGGATTTATTATTTCAGCCCATCAGGCAGGTTCAGTGTTTTATATGCTCTCCGGTCTGCATGGACTGCATGTCCTTGGGGGTCTTTCTGCATTGGGTTGGATGCTCTTCAAAATAATGCAAAACTCGTTTAAAGAAAAATACGGGGTAATGGTAGGCATGTTTTGGCATTTCCTCACAGTTGTTTGGATTGCATTTTTCATTTTTGTCGTAATTGTTTAATATTTAACGGGAGTAATCAATGAACCAAAATCAAGCATTGCCCATTCCTGCAAATGATCCCTTTGGTAAAGCAACCACAGGGAAATTGGGAATGTGGTTATTCATAATTATTGACGGCTTATCCTTTGCGGGACTACTTATCGCCGGTGCTGCGCTGAGGGCATCTGCTCCGGCTTGGCCTGCTGCAGGTGAAATTCTCAATATTCCCCTAACTGCCTTCAATACCTTTCTGCTTATTTGTACCAGCTTTACTATGGTTATGGCATTAAATGCCATTCAAAAAGGAGATAATGCCGGGTTAAAGAAATATCTCACCTATACCATGGCAGGGGGAATTGTCTTTTTAGGAATTCAGGTGTATGAATATTACCATTTCATCGCTAACGGTTTTTTACTGAATACCAGTATATATTCCGGAGTATTTTATGTGACCACCTGTTTTCATGGTCTGCATGTACTTTCCGGTGTCATCTATATAGCTATAATTCTTTATGCCGCATCAAAAAATAGATATTCAGCAGACAATTGGGATCATGTAGAAATCTTAGGATTGTTCTGGCATTTTGTTGACTTAGTTTGGATTCTGGTATTCACCGTTATTTACCTCATATAAAAGGAGAATTTTATGGACGATCATAAATCAATATATATAAAGAATGCCATTTGGCTCACCATTCTCACCGTGTTGGAAGTAGGGGTAGCTTTTATTGAAATTTCCAGAACCGGACAGATTGTATTGTTATTTGCCTTTGCTGCTACCAAAATGTTAATGGTAGCCATGATTTATATGCATGTGCGTTATGAAACAAAGGTATTACAAAAAATCCTATTCATACCTATCCCCGCGGGGATTCTTTTTACCATTGCACTCATGTATGATATTCCCTTTAGGTGGGTGTATTAATGGTGTTCTTAAGGAGGATTACCGCAATAATAACCTTGGCTCCGGTGTTGAGTTGGGCCTGTCCCTATTGTGCGGGACAAAGCGGAGAAACCTATATTCAATCCATCATTTTTCCAATTGGCGGGCTGCTATTGGCACCCTTCTGCATTTTAGGATTGGTAGGATGCATAATATATATGCATGCAAAATCAAAGGAGGCAAATGAATCCCCGCAGTAAGGATATTTTCCTTTGGCTTTGTCTCATTTCCTTTGGGGCTGCAGCTGGTGTTCTCATCTTATTTCGAGATGTAGAAAATGGATTTGGAACAGTAACATTCGGGAAAGTACCGGATTTTTCCCTGATGGACATACATGGGACAGAAATTTCTTTACAAGATTTTTCTCATAAAGTATGGATAGGAAGTTTTATTCATACCGAATGCGAAAATGACAGAAATTGTGAAAACCTGAAAGAAATTACTACCTCACTTTTTGAGGAACTTAATAAGGAAGAAGGAGTTGATTTAGTTTCAATTTCATTGAATTTGAATACTAATTTTATTGCAGAAAATATTCACAAATATGACTCTACCACTTCTCATCAAAACAGTTGGACATTCTTAACTGGCAACCGGGGAGTAATTAAGGAATTAATTAAGGGATGTTATCAAAGTGCTACATCCACTACTCCCTTTAATAGTCTTTATTTTCTGGTAGATCAAAACAGCATTATCCGGGGGTACTATGATTCACAAAAGATTGATGAGGTTAAGAAATTAATCAAAGATTCAAAAAAATTAGTTTAATCATTTTCTTTTCCAAATATAAATTCAGCTATGCTTGAACTAATTTATTGAGGATACTCAATGAAAAAACCCACTGTTGATTGTACACATTGCGAGTCAGGTTCCTTTTGTTTATTCCGTGACATGCCGCAGGATGCCCTCTCTGAAGTTTCAAAATATAATCAGGTAAATTCCTATAAGAAAACGCAAACCCTTTATGTACAGGGAAATCCTGTATTTGGCTTGTACTCCATCCATAAAGGAATCGTAAAGTTGACCCAAATAGGAATGCAGGAAAAAGAAACCCTCATTAGGATTGAAGGTGAAGGAGATGTCCTTGGCGGAGAAGAATTATTCAATGAGGTAAATTACCATTCTACTGCTACGGTTCTTGAAGATGCTGAAATATGTTTTTTCTCTAAAGAATTTATTGATGAATTGGTTGGGCAGTATCCCTCTGTGGCAAGAAATTTATTAAAAGAATTAGCAAATAAATTATGTCAAAGCAAGATTCAAATTTGCACTCTCACCCAAAAAAAAGTCACTCAACGGTTAGCAGAACAAATACTCAGTCTCGCAGACAAATTTGGCAGTGAACTTCCCAATGGGAATATAATTGTACATCTTACTCTCACCAGAAATGAATTAGCAGGATTAATAGGAACATCCCGCGAGGCAGTCACCAGAGCCCTAAGCGGATTTTTAAAAAAGAAACTAGTAAAACAAAAATCCAAACAATTGATTATTGTTAAGGAGAATGCTTTAAAAGATATTGCATTCTATTCATAAAACCACTTGCAATAATCGAAAAGCTTCAATCTCCCCATTTATGGTTAGAAAAATATTTTATAATGTAATAAAATGTTTCTACCTGTTTCTGGCATTATAGATTTTATTTTAGATAGATGATTAAAATATGTTTCATTAAAAATATTATTACACTGAAGCGTAATACTATGGCTCTGATTATTGTACCCCATGATAAAATCAACTAAAAAGGCAGAAGGAGTATAACTTTCAAATTCTCCCAGTCTATTTTGAGAATGGATTTTTGATAATCTAAATTTATAATTTGTTCTTTCTCTTTGGAATTCAAGTATTGCAATATGTTTATCCGGATTAATATATGAAAGAGGTCGTCCATTTGTAAGGTCATCCCCTCTGACTAAAGAAAAGTCATATACAAATTTAAAGTCTTGGTAAGCATAGCTTACATTCAACTCTAATCCTGTTATTAATGACCTTACCCCTTTTAATTGATATTTATACAGCCATCCTGAAGATCCACTGCCCCATTCAATAAAATCAGCGCCGGCACAAGGGTGTGACTCACCGGTGACAATTTCTTCTTCACATTCTCCCATCTTATTCATCTGGTAATAATAGGGGCTGTAATTATAGAAAGTAGTGAGTGAAATATCTAATGGTTCAACAGAATATCTGACTGAAGATTCAATTCCATATATTTTTTCTAATTCAAGATTAGGCTCTCCTATCTCGTAGGAGTAGGAACCAAGATGAGGGCCGTCTGAATATAACTCCTCGACCTGTGGTGCTTTCATCGTATTCATAAACCAACTATTCACTTCAAAACTATCAAGGTATTTTCTCATCCCAATTGAAGATGAAAAATAATTGAATTTTCTCCTTTTAACCTCTTGATCATCCAAATTTGCAAAAGACCAATAATTCTGTTCAGGATAAATTGACAAATGTCCAACCCTAAAGGAACTTAACACATCTAAACTTTCAAATCCTTGTTCATGAAAACCATAAAAAGACAGGTTCAAAACATCTGTCGCTGGTGTCCAATAGAATCCTCTGGGCAAAAACTGTTTAAAAGTTAATTCAGAACCAAGAATTGAATTGACAGATTCAATTTCGATTTGAATATTATGGGTATTTTTTGCTAAAGCTACTTGATAATAATCTAAATCATTTTCAAATTCCTGATGCTCATAATCAATGAAATTATATTTCATATCCAATTGATTGAAATTATATAGGGATATATCCTGATGAAAGTTGAATTGAAAAGTGTTCTTTAATAATTCTATATCTACCCCATTAATATGGCCTTCTGCACTGGGTGGGATCCCGTAATCCATAATAAAGCTTTCAATGACGGCATTGATATAATTATGTTCATTATATTTAGTAATCCCCAATTTATAATTAGATGTTTCAGATCCCGTATTTTCTAATTCTCCTATGGGGCTGGTTTGATTTCCGGTTGTTCTTTTATTAACCAAAATATTGACCTGACTGTTTCTTACAGGTATGTATAACATCATATTACCATAGAGCCCTTTATTAAATGATTCTCCCCCCAGCAGGATTTTTTTATACAACTTATCAACCCTTACCCTTGGATTTCCAATTATTTTAGTATTTATAACCCCACCTATGGCATTTGAACCAAAAACCAGTGCTCTTGGTCCTCTTACAATTTCAATTTCACTGACTTCTGTCATATCCAAAGTAATTACATGGTCTATTGAAGTCTGGGATAAATCGCCTGTTTTACTTCCATTTTTAGTGAGTAAAAATCTATCTCCTGAATATCCTCTTAATACCGGCTTAGAGGTTACCGACCCAAAGGAATTGACTCCAATATTGGGTTGATTAGATAGTGTGGTTGCAATATTCCCAATCAGATTTTCACTGAGTTTTTGTCCACCTATGGATAAGTCTGATATTTGATTTGAGGTATGATGATGAGAATGGATATGAACAGATTCCAGCAGCAATGATTCAATCTTTAAAAGTATAATACCTATATCTATTTCAGGCTTTGACGATTCAATATGATGATGTTGGTCTGCATATCCAATCATTTTAAAGGTTAATTCAATATTATCATATTTTTCATTTTGAATGTTTAAAAAAAATAAACCTTCCTCATTGGTAGTAGTCCCGATAGTAGTATTTTTTAGAAGAACGTTTACATTTTTTAATGGTTTTTCTGTTTTAGATTCTAATACTCTACCTCTTATGCTATATGCCTGAGCGAATGAAAAACCCAGGCATATAACAATGATGATACACAGTTGATATCTAATATTATTGTACAATTGTAACACTAATGTCACCTGAAGTATAATCGGCATGACTTTCATGCATTAGCTCCAATTTGAAACTGGTTGAACCGACGCTTTTTCCAATGATAAGAATAGCCAATCCCTGTTCTTCTTCCTCGTGTTCATCACCCACTTCTTCATGGTTTTTAACTTCAACGATTGCTATAGAATCGTCATTTCCGCTAACCTGTAACGATTCTTCCTCTTCTTCAGGGTTCTCGTCTTCCGCGTGGTCAATATCATTACCATCATGATCAAGAAAATGAACGGAAAGTTCTAAAGTGTCTCCAATGTCTAAAGATATTGCACCTGTAATGGCTCCTTCCAATTCACGATACACTTCTTTTCCACTTTTATCTTCAAGAACGAAACCATCTGCGTCAATATGTACCTCTGCCGGGGAAGAAGGATTCTTCTCACATCCACAGGGTATTAATCCGAGAAATAGTATAGTAAATAATAATTTAACATTATTATTCATAAATAGTTAACTCTCCTTATTTTAAAAGATAATTATATGCATACCTTATCCGGTTATAGGGTATGAACCAATAAACGATGTTAAACTCGTATCATGCGATTAATACAAGCTTAACCCGGTTAATTATAGTTTATGGAATTATATTATGAGGAGAGCGGTGGTGCCCGGGTAAGATAGTTACCTTTACAGGATTTTTCAATGGCATTGGAACATTTATCAATAAACAGATGATCAATATTATTGTTTAATAAATATACTCCTTGGGAATCGGCATCAAAATTATTACTGTACTTAAGGTATTCGCAGGTTTCACATTCGTTTTTATTTGACTCTTGGGAATGAGTATCATCATGTAAATGATGGATTTCCGTAAAAAGTACATTCCCAATCAATAATAATATAAGATTAAAACTAATTAGCACATTTTTCACCAAATAAATCACTTTATTTTTGGCAATCTAATTAAACGGAATATGTTATGGGGATTAAGCAAAATAAAATACTGAGGTTTGCTCAAAGAGCAGCCAGGATTTCGTGTTTGCGGTGGACTTCCCGGGCTAAATGTTCCAGGTTTTGATGGATTAGTTTATCGTTGATATCTGCCCGCATATTTTTCCAGACATCATGAATTGGGCAGGGTACAGAGTCTGAACAGACATCCAGTCCAAAGATACACATTTCTTTATCACTGGGGGGCCCCTCAATGGCATGAATGATATCTATCACTCTTATATCAACGGCATTTTTATTCAACTTAATACCACCGTTTCTTCCACGTGTAGATTTGATCAAATGATGTTTTGACAGGGTTTGAACTATCTTTGCAAGATAATATTTGGGAATGTTGTAATCCTCAGCAATTTGGTTTACCATTACCAACTTCCCATCATGCACCGCCAGATATATCATTGCCTGAATGGCGTGTTTCACAGATTCTGAAAACATATTAAGGTTAAAATTTATCACCATTAGACTGTTTTAGAATAGAGTGATTTATCAGTTTGTAAATATTTATCAAATTTCATGGCAATATTTCGAATATAAAGCCTCCCTGTATTGGTTATTTCAATACCTTTTTCAGTAAAATTCACCAAGCCATCATAAGCAAATTCTTCATGAATTTCAGTTAATTCTTTTGCAAATGTTTTTTCAAAATCAACACCAATTTGAGTTGATACGGTATTATAATTCAGCTCCAGATTACACATAAGTCCCATGATGATGGAATATATCTGTCTGTCAGAATCTGTCATGATAAGACCCTTACTGAGGGGTAATTCATTATTATCAAGGGCTTGATAATACTCCTTAAATTCCTTATTATTTTGAAAATAGGCATGACCGAATTGACTAATTGAGGTTAAGCCAAATCCAAAGAGATCTGTGTCTTTTTGGGTTGAATATCCCTGGAAATTTCTATAGAGAGTACCATTTTTCTGAGCGATGGTTAGGCTGTCATCCATTTTAGCAAAATGGTCCATTCCAATATACTCATATCCGGCATTGGTTAATTTTTCAATCATTAATTGCAATAAGGATAATTTCGTTTCAGGGCTTGGTAGTTCCTCTTCCCTTATGAGTTTTTGGTGGGGTTTCAGCCAGGGTACATAAGCAAAATTATAGATTGCCAATCTTGATGGATGAAGTGAAATCATCTTATCCAGGGTGGCATCAAAGGAGTTGACTGTCTGACCGGGTAGTCCGTAAATAAGGTCAAAGTTTATTTCCTTAATACCCATAGACTTCAATTGAGAGACTACCTCATTTACCATGGAGAAAGGGTTAATTCGGTTTATCTTTTCCTGTACTTCCGAATTAAAGTCCTGCACACCGATTGAAACTCGATTTACCCCTATAGTGACAAGTGATTCGGCATGCTCTTTGGAAAATGTTCTGGGGTCAATTTCGCAGCTAATTTCTGCAGAATCGGATAAGGTAAATTTTGAACGAATAAAAGCACCAATGTCCAAAATCTGCTCTGGTGTGAGAAAATTTGGAGTTCCGCCACCAAAATGAATTTGAGTTACATTACGGGTTGGGTCAATTGATTCGGAAGTTAAGGATATTTCTTTATAAAGAGAGGATAAATACTTCTGAACCAATTCCTGATTCCGGGTGACTTTCATTGTACAACCGCAAAAGTAACAGAGAGAATGACAAAATGGGATATGAAAATACAAAGAAAGATTATTCCCAGAATGATTGCTCCGAGTTAAAGCAAGACTTCTATCTTTATCGGAAATGTCATCGTGAAAGTTTGGAGCGGTGGGATAACTGGTATATCTTGGCCCCGAAATATTATGTTTCTTAAATAAATTCTGATTGAAGTTCAATTTCATTTTTTTCATCAATAATCTACCCTGGTAATATAAAAAGGATAATTGTATCTTATAATCAGATATTCGGAATTTATTCAAAATCATCCTATTAGTAATACTAATACTAAAATTTACTATATCTTGTTTGATTCCCAATTTTTAATCGCAATAAGTTAATATCAGATAATAAGGTCTAAATATCTTTACCTTGGAAAATGTCAATGTTATTAACTAAATCTTGCCAATATGCAATTCAAGCTGTGCTCTTCCTCGCAACACAGCCCAAGAACTCTCCTGTGCTGCAGCGGGATATTGCAGAATCATTAGATATCCCCAACCATTTCCTTGGAAAAATTTTACAATTACTAGTTAGAAATAATCTGGTTACATCGCAAAAAGGCATCAGTGGGGGTTTTTCATTAAAATTACAGCCAGAAGAAATCAGCCTTTTTCATATTGCAGAAATTGTGGATGGAGAAAAGTTTTTAGACGGTTGTTTAATTGGATTTCCTAACTGTTCAGATGAAAACCCCTGTCCCCTTCACGCAGATTGGAAAAATACCAAATCAGAAATTGTGAACACATTAAGGACCAAAAGAGTGAAAGAGTTGAGCAGTGATTTAATTACAAAATTAAATTATTTGTCAAAAAATCAACCCAATGACAAAAGTGATTGACCCAATTTCAAAATTAATTTAAAAAAACAAGGAGAATCATCATGAGTCTTTCAAGAAAAGAATTTATAAAACTTTCTGCTGCTGCCAGCACAGCTGCCGCAATTGGAATTAATGTTCCGGCTCCAATGATGGCTCAGGCGAAGAATACTGAAAAAAATTGGCGTTGGGATAAATCAGTATGCAGGTTTTGCGGTACAGGTTGTGGAATTATGGTGGCAACCAAGGATGATAAAATATTGGCGGTGAAAGGTGACCCCGAAGCGCCGGTAAATCGTGGGCTTAACTGTATCAAAGGATATTTTAATGCTAAAATTATGTATGGAGCAGACCGTCTTACCGAACCCATGATGCGGGTGAATGCTCATGGTGAATTTGACAAAAAAGGAAAATTCAAACCAGTCTCCTGGGAAAAGGCCTTTCAGGTCATGGCAGAGCAATTTAAGAAATACTATAATGATTTAGGCCCAACAGGAATTTCAGTTTTTGGCTCAGGCCAGTACACAGTTCAAGAAGGATATGCAATGGCAAAGCTTATGAAGGCTGGCTTCAGATCTAATAATATTGATCCCAACGCCCGTCATTGCATGGCCAGTGCAGTTGCAGGATTTATTCAAACCTTCGGAATTGACGAACCTTCTGGAAATTATGATGATATCGAACTTACAGATACCATTGTGAGTTGGGGGGCAAATATGGCGGAAATGCATCCCATTCTCTGGTCTCGTGCAACAGAACGAAAATTATCCAATCCCCAAAAGGTAAAAGTTATTAATCTCACCGTATTTACCAATCGCTGCTCTGACCTTGCGGATACAGAAATCCTGTTTAAACCCCAGACAGATCTAGCAATCTGGAATTATATTGCAAGGGAGATTGTGTATAATCATCCTGAAGCAATTGACTGGGAATTTGTAAAAAAATACTGTATTTTCGCAACTGGTAATGCAAATGTAGGATATGGAATGCGCAGCAATGCTGATCATCCAAAATTCAGTGAGGCCGAAAAAGATACCGTTGAAAAACAAAAGCAGAAAGTCATCAGCAAAGATGAAGCCGTATCCCTGGCATATTTGGGATATAAAGAAGGTGATGTAATGGAAATGAAGAATGCTAAATCAGCTGGTGCTCACTGGCAGATTTCCTTTGATGAATTTAAGAAAGGATTAGCTCCCTACACGCTGGATTATGTGGCTAAACTCTCCAAAGGCGACCCGGATGAATCCATGAATGCCTATAAAAAGAAGCTGAAAGAATTAGCAGCCCTCTACATAGAAAAAGGTAGAAAAGTTGCCAGTTTCTGGACGATGGGAATGAACCAGCATACCAGAGGTACCTGGGTCAATGAACAAGCTTATATGGTGCATCTGCTTCTGGGAAAACAAGCAAAACCGGGAGATGGTGCTTTCAGTCTAACTGGCCAGCCCAGTGCCTGTGGAACCGCCCGCGAAGTGGGTACTTTTGCCCACCGTCTTCCAGCAGATATGGTTGTTAAAAATCCAAAGCACAGAGCACGATCTGAAAAACTCTGGAAAATTCCTGAAGGGACATTAAATCCCAAAGTGGGTTCACATTATACCAAACTCATGCGTGATATAGAGGATGGTAAAATCAAATGGGCGTGGGTACAGGTATGTAATCCATGGCAGAATACAGCCAATGCCAACCATTGGATTACTGCTGCTCGTGAAATGGATAATTTTATTGTCGTCTCTGACAGCTATCCAAGTATTTCTGCCAAGGTAGCTGACCTGATTTTGCCTAGCGCCATGATTTATGAAAAATGGGGGGCTTATGGTAATGCAGAAAGAAGAACGCAGCATTGGAAACAGCAGGTAACCCCCATAGGAAATGCTATGCCTGATCTTTGGCAAGCCTATGAATTTTCTAAACATTTCACCCTTAAAGAAGTGTGGAAAGATTGGAAAATCACCGCTGATCTCACCCTGCCCAATGTGCTCAATAAAGCAGGAAAATTCGGATATTCAGAAAATGACACCCTTTTTGATGTATTATTCAATAATAAGGATGCACACAAATATCCCTGGCCGGATAAAATTGGCAGCGGTTTCGCAAATACAGAAGCAGACGGGGACAGCAGGAAAGTGGAAGGGTTTCAGGGTTATGGTCATTTCGTTCATAAATATCTCTGGGAAGAATACCGCCAATTTGGAGTAGATCATCACCATGACCTGGATGAATATGACACTTATCATTCCAATCGCGGTAAGAAATGGCCAGTCATGAACGGGAAAGAAACAGCCTGGCGTTTCAATGCTAAATATGACCCTTATGTTGAGAAAGAATCCCCGGGGGCTGACTTTGCCTTTTATGGTCCAGCTTTGAAAGCCTTGAAAAGTGGCGATTTAAAAGGTCCAAAGGGAAAGGATAAAACCAGCCTGAAAAATAAGGCTAAAATATTTTTCCGACCCTATATGGATGCCCCGGAAATCCCTGAAAAGGACTATCCCCTCTGGCTCTGTACAGGCAGAGTTCTTGAGCATTGGCATACCGGCACCATGACCATGCGGGTTCCTGAGTTGTACCGTGCAGTACCAGAAGCCCTTTGTTACATGAATCGCAGAGATTCCAGAAAGTATGGATTCCAAAACGGAGACCTCATCTGGATTGAAAGCCGCAGAGGAAAGATTAAAGCAAGAGTGGACTACCGCAGCAGAAACAGAATGCCGGAAGGTATGATTTTTGTTCCTTTCTTTGACGAGAGGGTACTCATAAATAAGGTAACCCTGGATGCAACTTGTCCTATTTCAAAAGAAACGGACTTCAAAAAATGTGCTGTGAAAATATACAAAGCCTGAGGCAAAAAAGCAGATGGTAAGGCAAAAGGATATAGCACAGAATCGTAAGGATTTCCTCCTTCATTTTGCCAGGGGGGCGGGGATAGCTGCTTTTGGCGGTGTCATGTGGAATGGACATCTTAACAATGCGGTGAATGCTCCTCTCATGCTCCGCCCCCCGGGAGCAGTAGAGGAAAAGGAATTTCTCAAAACTTGTATTAAATGTGGACTCTGTGAAGAAGCCTGTCCCTATGATGCAATTCAATTGGGAACTCCCGGTGATGACACGGTTCTGGGTACACCGGGAATGACTCTTCGTGAAAACCCCTGCAGACTTTGTGAGGAAATTCCCTGTACAAATGCCTGTCCAAGTGATGCTCTTTCCTCCACTGCTGTTCAAACTGATGGCAACTGGGATGTGGAAAAAATTTCCATTGGCACTGCTGTCATAGACACTGAAAACTGTTTGGCACATTGGGGAATCCGCTGTGATGCCTGTTACCGAGCATGTCCTCTCTTAGACAAAGCCATCCGTTTACAGTACCAAATTAATGAGAGAACAGAGAAGCATGCCTATTTCCTTCCCCAAGTGGATGCAGAATATTGTACAGGCTGTGGTCTTTGTGAAAATGCCTGTATTACAAATAAAGCAGCCATTTTTGTTCTACCCGATGAAGTAGCATTAGGCAAAGTTGATAAGCATTACCTAAGGGACTGGATCAGTGAGGATGAATCCCGCATTGATCCCAATACCAAAATGAAGTCTCTTCCTACGGAGTTGAATAACCAGACTGTAGAGAATTATCTCAATTCGGAGGACTGGTTGAATGATTAAGTTTTTTCAAACTAATCGTTTTTTAATTATGCGCAGATTCTCACAAATTTGCATCCTGTTGCTTCTCATTGGGGGAAATATTTGGGGCTGGAATATTTTAAAGGGTAATTTAAGTTTTTCACATCTTTTCGGTATTATTCCTTTAGCTGATCCCTTTGCTGTTTTACAGGCAGTATTTGCAGGTGCTATTGTTACGGCTGATATCATTCTTGGTTCCTTAGTTATACTAGCATTGTACAGCATAATCACCGGAAGAGTATTTTGCAGTTGGGTATGTCCCATGAATTTTATAACAGATGCCGCAAGATTTTTACGGCAGAAGATCCACTTAGATGATAAGATCAAGCCTCTGCGGGTTAGTAGAAATATTCGCTATTGGGTGTTGGGGTTAGGCCTGTTTTTCTCCTTTTTAACAGGATTAACTGCATTTGAGTTTATCAGCCCAGTAGCAATTTTCCACCGAGGCCTGATTTACGGAATGGGGGCAGGCTGGATAGTAATATTATCCATTTTTCTCTTCGACCTGTTAGCCGTGAAAAACGGCTTTTGTGGTCATCTCTGCCCCCTCGGTGGATTTTATGCATTTACCACCAAACCTGCCCTATTAAAAATTTCTCATAACCATCAAAAATGCAGTCTCTGTATGAAATGCAAGGAAGTATGCCCCGAAAGACCCATCCTCAATTTTATAGGGAAAAGAAGCAGAATAATCCCGCCGGGTGAATGTACTAACTGCGGCAGATGTATTGATGTGTGTGCAGATGATTCTTTACACTTTAAAGTTCAATTATTCAATTAACCGGGAGATACAACATGAAACCAAAAACCACCTTTTCAATTACACTTATAGGAATAATCATCTTTTCCTGCAGTAATATGGGCAGCAATGTAACAACAGAAAACAGGGAAATTGCTGATACAGAGTTAAGCTATAGGAATTCACATCTGATGATTGCTGACAGCACACCAGGTGCGGAGTTTATTTCCTCCGAACCGGGGGATGGTGTTCGCTTACAAAGGGCATTTGAAAATGCTCCTCCCATGATTCCACACAATGCTGAAGATTACCTGCCCATTACTATTGGTGAAAATGCCTGCTTAAACTGCCACCATCCTGATGAAGCAGAAGATGCAGAGGCAACACCGGTTTCAAAAACACACTTCTTTGATTACCGTACTCAGACTCAGTTAACAGAACTCAATGGAGCTAACTTTAACTGTACTCTCTGTCATGCACCTCAATCAACTGCACCCATTTTAATTGGAAATTCATTCAATCCTGAATATCGCGCCGGTAAAGGAGAAAGTTCTTCAAACTTATATGATGTCTTAAACGAGGGAGTGAAATAGATTTCCGTGCTGACATTGAACCGCAGAGAATTTTTCAGTAAATTTCTGGCTCCTTTTAAAATTGAAAAGGAGACCAAAATACAGCTGCCATACTCCCAATCTTCGCCTGATATATCCAATCTGTGTATGGAGTGCAGTGGAAGATGTGTCACCGTCTGTGAGGAGAATATCATTAGACCAAACAGAACGGGAATCCCCTATCTTGATTTTACTGAAGGCGGATGCAGTTATTGTGAAGCCTGTCTAAATATTTGTGAAAAGCAGGTTCTGAGCAGGGAAAATCAATGGCAAATTCCAGCTTCTTTTAAAATTGATCCAACCAAATGTCTTGCCTGGCAGGAAAATATCTGCTCCCTGTGTACAGACTGTTGCGATTCAAACTGTATCAGAACAGAAGGAATACTAAACCCGCAGATTGATCAGGAGCAATGTAATTCTTGTGGTATATGTGTGGGCCGGTGTCCTGTTAGTGCAATTCAGGTAACCCCATTAAAAAGAGAGGTGAATAAAAGTGCATATATCCAGCGTACTGGTTCAGGTGAAGCCTGAATATTTTCGATTAGTGATTAAAAAATTAAAGGAAAGCAAAATTTGTGATGTTTTTTTCAGTGATGAAAATAAAGGAAAAATTGTTGTCACTTTAGAAGGGGAATCAACAGAAGAAGAAATGAATAAATTAAAAATGATTCAAAATTTTGAGTATGTCATATCAGCTAAGTTAGGCTTTTCCTATAACGAAGGAGAACTGGAGGAATCACCGGTAAAAAAGGAAGAGATTACTGCTGAAAACTCTGCAACTGAACTGAGAATTGAAAATGAAGATTAAATCAAAAACCAAGGAGAAAAAAATGAAATCCAAAACAGTCATGATAATAATTGCATTAACACTGGTATCTGCATTGTCTGCCACGAGCTTTAAAGCTGGTGGTGTTTATACTGCCTGGGCACAAAGTCAGCAGGCATTTACTTTTAATGCTGAAAGTTATAATCATAACTATATAGTTCAAATGCTGCGCTTCAATTTGACGGGCAGCTCTAATGAAAACCTGAAATTTGTCACCCGATTTGATATTGCACAGGGGTGGTGGGGTGTGGATAATGCCATGCGCACTATTAACCGCCTGGATAACCGGGGTAAGTCCGCCCTTTTTGACTTCAAAGATAAAAACTACCTTATGCATGTAGATCAGGCATTTGTGGATTTTACTCCCCCAAATCATCCTTTCAATCTAAAGATCGGACGCCAATGGTTTGGCTTGGGTAATAAAATCATGATGGATAATAACTATGAAGGGATACAATTAAACTGGCAGAATCTTACACTGGGCTGGGCAAAAGTTTCAGAAGGAGCGGATAATACTACCGACGAAGGAGCCTATAATGGTGACTCAGACCTATATACCGCCAATTTTGCAAACAAAGTGGATAATCTCAAATACAAAGCATTTGGTTTCTATTACAATGAAAATGTAACAGATGAAGATACTACAGCATATATTGTTGACGATCTTCAGTTCTTCAGAAACAAAGATGCTGCCACCGTTACCCAACTCATGGCCGGCGGAATATCCGGTACCTATAAAACAGGAAAACTAGCCCTTGATTTTGAGGTGGATATTTTAACAGGAAAAGATGAAATCAATGATTTAGATCTGTCCGGTTATAACCTTTATACCAAATTGAATTATGCTTTGAATGATAAATTGAAAGTAGGTGGTATTATTGGTTTGGGCTCCGGAGATGATGCTTCAGAAGCAGGGTTTACCAATGTAAATAAACTGCGTACGTCAGGGTTTTTCTATATTACCGAAGTTTGGGAAGACTCCATCATGCCGGACGAAGAGGGCATTACACCACAGGGGTTGGGGGCTCCAAATGTAAAGGGATACAGAGAATTGGAAAACACTACTATCTTCCAGGCTTTCACTGATTATAAACTACAGCAAAATACCTCTCTGTTTCTTTCTGCAAGTGTGATCAGAGCCAGCAGTGAAATTAAAGGTGATGACGGTTCTCTCGCCTCAGATTTAGGCACAGAAGTGGACTTCCGCCTAAAGCATAATGTGTATAAAAATCTGTTTTTCATGCTCCGTGGCGGATATTTCATTCCCGGAGATGCTGCCGGTTATCTCATCAACGGAAACAATACCAACACAGATCCTGCTTATGAACTGAAAGGAATGGTCGTCTATAAATTTTAAAACAATTAACAGAGGCAGAGATTACCCTCTGCCTCTGTTTTTTATTAGGAAATTGTAATTAAAGAAAAGGGAGAATATAATGGAAAGCTATATTAAACGGTATATAGGAGGACTAACCCTTCTCTTGTATATGTCCTTTGGATTATCTAAAGAATATCTGCCTAATGAACTCACGCCTGAAACCCGGGAATGTCTCAGTTGTCATCAGGAAGAAAATGTGAGTCTCTATCAGCAATGGGGTGCAAGCAAACATTATGGTGCTAATGTGGGTTGTTATGAATGCCATGTTGCAGATGAAGACGATGTGGATGCAGTAGAACATCATGATTATTTTATTTCCGTCATTGTATCTCCCAACGATTGTGCACGCTGCCATGAAAAGGAAGTAGATGAGTTTGTAAATTCTCACCACTCCAAAGCAGGCAGGATCATGGGGTCACTTGATAATGTACTGGCAGAGGTGGTGGAAGGAAATTCGGACTTCATTACCCCGGGATTTCCACACGGAAATTCTGCTGCTGCAGTAAATGGCTGCTGGCAATGTCATGGTTCTCAGGTGAAAGTATTGGAAGACGGTAAGCTGGATCCTGCCACCTGGCCAAACTCAGGAATGGGGCGGATTAATCCTGACGGATCAGAAGGCTCCTGCTCTGCCTGTCACCAACGCCATGAATTTTCTGTAGCCCAGGCTCGCAGACCTGAAAATTGCGGAAAATGCCACCTGGGTCCTGACCATCCTCAAAAAGAAGTTTATGATGAATCCAAACATGGGATTAACTTCTACGCTAATGTTGATAAATTGAATTTAGAATCCTCTAAATGGGTGGTAGGAGAGGACTATGATGCAGCACCTACCTGTGCAACCTGTCATATGTCAGCAACTCCCAATCAGGATATCACTCATAATATTGGACTGCGTATCAAATGGAATAATCGGCCTGTACATTCAAAACTTTCTCATGAAACAGATGCCAAATGGGGACTTAAATCTGCCTCCATCCATGCTGATGAAAGACGAAAGAATATGGAGGATGTTTGTATTGCCTGCCATAATGATAATTTCACAAAAAATTTCTTTATTCAATATGAGGGACTCATTGATTTATATGAGCAGAAATATGCAATCCCCGGGGAAAAGCTTTACAAAGCAGCCTTGCCATTATTAAAAAAAGATAAGGAAGGCAAACATATTAAATTCGCTGATCCCATTGATTTCACCTGGTTTGAGCTCTGGCATCATGAAGGCAGACGGGCACGCCATGCAGCTGCAATGATGGCACCAGACTATACCCATTGGCACGGTACTTATGACCTTGCAAAAAATTTCTACTCTGAGTTTATTCCTGAGATTGAAGAGATCATTGAGAAGGGAATCCATTCTAAGAATAAAAAAGAGGTAGAGGCAGCTGAAAATCTACAGAAATTATTGGATGAGACTTTAGAAAATACAGATCACCGCTGGTATTTGGGAAAAATGGATCCTGTGGACAAAGCCCGTAGAGAAAAGGCTGCAAAGGAGTTTAAAGACAGGTATAAATAAAAGTATTGGTAAAATAGTTGGATATTGAGAAGTGAAAGGAGTAGATTATAATAGGATATACAAGTCCTAATATCTTGATAGCCATTAATATGGAGGGAAAAATGAATATATATAGTAAAATAGTTTCAATCCTTTTTCTGTTGAGTGGTTTTCTCTTAGCAGATATTTGCTCAGACTGTCATAACAAAACTTCTCCAGGAGTGGTGAGTGACTGGAAGGCAAGTAAACACTACGAAGAAGACGTTGGCTGTGCGGATTGTCACGGTGGTAATCATACTACAATGACAGATTTTAGTAAGTCAGAAATTCCCACTCCTACTACTTGTGCTGAATGCCATGAGGAACAGGTTGAGCAGTATAAGTCCGGTAAACATTCAATCGCCTGGGCTGCCATGAAAGCCATGCCAACAACCCACTTTAAACCCATGGAATTAATAGACGGCGGCAAAGGCTGCGGTGGTTGCCATAAAATCGGTCTAAAGTCAGATGACGAAATAAAACAGTTAAAAAAAGAGGGTCATGCTTATGGGTATGCCGCCTGTGATGCCTGCCATACACGACATGTTTTTTCTAAAGAGGAGGCACGGCAGCCACAAGCCTGCCAAACCTGCCACATGGGATTTGATCATCCACAATGGGAAATGTATTCCTCCTCAAAACACGGTGTCAGGTATCTATTAAAACAGCAGGGTATTTTACCTGAGGATACAGCAGCACCCACCTGCCAGACCTGTCACATGCAGGATGGTAACCATGAAGTTAGAACCGCTTGGGGATTTTTAGCTGTTCGCACTAACGGATTGGCACCTTATCCCGGCGAAGATGAAGATTGGTGGAACGACAGAGTGACTATTTTGCAGGCATTGGGTGTTTTGGATCCGGAGGGGAATCCCACTGAAAGGCTGGATGTGGTTGCAGCGGCAGATGTAGCCAGGCTTTCAGCGGAAGCTTTTGATGCTGAAAGGACAAAAATGATCAACACCTGCTCAGAATGTCACTCTGAGAATTTTGCAAGAGAAGAATTGGAAAAAGGGGATGAGATTATCCGCCGGGGTGATGAACTTCTTGCAGATGCGATTCGAATAATTTCGGGGCTGTACAAAGAAGGACTATTAGAAAAACCAGAGAGTTATACCTATAACTTCCCCGACTTGCTAACCTTTCATGATGCGCCTACACCCATTGAACAAAAATTGTTCGTTATGCACTTAAAACACAGGATGCGTCTATTTCAGGGTGCCTTCCATAATAATCCGGATTATACCCTTTGGTATGGTTGGAATGAAATGGTGATGGATTTAACTGAAATTGAACACATGGCGAAAGAAATCAGAACGGATAATTCAAAAGGATTTTTTTCTAAATTTTTCCGATAACAATTACCTCTCACAAAAATGTTACTGAATGCCTTGCTTCCGGGCAGGGCATTCATTTTTTAAAGAAAGGAACAGGAATGCGGTTAGCACCATTATTAGTTTTTGTACTCACACTCATATATTCACAGGAATTCGTTGGCAGTAAAAAATGCAAATCCTGCCATAAAAAGGAGTCCTCTGGTGCACAATATTCTTTATGGGAAAAATCCAAACATGCCCATGCCTTTGAAACGCTGAAAACCCCTGAAGCTTTGGAGACTGCAAAAAAATTGGGAATAACCTCTAATCCCTGGGAAACACCTGCATGTGTTCGCTGCCATACCACCGGCTTTGGACAAGGGGGTTATGAAATCAAAGACCCAGGATTCTGGTTACAGGTTACAGCTAAAGGGAAACCCACAAAAGAAGTAAAACGCATGGAAGCCCTTAAGGGTATTGGCTGCGAGGTCTGCCATGGTCCCGGCAGTGAGTATAAATCGAAAAAAATTATGAAAAAACTATTCTTCGGGGAACTCCCGGCTGATACCTTAGGCTTTAAAATTCCAACAGAAGCTCTTTGCAGACAATGCCACAATAAGGAAAGCCCTTCATTTAAAGAGTTTCATTTTGAGGAGCGTTATAAAGAAATATCGCATCCCTATCCTAAAGGATATCGAGAAGAAAAACTACATGATAAAAATTAAAACAAAGAAAACCGGAAAAAAACTACCCACTCGAAAGACATTTATTCAATGGTTACTGCGAGGGGGATTAACAGCATGGGTAGGAAGTATATTGTATCCCGTATTCAGGTATATGATTCCCCCGGATGCCCCTGAATTGAATGTGAACCAAATTGAAGTGGGTATGCTGGTGGAATTTCCTCCCGGTACCTCAAAAATTATCCGTATGGGGCGTACCCCCGTTCTGGTTCTCAGAAAAAAGAATGGTGACTTTCGGGCTATGGAAGCAACCTGTACCCACCTGGACTGCACCGTACAATTTAGAACCGAAACGGAACAGGTCTGGTGTGCCTGTCACAATGGATTTTATGATGTGGAAGGCAGAAATTTATCCGGACCACCCCCCAAGCCATTAGGGCAATTTGATGTAACTGTAAAATCTGAAAAAGTCATTGTTTCAAAACCAATGCTCACATGAAAATGATATACGACTGGCTTAACCAACGTCTTGATTTAGATTCCGCCTGGAATTTTGCCAAAAAGAAACGGGTTCCCATTTTTTATGGTACAGTCTGGTACTATCTGGGAGGAATATCTCTCTTTCTCTTTGCTGTACAGTTAGTAACAGGAATTTTGCTGGTTCTCTACTATCAACCAGGAGCCGAAACGGCTTTTGAATCGGTGAAATTTATTGTGAGTAAAGTGGAGTTTGGCTGGCTCATCAGGGAAATACACAGTTGGTCGGCAAATCTGTTTATCCTCTTTGCCTTTTTGCATATGTTTACTGTGTTCTTTGCCAAAGCATACCGCAAACCCCGAGAACTAACCTGGTTCACCGGAATGTTACTGTTGGTATTAGGAATGGCTTTTGGATTTTCAGGATATTTGCTCCCTTGGAATGAATTGGCTTTTTTTGCCACAAAGGTTGGTTCTGATATTGCAGGTGCTATTCCATTCGTGGGGGAATTTATGTTGAAAGTTTTGCGGGCAGGTGAGGAAGTAACCGGAGCAACCCTCACCCGCTTTTATGGCATCCATATTGCTGTCCTTCCCGGTATATTCACCATCATTTTAGGAATTCACCTTATGTTGGTACAGTTTCAGGGAATGTCTGTACCGCCGGAAATTGAAAAGCTTCCGGAAAAAAAGCGACGTACCATTCCCTTTTTCCCGGATTTTGTACTAAGAGATTTCATGGTATGGCTTATTGTACTAAATGTTATTGCTCTCTTGGCAGTTTTCTTTCCCTGGGAGCTGGGGCAGAAAGCAGATCCATTGGCACCAGCACCTGCAGGAATACGTCCTGAATGGTATTTCATGTTTATGTTTCAGACCCTCAAATTGATCCCTCCCCATGTGTTATTTATCGAAGGTGAACTCTTTGGAATCCTCCTCTTCAGCTTGGGAGGTCTTATTTGGTTTTTCGTTCCCTTTTTAGATAAGAAGTCCCATTTAGGCATCCGGTCAAAGTTTTGGACTTACTTTGGAATTTTTCTGGTTATCTATATGGTAGTACTCACCATCTGGGGATATATGGTATGAAGCATTTGATTTTTATTTTCCTCCTCTCTTTTCTTAATTCCACGGAAAACGGGTGTATGAACTGCCATCTTGAATTGGATGATGACAGGGATGAAGGAGAAAAAATTGTGACTCCCTACCTCTCCGGAGTGCATGCTGCCAGAGGAATCAGCTGTGTTGACTGCCATGGTGGTGATCCGGAGGAAGAGGAAGACGAAGATGCCGCTATGTGGGATGCAGACGATTTTATGGGAGAATTAGAAAAAGCAGATCAATTGGAAATGTGTGGTAAATGCCATTCTGATCCCGGTTTCATGCGTTTACACTCTGCTTCCATTAAAACAGATCAGGTACAGCAATATCATACCAGCGGGCATGGAAAAGCCCTATTCAATGGAAATGATAAAGCTGCTATTTGTACAGATTGCCATGGGGTTCACGGAATGCAGCCGGTTAAAGACCCGCGGTCATCAGTATATGCACTCAATATTCCCTTCACCTGTTCCAAATGTCATTCTGATCCAATCTACATGGAGGAATCGCAACTACCAACGGACCAGTTGAATGATTACCAAAACTCTGTCCATGGCAAAGCATTGTTAGAACATGGAGATATTGGTGCACCTGCCTGTAATGACTGCCACGGTAATCATGGTGCTGCACCACCGGATGTGGTGCATGTGAAAGATATCTGTGGAACCTGCCATGTAAATAACAGGAACTTGTTCCAAAAAAGCCATTTGTTTACCACCCTCATGGAAAAAGGGTTTGGTCAATGTGAAACCTGCCACGACAATCATAATGTAGTTAAACCAGATGATTCTTTTCTGGATTGGTCTGGAAAATCACTCTGTCGTCAATGTCACCCTGAAGGAGGGGAAGCTAAAGATATGTCTCAGCATTTCTATTCTATTATTGACAGTTTAAAAACCGGTTTGCATCTGGCGCATGCTTTAGTGGATTCTGCAGAACAAAAGGGAATGATTGTAGATGATCTCTTTTTTCATTTGGAAGAAGCAAGGAAAACTCTGATTCATACCCGCACCAATATCCACAGCTTTGATATTGCCTATGTGGATACCCACGCCATACCTGGATTTACCGCCATTGAAGCAGCCATTTCCGGAGCTGGAAATAGTTTGGAAGAATTCAAGTTCAGACGGAGCGGTTTATTTTATTTTTCCCTTATCATTACTTTTCTGGTATTCGTATTGGGGTTTAAAATAAAAGGAATGACTGACAAAAAAATTCCCCGTTCTGAATAGTTACCCTGCACGATTCATTCGCAGCTCTATTCTCCTGGCATTTTGGGCAGGAGTCAACCTTGGTGCTCATGTAGCTTTTACGGTTGGTTTTGATTTCCCTTTAGGTCCCGGTTATTACGCATATATCCAAACCCATGGATATATGCAGCTCATGGGATGGACAGGCTGTTTCATCATTGGTGTTTCCCTGATCTTTCTATCCAAATTGGCACATATTCCTTTTAGGCATCTTCATTTTATCCCACTCATATATTATAGTATGCTGGGGGGATTAATTCTCCGCTTCCTTTGTCATTCTATTCATCCATATCTTCAAAACAGTCATTATTTTCTTTTTACTTCAGCAGGGATTATAGTTTCAGGTATCTCAGTATTTATCGCAGTGATATTGTATGGGTATTTCTTAATTCAGGTATATCAATCATTGAATCCTGGCCAAAAAAAGGAAAACAGGGACATCCGGATTTTGATTTTGATTAAGCTGTTGGGTTGGATATTTTTTTCACTGGGAATCGTAATTCTTGAAATAAATATGGTGATACAAAATTCACTTTCTTTCCTGCAAAACTGGCATATTATTTTTGTAGAATTATTTATACATTTCACCATTCTCTCCATTTGTATTGCCGTGAGTATTCGTGCCCTTCCTCTATTTATGCGTCTGCCTGCAATTGACTGGAATGTGAAACAATTTTCCAAAATCTATGCTGTTATACTTTCTCTTTTCTTCTGCAGTTTTGCGCTGTCAGAATTTGCCCCTTTGCAATGGCTAGTTCCTTTTAAACATGGTTTCGCCATAGTGAAGGATATTCTCTTGATCTGGTTTATAATTAAACTGAATATTTTATTCAAATTCAAAAAACCTTGGACAGAAAACCAATCAGAAGAAAGAGTGAGTAGAAAAAAACCGTCACGATTGTATTATCCCGATTATGGTGAATTCGGCAGGTTTGAATACCTGATCAAATCCGCTTTTGTTTGGTTGATTATAGGACTTTCCCTGGATGCCTTGGTTCAATCAAGTGCATTGCTAAATATGAAGGTAGAAATCAGTCTTGACGGCATTCGTCATATAATTTTAGCAGGTTTTACTTCTTTGTTGATAATGGGGATGGCAGTGCGTATGGTTCCCGGATTATTAGGCAAAAAAGGAATAGAACATCCTAATAGAGTTCCATACCTTGCAGCTTTAGTAAATATTGCTGTTATATGCAGAACTTTACTGCTAATCCTGCCTGAATCTTTTTACAGTTCTTTTCCTCATATGGGGATTATCTTGTTGCGTATGTATGGTGTTTCAGGCATTCTATTTCTTTCTGGTTTGGGGTTGTTTTATTATATGATGAAACCGGTGCTGAAATAGGAACTTGTTATTTTAGGAACCAGGCATCCATACACGAATGCAGAAAGGCAGGGATGGAGAAGGGATTAAAGAAAAGACAAATGGGACGCCCTGATTAGGGAATGGTGAATTTCAGATTTCAATTGAACATTGAGTAGGTATAGTTTCACTACCATTGACCATTGACCATTGATCATTGACTATTGACTATTGACTATTGACCAATGACTAATTCCCCTCACACATAAGAAGGATAGACGGGTTGAAAGGCATGCTCCTGAATTGAATTTTTTAAGTCTGGTGGTTCCTTTATTTGTGCCAGTTTTGAGTCAAAGGCATAGCGGGCAACTGCATGAGCAATGTTTAAAGAAATTTCTCTAATTGAATTTAATGCAGGGTAAAGTCTACCGGATTTCAAATCATTATCTGTAACCATTTCAGCTAAAGTTTCTGCGGCTTTGATAAACATTTCTTCAGGGATATGTTTGGGTTTTGACATAACTGCTCCAAATCCCAGCCCGGGGAATATATAAGCATTGTTACCCTGACCGGGGATGAAATGTTTTCCCTCAACGGACACAGGGGCAAATGGACTGCCACTGGCAAAAATTGCCCTGCCTTCTGACCAATGATAGGCCTGTTCTGCAGTACATTCTGATTTACTGGTAG
The DNA here is from genome assembly GCA_964551815.1 of uncultured bacterium. Taxonomy (GTDB): domain Bacteria; phylum Fidelibacterota; class Marinisomatia; order SCGC-AAA003-L08; family D37C17; genus D37C17. The sequence goes on from CAZKEL010000003.1 coordinate 62,377, forward strand.
GATTGGATAAAGCAAAGATGATGGGGCGATCAATTAATGCTGCCAATTTCTTTACAACGTTCTCTGTAAAAGTATTCCCGATTCCTGAAACACCAATAATTGCAGTAGGCTTCACCATTTCAATAATTCTTGAAAAATCAGATTCATTTTCAAATGATTGGGCGTATTTCTGCTTTTGAGGGGTTAGGGATGTACGATTTTGAGTAACCAATCCTTTAGAATCAACCAGGATAATATTTCTGCAAGCATCCTCCTTTTTTACACCTGAGTCAATCATATTTCGAACTAATAAATCTCCAATACCAATGGCAGCAGACCCTGCACCTAAAAACAGAAAACGATGATCGGAAATAGCTGTGTTTAAGATCCGCATGGCGGAGAATATTCCTGCCAGAACTACAGCCGCTGTTCCCTGAATGTCATCATTAAAGGTACAATAGGACTGTTGATAGCGCTGCAATAAACGATGGGCATTTCGATTTGCAAAATCTTCGAACTGAACCAGTACACCGGGGAAAACATGAGAAGCAGCTTCCATAAATTCATCCATAAGTGCATCATAAGAATCTCCTTCCATTCTGTGTTGTCGCAACCCGATATAAAGGGGGTCCTGCAGCAATTCTTCATTATTGGTACCTACATCAATGGTAATGGGCAAGGTTTTCCCGGGGTGTACCCCTGCACAAACAGAGTAAAGGGATAATTTTCCTATGGGTATGCCCATGCCGTCAGCTCCTAAATCTCCCAGCCCTAAAATGCGTTCGCCATCTGTTACAACAATAACATCCACGTCTCTTTGGGGCCAGTTGCAGAGAATTTTTTCTACAGATCCTTTATCTCCTGCAGAAATATATAGTCCCCGGGGTCTTCTGAATATATGGCCAAATTCCATACAGGCACGCCCAACTGTGGGAGTATAAATGATAGGCATAAATTCTTCGATATGATCCATTAATAGGCTGTAAAACAATGTCTCATTTCTATCCTGCAGGGAAGTGAGATAGATATATTTATCCATGTCTGTTTCCTGAATACGAACTGCAGAAAGTACCTTCATTTTTTGTTCTTCAATATTCAAAATATGGGGTGGAAGCAATCCCTCTAACTGCAGTAATTTCCGCTCTTTCTCAGAAAAGGCTGTCCCCTTATTCAGAAGAGGATTCTGAAGCAATTCTTTTCCTTTAGGGAAGGTAAGTCCCCTCAATACCTGACGATTAGAATTTTTACCATTCATTTTAATTTTAGTATTTATTGACTGATAAATTTAAATAAAACCTGCTAATTCCTGCAGGAAGTTCCAATTTTGAAGTCGTTCTTTCTGGGTCTCAAATAAAACGGAGAGTGGGGTACCATCTTTATCAAAATTGTGGGCAAACCGGTTTTCTGTTCGTGCGAATCTAATAAAATTATATGCCTCTCCTGATCTTGGGTCAGAATACCAATCTTCCTTTTTGGCAGGATTTCCCTGAAGAGAAAGACGATCAATTATGCGTTTACCTTTTTGGGGATCATATTGAAAAATGGGGAACACTCTGCAGTCCACTGCCAGTTTTGCCTGGTGGTAAGAACGGTCATCTGCTATGCCGTGTTCAGGTTGACAGGATGTATAGACATTAATCACTGAAGGGCCGGGATAGGCATTTGCAGCCATAACCGATTTATAAAAATGATTAGGATGGGCGGCAGTAGTTTGTGCCACAAAAACATCCGGATGGGCCATGGCTATATTGGCAATTTCCTTTCTTGGTTCCGATTTTCCATGCTTTACTTTTCCAATAGAGGACATTTGTGCTGACTGTCCTCTAAAACTACCTGTTGAGGCCTGTCCTCCCGTATTGGAATAAACCTGTGTATCCAAAATGAGGATATTGATATCCATGCCAGACATGAATAAGCGTGACATAGACTGAAATCCAATATCCAGCATAGCGCCATCTCCTCCAATAGCCCAGAGTTTTTTATCCTGCCACCCTTTCTGATCCCAGCGCATACGGATACCCATGGCAAACGCAGCTACATTTTCAAAGAGAGAATTACTCCAGGGAACCAGAAAGGGGTTATAGGGATAAGTTGCTCCGTAAACAGTATTACAACCGGTGGCAGCTGCCAGTCCTATACTTTCTCTGCCATAGACAAACCCGGTAGCTGCCAACATCATTCTCAGGGCAGTGGCTTCACCGCAACCCATACAGGAACCTGCGCCTCCTGTAAATAGGAGCGCCTCTTCTGCCAGCATCATATCGGCTAAAACCCGTTCATTTATGTATTCATCAGGGGTTGGTCCCAGGCCTTTGAAAAAGTCCATACCGGCATTGCATTTAGGAACGGTGTCTTTTTCCTTCACCACCATTTTTAGTGCATTATGTTCTCCACAGGCTAACACGCATTCCCCGCAGCCTTTACATTTTTCCGGATCAACAAAAATACCAAATTTTGCCGGTGCTTTATTTTGCCTTTTTGGAGTGTCATAGAATTTTTTATTTACTGCCCATTGTTCTTTAATCCACTTGGTATGAGTGGAATTTTTCTGATAACCGAATTGAGTTTCTAAATCCGCTTCAGGGATGGCTTTTCCCAGAATTGCCGTATCAGGACATTGGGTAACACATTCCATACAACCCACACATTTATCTGCATCAAATTGGGGAATTTCCGGAGCAACATAACTGAAATCCCTCGCTGCTCCTGTACCTGCTGGAACAAGGCTTCGGGCAACAGATTCGTCTGCTTCCAGTCCGTATTCTGCAGTTCCCTCATTATAATATCTAAGAATTCTATCGTTAAAATCTTGAATGTCAATGGTGGTTTTAATCTTATTAGAATTCATACCAATTCTCCTTCAGCTATGGACTCAAAAACAGGAATCACTTTATCATACCCATGTGAAACTGCTTTCAGATTATCCTGAACCACCCTCTCTCCTTTTTTGCCAAAGTATTTTTGAATGGACTTTTCAACACCTTTCATTAGAGCAGACTTATTCATGTGAAACCGCTGAGCAAAGGGAGCAGTTTTAAGGAAGACTCCCAATAATACAATACCCTGCATTCGTTGTATCAAATCTGGTCTTGATGACACTCCCCGTGCAATGGCAAGGGTATCCAGTGCATAGAGACGAATTTTCTTTTCCCGAATAACAGCCTTTGCTTTCTGGGGAATAGATGCAGCAATTTTTTCTTTGTCAGTGAGAGAAGTTTGGATAAAGAGTATTCCCCCATCAGTAAGACCATTCAACGGATCAGAAACATTAAAGGCATTCACATCATTTAGAGCGACAAATTCAACAAATTCCAATTCAGAATGGGTACGGATTTGCCTGTCTCCCGCAGTCATGAAATAGGTGGTAGGGAGCCCTTTTTTTTCTGATCCATATTTTGGATAGGCCTGTACATGCAAGCCAAATAAATCTGCTACTATGGTGGCAATGATCTTGTTGGTGGTTACTGAGCCATACCCTCCCACAGAATGCCCCCGCATGGAATAGAATCCTTTTGGGCGAATATCCGGATTTATTTTTGGGAAAACTGCCAGTGGATGTTTAATTCCAACTGTAAAGGTTCGTTTGCCGTCAGCAATCATATTTTCATAAACAGCTATTAAATCTGACGGTCTCACATCTCTGGAACCCAGTCCCGCAGAACCGGAGTAAATCTTTGGAATATGGATTTCACCTTTATTATTATGAGAAGAATAGTCCGCAAAGGCAGCTTTAATTTCCATGGTGAGTGGATTGCTTTCTGCCAGAGGATTATCCATGCGTTCCAGAACTGAAAATCCTTTCACATTCTGCAAGGTTTGTACTATTTCCTTAGAAGGGAAGGGGCGGAAGGAAGTTAAATGTACGCAGCCTACTTTCATCTTTTTTGTACTCCGGAGATAATCCACAACTTCTTCTGCAGATTCAATCATGGTTCCCATCCCTGTTATAGCCCATTCCGCATCTTCCATTTTGTAAGATGATACCATTTCATATTTTCTGCCTGTCTGATTATAAAAGCTCTCCATGCAGGAATGGAGATGCTGTTTCAAGGGATCTGTAAAAAATCGCTGGGCAATTTTACCTTTCATATAAGCGTCCTGATTTTGAACCACACCTGATTGAACAGGATTATAAGGATCAATGAGATTCACCAGAATCTCATTGGGATTCCCAATATAGTTTTCCATGAATTCTGGTTCAGGAAGGAGAATATCCTGTATGGTATGAGTTGTGAGAAATCCATCCTGAATATTCAGAAAGGGTGTTAGAGATAGTTCTGCAGCTTTTCGTGATATCAAGGCTAAATCTCCTGCTTCCTGTGCATTTCGGGCAAAGAGCATACCCCAGCCACAATCTGATACTGCCATTACATCATCATGGCCCGCATGAACATTCAGACTTTGGGAAGTGAGTGCTCTGGCACCAATATGAAAAACGCAGGGTAACCGCTTCCCGGATATAGTGTACAGCACTTCTTTCATTAAGACTAATCCCTGTCCTGAAGTGAAATTTGATACTCTGCCTCCTGCTGCTGCAAAACCTTCACAGGCAGAAGCAGAACTGTGTTCTGATTCTAACTCAGAAAACTGCAAAGTCTCTCCCCAAACATTTTTAGCCCCGTTGGCTGTATAATGCTCATAGCCTGTACCCATTGGAGTTGAGGGGGTGATAGGATAGGCACAGGCCCCCTGAGTTATATGGGCTTCCACCCAAACGACTGCTTCAGACCCATCTGCTGAAGATGGGATACCAGGAAAGGGAAAACTCCTGCCATTTTCATCCGGTTTTTCAAAATTATTCATTGAGTAAATCCATTCTTTTCTCTTGGGTAAATTTAAAGGGAATTAAAATAGGATAAAAAGGTCTAAT
>CAZKEL010000004.1:0-55188 GCA_964551815.1 uncultured bacterium
AATATTTTGACTTTAATTTATCACAAGGTGGGGATAAGGTCTGTAAATTTGACGACCTCCCCATAATTAAAACTTGACAAGCCTTGAATTTACCTCTAAATTAACGGCAAGAATAGTAACTAAAAAATAATAGTCTAAATAGAGGAATTAATCATGCAAAGATCATCAGTAAATAAAGTAATCCTTGTTGGCCATATAGGCAATAAACCCGAGGGAAGATATACGCCGTCTGGTACATCTACTGCCAGTTTTTCTGTCGCTACCAATGAAACGTGGTATGACAGTGAAAAGGAAAAGAAAGAAAAAACAGAATGGCATAATATCGTTGCTTGGAACAAGCTTGCAGATTTCACCACAGAATATCTGCAAAAGGGTCAACTTGTATATGTAGAAGGCCGCCTCCAAACCCGTACCTATAAAGATAAGGATGAGGTTCAGCATCGTGTTACAGAAGTGATCGCCGGCACAATTACCCCGCTGGAATGGAAAACTGCAGGTAAAAAGGATAACGGATCAGCAGAAAAACCAGCTGGTGAAAAAGTGTCTGAACCGACGGGAGAAGAAGATCTCCCCTTCTGAAATTCCGAATTGTAACAACAGCGTTACAATTCGTTACAATGCTGTAACAAAAAATCCTTGGTCATAGTATAGTCCGATGCTGTATATTTATAGCCAGAAGGAGGTCTTATTATGAAGACAATAAACAGTATATTAGTATTAACTATATTAGTTGGTGGTCTTGTTTTTGCCAGGAGCGGAGTGGTGAATCCAAGAGTTGAGGAAAGTAAATCTCGCGTGAAATCTGAGCATTTCTGGGTGAAGGGTCATTCAGATGTTGAGGAAAATCAACTTGAAAGAAAGCGCTCCCATAAGCGGAGACGGAAAATAAGAAAACCTATTAAAGGATTAAGATAAGAAGAAGCAAAATTAACTTATCTGGTGAAAAGGCGTCGGTTTAGACGCCTTTTTTATTTTAGTTTATATATTATGAAAAAGCTATTAATTATTCTACTTATCAACTCATTATTCCTTTTAACCGGCTGTGCCTCAACCTGCATGGAATACCGTACAGCCACAACCGCTGCCCGCAGTGAAAAAAACCTGAAACGTGCTGAAGAGTGGGGGCTGAAAGCCTTGGACTCTCCGGAATGCAATCCCAGTATGGATGGACAGGCTCCCTATTTTCTTGCAACTGAAGTATATCTTAAACAGAAGAAATACAAAGAAATGGCAGAAATGCTCACTTTAGCGGCAGATAGAAACCCTGACCAGCCGTTGGAAAATCCTTTTAAATTGGGGGACACTCCCGTAAAAACCATTGGGGAAGGGGTTCAGGCATATCGAGACCAGGAATGGGCGAAAATTTATAACTATGCCGTTGATCTGATTAAACATGAAAAAGTAGAAAAGGCTAAGGAGCAAATTGAAATTGCCGTCTTACTACACCCTGCAAAAAGTGAAAACTACTCCACCTTGGCAGCTATCCACATGAATAATAACAATACAGAAAAGGCCTTGGCAATTGCAGACAGAGGAATAGCCGCTAATAATGAAAGCTCAATTTTATACCAGTTAAAGGCAGATATTTTTTCTCAATCCGGCGAGTATCTAAAGGCAAAGGAAAATTATCTCATGTCTATAGAGCATTCTGATGATCCGGGACCCATCCGCAGAAAATTACTCTTTGTCTATATTGATCTGGGGGAAAACCAAAAAGCCATTGATGAATCAAATATTCTGTTGGACAGATATCCCAATGATCCTGATCTCTACTATAATGTAGGGGTATTATATCAACGCCTCACCCTTGAAATATTTGACCCCTCAAGAGAACAATTTCTGGTGACCACTGCTGAATCCGGGGCAGATACAATCACAAATTTATATCAGAATTTCAAGACTTCCCGTCAATATGCTTATAATTCAAGGGATTATTTTCTTCAGGCAAGTGATTTAGAATTAGAAGGTAATCTTTCTACAAAGGATGCTGTCAGTGAAATGAAGAAACTCATGAAGCAGATTGATGATTTATTTATCCCCTCCCTAAGAGAAACTGCCCGGGAAGCAGGCATAGAATTAAACTAAAACTAAAAAGCGGGACAACCATGGTTGTCCCGCTTCTCTTTTCCTTTTCTCCCCCTTCAAATAAATTTTATTGAAAGATGTGGAAATCTAATCAATAAAACCTATCAATTCTGTAACGCAGGTCACAAAATTCCTACCCGATACGCTTTCTTTTAATTAAATATTCTGACAGAGCAACATCCAGAGAATCCTCTGTTGATAACTGTACATAGTCAATATTTTTCTGTCCGCATTTCATTTTATAATTATCACAAAATCGTTTAATACTGTTTTGATAGTCGGATTGAATATGCCAGGGATCAGTAATAATTTCTGTACCGGACTCCATATCTCTGAAACGGGTTCGGCGATTGAAGTCCAGGTGTAATTCCTGAGGGTCCAGAATATGGAAGACCACAACTTCGTGTCCCTTATAGCGGAAATGCTGTAGTCCCGATAGTACCTCTTCCGGGTCATCAATTAAATCTGAAATTAACACAATGAGGCCCCGCTTTTTAATACTCTCCGCCGTTTGATGCAGTACGGGAGCTATTCTCGTTTCTGGCCCCGGTTTTATAGATTGCATTTGTGCCAGCAGAATATTCAAATGACTTCGTTTTGACCTGGCAGGAATATTCACACGAATTTTTTCATCGAAAAGAGTAAGTCCTACTGCATCCTGCTGCTTCAGCATAAGATATCCCAGAGAAGCTGCTAAAATCTGGGCATAATCCAGTTTGCTGATGTCTGCGGATTTATACTGCATAGAAGCGCTTTGATCTATAAGCAGGTACGATTTGAGATTCGTTTCTTCCTCAAACTGTTTAATAAAGAACCGGTCTGTTTTCCCCCACAGTTTCCAATCTACATGGCGTATTTCATCCCCTGCTCCATAAGAGCGGTGCTCAGAGAATTCCACTGAAAAGCCATGGTAGGGGCTTTTATGCAATCCTACGATGAATCCTTCTACCACAAATCTGGCCTTCAGGGAGAGGTTATCCAGCCTGGATATGATGGAGGGGGTCAGTACCTGGTTCGCTGACATTTTAAACTATACTGCTGTCAATAATTCAGAGAGGATATTATCTCTGGTAATTCCGTCTGCCTCTGCATTGAAATTGGGGATAATGCGATGTCGCAGCACAGGATTCAACATAGCCTGCACATCTGCAATATCGGGTGTAGTGCGGCCATCCAACACGGCCCTTGCCTTTGCTGCCAGAATCAAATACATACTTGCCCGTGGACCAGCTCCCCATTCCAGCCAGTCTTTTGCCTGAGAAGTTATAGCACCGTTCCCGGTGGTACGGGTATGATTCACGAAGTCCACAGCATATTCGATAACATTGTCAGCCACCGGTACATTGCGGACCAACTCCTGGTAGGCAAACAGATCATCTGCTTTTAAAACAGGTGTAGCTGATTCCATTCCCGTACCGGTAGTTGATTTTACTATATTTACTTCCTCGTTGCGGGTTGGATAGGAAATTAAAATATTAAACATGAATCTGTCTAACTGTGCTTCCGGCAAAGGATAAGTACCTTCCTGTTCAATGGGATTTTGGGTTGCCAAAACAAAAAAGGGTTCTTCTAAAGTATAAGTTTCACCACCGGCAGTGACTTTATGCTCCTGCATGGCTTCAAGAAGTGCTGCCTGTGTTTTGGGTGGAGTTCGATTAATTTCATCCGCCAGAACAATATTGGCAAACACTGGTCCCTTGAAAAATTTAAAACTGCGTTTTCCCGTGCCATGTTCTTCTTCAATAATTTCAGTACCGGTTATATCTGAAGGCATGAGATCAGGTGTGAACTGAATCCGATTAAAAGAAAGATCGAGAGCATCTGACAGAGTTTTGATAAGCAGCGTTTTTGCCAGTCCGGGAACACCCTCTAAAAGAACGTGTCCGCGACATATCAGAGAAATAAAGAGATGTTCAATAATTTCATTCTGACCAATTATAACTTTGGAAATTTCCTGAAAAAGTGTTTTTTTATCTGCCTGTAGTTTTTCAACTAACTGAATATTATCCATTTTTATCCTTTAATTTAGGGGTAGAAATCTAAAGTGTCCCTTAGAGCCTCACAATTAAAAATCTGTGAATCTCCCTAATATTTTCATGCTAAATTTCCAGCGCGTTTTCGATGCTATAAAGTGAAATATGCCAAGGACAAATCTCTCCATACCTGTTTGAAAGGTATGAGTCTGGAAGAACTGCAGACTTTTTGCCGGGACAGGGGTGCATCTGCATTCAGGGGCAGCCAGTTGTACGAATGGATGTACCGCCACGGAATTGATTCCATAGCTGATATGTCAAACCTTTCCCAATCTTTCAGAGAGCAACTATCTGCAGAATGCAGAATACAAACTCTCAGCATGGAAAGGACAGCTCCTTCTAAAATAGATCAATCTGTTAAAATATTATTCCGTACTTTGGATGACTATTTCATTGAAACGGTTTCCATGGTGGACGGTGACAGGCACACCGTTTGTCTTTCTTCACAAGTAGGCTGTGCATTGGACTGCCATTTCTGCGCTACCGGCGAAATGGGGTTAACCCGTAACCTGACTGCAGGAGAAATTGTGGACCAACTCATCTATATTAGAAAACATATTCCTCAATCCATAACCAATGTTGTCTTCATGGGAATGGGAGAACCTTTCCATAATTATGAGAATGTTTTAACGGCGGCTGATATTTTTCATGACCCGAAAGGATTCAATCTGGCAGCCTCAAGAATTACAATTTCAACGGTGGGACTTCTGCCTCAAATTCAACAATTCACCAGGGAAAAACGCAGATATAAATTAGCTATTTCTCTGAATGCGGCTTTTGATGAAGACAGATCGAAAATTATGCCAATAAATAAAAAATGGCCTATTGTGGATTTAATACAGGCTGGCAGGGAATATTCCAATCAGAAGAAGCGCCAGGTGATGTTTGAGTATGTGCTGTTGAAGGGAGTGAACGATTCTGAAGAAGATGCCCTGGAACTTGCACGATTATTGAAAAATGTTCAGTGTAAGATCAATGTAATTCCCTACAATGAAACGGGCGGGGAATACACCAGACCTGACACTCAAACCATTGAAAAATTTGTGGATATTCTTCATGAGCATCGCCAAGGCTACCGAGTATTGGTACGCTGGAGTAAGGGACAGGATATTGCTGCCGGATGTGGTCAACTTGCAGGGGAGGATGTATGAACTTGACGGATATTTCCCGTTTTCTTTCTGATAAAATTGCTGTCACCCCACAGTCTGCAGTCATATTAGGATCCGGGTTGGGAAATTTTACAGAATCCCTGAATGAACCATTAGTCATTCCCTATAAGGATATACCCGGATATCCGCTCTCCTCAGTTTCCGGGCATGCAGGAGAATGGGTTTTTGGTTATGCAGGGAAAAAGCCGGTACTATGTGCCAAGGGCAGATTCCACTGTTATGAGGGATTTACAGCTGAAGAAGCTGCTCTCCCAGTAAAAATTATTCATGCCTTAAACTGTCCCTCTGTTCTGATTACGAATGCGGCTGGTTGTCTAAATTTAAATTGGGAGCTGGGTGATTTAATGCTCATTACCGGAATTTTGGACTATACCTTTACTAAGGAAACCGGCGACCCTCAATTACAATCCATTCCCTTTGAAACTGACATTAATAGCATCAAAGAAAAAGCCAAACGGTATGAGATAAATTTAAGAGAAGGAAACTATGTCTGGACTCTGGGACCCAGTTATGAAACTCCTGCAGAAATTCAGGATATTATTTCCCTGGGAGGACATGCAGTGGGTATGTCAACGGTACCTGAAATGAGAAAAGCAATAGAGTTAGGAATGGAGGCGAAAGGAATTTCCTGTCTTACAAATTATGGTGCAGGGATGCAGGAGGAAGCCTTATCCCATACTGAGGTATTAGAAACCACTTCAAGAGTGAATCAAAAGTTTACCCGTTTATTGGCTAATATTATTTAAATTCAACCACGGTTATCCCTGCCCCGCCTTGATCTTCATCAGCAAAATAGAATCGGGAAATAAAAGATTGAGTAGATAGAAATTCGCGGATTGCCTTCATTAATACACCGGTACCTTTTCCGTGAAGAATTTGGACAAAGCTGAGTCCTGACAACAAAGCCCCGTCTAAAAAGGTCACGGTTTCATCCATTGCTTCCTGCACTCGTTTTCCCCGTATATCTAATTGCATACCGGAAGACGGTGAAACTTTATGCAAGGAGGGTGTATTTTTTTTGGGGGAGTTTTCCGGTAAGAGTTCCAGTTTGCAGATTTCTTCTAATTTCAGGGTAAAGTTGATACCGTTAGCTTCAACCCTCAGTCTGTTTTTCTTATCGGGGAGTGATATAATTTTTCCTTCCGAATTAAGCTTGGGTATCCAGACCTTTTCTCCCGGTTTGGCATCCTTCCCGGGAAGGGAGGAGTAGCTTCTTTCCTTGGTACTGTGTTCAGTCTGAATTTGTGCCAGTTCTGATTTTACATATTCTTTTGCCTTTTTTATGGACTGAGCATCGGCCTGACTTTCTCTAATCTCGGCAACTAGTTTTTCAATTTCCCTGCGAGATTGTTTTAATTTCTCTTCAGCTTTTAGATTAGCATCTGTTTTGGCTGATTTATAGATTTCAGTTATATCCTTCTCCTTTTTCTGAATTTCCTTTTCCATCCTTTGGAGTTTGCCTTCTCTGTCTTTTAGTTCCTGCCGAAGCTGTTTTATCGCAGATTGTTCCCGGTCAATTCTGGAAAGAAGATTTTCAAGTTTTACAGAGCCATCCCCCAATAAGGATGTGGAGCGAGAAATTATCTCAGAGGACAAACCCATTCGTTTAGAAATTTCCAAGGCATAACTGGCTCCCGGCATCCCCAGCTGCAGGGAATAGGAGGGCATTAATCGGTCAGAATCAAAGGACATATTACCATTGATAATTCCCTTTTTCTCAGCTGCCCAGACTTTGAGTGCCCCTAAATGCGTAGTGGCAATGACGGTTGCCTCCTTCCCCATTATGTCTTCAAGGATCGCCTGAGATATTGCAGCGCCTGCTTCCGGGTCTGTTCCCGTGCCCATTTCATCCAACAAAATTAGGGATGTAGTATTAGCCCTCACCGTTATGTCAGACAAAGCCTGTATATGAGCAGAAAAAGTTGAAAGATCATCTTCAATGGACTGGCGGTCTCCAATATCTGCCATGAAGGTGGTATAAATTGGCAGGTGGGCTTTTTTTGCAGGAATATATAATCCACATTGTGCCATGAGGCTGTACAATCCTACCGATTTTAGTACTACCGTCTTTCCCCCTGCATTTGGTCCCGATAGGAGCAGAATTTTTTCCTCACTTAGTTCCAACGACAGAGGTATAGCGGGCTTTTCTGCTAAAGTGAATAGGGGATTTACGGCAGTATCCAACTTCAATACACCTTTATCATTGAGTTTCGGGCGTACAGCTTGCAGATAGTCTGCCAGGCCGGCAATAGTATTGTGGCGGTCAATTATATTTAGGAGGCGGTGGGTTGTTGTAATTTCCTGCACCAGCGGGTGGAATTTGGCGGTGAGATTCTGCAAAATTCGGTTTTCTTCTTCCTTGATGGAAAATTGCAATTCAGTGATGCGGTTGTTCATTTCAATTATGGCCAGAGGTTCTATATATACTGTTTGCCCCGTGGCGGACTGATCCTGAACAATTCCCTTAATTTTACTTTTTCGATTTGCCTTTAATGGCAGAACTGACCTGCCATGACGCCAGGCAACTTGATCGCCTCCCAGCCAGTCATTTTCTCTTGCCTTTAAAAATATTTTCTGCATGGTTTGTTTGATACCGCTCTGGGTTTTATTCAGATTGCCATGCAGCTCCTTAAGGGTTGAACTGGCATGGGGTTTAATCATGAAATCATCATCAAACACCTTTTGAATAGCAGAAATACTTTTTTCTGAAGCATACAAATCTCTGCCTACTCCGAACCAAATAGGAAATTTCTCCTTATCCAGGTATGACTTAATGTTTTTTGACAGGACAAGAATTTTATACAGATCCCTAAACTGGGGTTGGTTTAATTGACTGCCTGCAATTTCAAGGATTGAAATCCATTCAGAAATAGGTGGAATAGTATGCATAGGCAGAGGAGTTTCTCTTTGGATTGCAGCGAAAAATTCATCCGTATAAGTGAGAGATTCCTCAATCTCTGAAATTTCTATTAAGGGGCTTAAGGTAGAAAAATAGATATTATTTTCTTCGCTGGAACAATGTTCACAAAGCCAGCTGCAGATGAGAGTGAACCCCACATCAGACTTAAAGATATCCGTTACAATGCTCTGAGTCATAGAATTATTATAGGGTTAATAAATTGAGGTGACTCAGAATGGAAGGAAAATCAGGGCGAGTTAAGAATATCCTGAACTTTTTCCTCATCGGATAATTCCTTGATTTTCTGCTGGAATGAGTCCAGTTTATTATCCATGGGTACGGTGAGAATTACCAATTCTTTTACATGATCGCAAATTTGATACATGACAGATTCCTTCTCCAGTTTCTGCCGGATGGTATGGTTTTCATCCAACTTGAGAGGAATCGCCTGTATGATAAAAATTAACAGACTAATGATGAGAAATCCTTTTAGCATACCCAGTAATAATCCCAGTACCCGATTCAGCCAACCCAGCAGAACCATTTCAATAAATTTCTGCAAAATTTTTGCAATTATAGTAATGGTGACAGCGGAAGCGATAAAGACCAGCAGGTAAGCCACCGTAACCCGGATAGAGCCTTCGGTGAAATAGGATTGGAGCAGGGGGAGGAGTTGTTGGTGGAATTTAGATGCCAGAATGAAGCCCCCGATAAGACTGATAAGCCGTGCCATTTCTTCAATAAATCCATGGCGGAGACCATTGAATGTAAAATATCCTAAAATGAGAGCAATAATAATGTCAGGAGGGGTGATGGTCATGAATTCAATACCTCCACAACCAGTTTCTGAACAATTTTTCCGTCAGCTTTTCCTGAGAGTTCTTTCATGATGGGTCCCATAACTTTACCCATGTCTTTCGCTGATTCTGCCCCTGTTGATTGGATTACTCTTTTCACAACTTCTCTAATTTTATCCTCAGACATTTGTTCCGGCAAATATTTTTCAAGGAGGGAAAGTTCAAATTTTTCCTGGTCAGCAAGATCATTACGCCCGCCCTTTTCATATTGATGAATAGACTCTTTCAATTGCTTTCCTGCAGAAAGTAAAATTTTCAATGATTCTTCTTCGGTGAGTTCTTTGCCCTTGTCAATTTGGGCAGCTTTTAGTTTGCCAATAATATTTCGAAGGCCTGTTAAGGCGGCTTTATCACCTGCCTTCATGGCATTCTTCAGTTCGTTTTGTAGAGTTTCTAACATAAAGTACCTTGATGAATGAAGGGGAAATTTACAGGCAGGGCAGTAATCAACTACAATGGTATAGTTCAGGGGATTCTTGTATTTCCCCATTAAATCTTTATAAATTTAGTCTCTTATGAAGAATAAGATTTACATAGAAATACAGAGAAAAAACAGACACAAAACCAATTAACAGGAATGCACCCCGAGAGGTGCATTCTTTATTTAACAGATAGAAAATGAATCAGACTTTAGAACAGCTAATTAAATTACAGGAAATAGATTCCCGGCTATTAGAAATACGGGAACACATGGGAGATTTGCCGGGAACGGTTGAATCGCAGGAATCTGAAATTTCTACCCTTCAATCTGAGAATTCAGAGAAAGAAGACCGTATCTCCCAAATTGAAAAAGACATCCGTCACCATGAAGCAGAAATTGAAGATTTCAGCTCCAAGCTTGAAAAATATAAAGAGCAGTTGTTCCTGGTGACCTCCAATAAAGAATACGATGCACTAAACCAGGAAATTGATCACATGAAGACTGCAATTTCTGAATCGGAATCAGTACAGCTTTCATTTGAAGAGGAAAAAACAGAGCTGGAAGAAACCATCAAATTGAACACGGGAAAAATTGATACGATCATGGAATCTCTTTCAGGAAATAAAGCAGAATTAAAAGAAGCCCTGGCAGAAACGGTACATGAACAAGCAGAGCTGGAAAAATCAAAAAACAGTATAGAAGATGGAATTGAATCCAATTATCTCACTGCCTATCAGCGCATAGCCAGTGCTCGTGACGGCGTGGGTATGGTGAGCATCATCGGGCAGGCATGTGGAGGATGCTACAGTCAATTACCTCCTCAAACGGTAATTGAGATAAAACAAAACAATCAAATTATAACCTGTCCCGGATGCAGCATTTTGCTTTTCTGGGATGGTGTAGAAGATTAACAGAGGTTGGTGAGATGACCGCTCCCGACTGCTGTCGGGGGAGGAAAGTCCGAACTCCGCAGGACAGGGCGCCTCTTAACGGGAGGGCCCCAATTTAGGGGATGGCAAGTGTAGCAGAAAGTAAACATCCCTTTTGTGGAAACGCAGGAGGGAAACAGGTGAAATGGTGGTGTAAGAGACCACCGGTGAGCATGGTAACATGATCAGCCAGGTAAACCCCGCCCGGAGCAAGATCAAGCAATCCAGCATAGTCCGTGCGTTTAGGATGGGTAGGTCGCAAGATTCCGGCTGTGAGGCCGGAACCAGATGAATGGTCATCATCCCGATTTTCGGGAGACAGAATTCGGCTTATGATCCAACCTCAATAATATTATGATAGAGCCGATTTGGAGACTCAAATCTATTGATGAAGACTGTGTTAATAAAGTAGCAGAGACCTTCAGCATTCCCAAAACTATTGCCCGGGTTATGAGTTTGAGGGGTATTCAAAACCGGGAAGAATCAAAAAAATTCTTCTATCCTCATCTTGAAGGATTGCACGATCCTTTCAATATGGAGGATATGGACAAAGCCGTTACCAGAATTCTCCAAACCATTTCAGAAAAAAAATCTATTCTCATTTTTGGAGACTATGATGTTGATGGTACCACCTCAGCAGCATTTCTCACTCTGTTTTTTCAATCACTTGAAGTTGATGTCCATTATTATATCCCCAGCAGAGAAAAAGAGGGCTACGGTGTTTCCCGTCAGGGGATAGAATATGCCAAATTAATCGGGGCAGATATACTCATTACCTGTGATTGCGGTATCAATGCCTTTGAACAAGTGGATTTTGCCAATAGTCTGGGTATTGAGGTGATAATTTCAGACCACCATAAACCTGAAGCAACACTTCCTGCAGCAGCTGCGGTGATTAACCCAAACCGGCAAGATTGCAATTATCCCTTTAAGGGATTATGTGGTGCAGGAGTAGCCTTCAAGCTGGCATTGGCATTGTGTGTTAAAGGAGGGTATGACCAAGCCCTTGCCTGGAAGCATTCTGATTTAATAACCCTGGGCATAGCTGCTGATCTGGTCCCCATTAAAGACGAAAACCGTATTATTGTCCATTACGGGATCAGGCAAATGCAGAAGCAGACAAATCCCGGCGTTACGGCTCTTTTGAAAACAGGGGGACTGTGGAAAAAAGAACTTACTGTAGGCAGACTTGTTTTTTGGATGGCACCAAAAATCAATGCTGCCGGAAGACTGGGGGACGCCTCCCGGGCGGTAAAATTACTCACCACTAAAAATCCTGTATTGGCTATGGATATTGCCCGGGAGTTGGAAGACGAAAATAATCGGCGGAAAGACATCACCCATAAAATTACTGAGGAAGCGCTTTATCAGGTAAAAACCAACTGTAATCTTGAAAAAGAAAAAGCCATCATCCTGGGGTCTGAGGACTGGCATCCCGGGGTTATCGGAATTGTGGCATCAAGAATAAAGGAGACCTTTGCCAGGCCTGCCATAATTATTTCTTTTGAAGAAAATGAAGGAAAGGGCTCTTGCCGCAGCATTTATGGTTTCGATATGGTGGATGCCCTGAAAGAATGTGCTCCCTGTTTAACCGGTTTTGGCGGACATCCCATTGCAGCGGGGCTTTCCCTACAAAAAAATAACTATGAGAAATTTAAAACAGCTTTTCTGCAAGTGGCAGAAGAGCAGATATCAACCGATGAGCTTACCCCTTCTATCATGGTTGATTCTGAGCTGAACCTGGAAGAATTAGATCATCGTATGTTAAAATTCCTTCATTCTATGGAACCTTATGGACCCGGAAATATGAGGCCAATATTTACCACAAAAAATATAAAAGTTGACGGCATCCCCCAGCTCTTGGGGAGAGATCATAATACCTTAAAATTTTCGGTGAAGCAGAATAAAACACCCTTTGAGTCCATAGGGTTTAATATGGCAGAACATTATGAAAAATTGATTTTGAATGCACCTATTGATATTGCTTATGTCATTGGTGAAAATGAATGGAATGGAAAGAAAACCGTTCAACTGGAATTGAAGGATATTAAGTTATCTGATGGTTAGTTTTAAAAGTCCACTCGCCGTTTCAGTGGGAAACCCAAAGTAAATTAAAGAAAACCTAATAAAGGGAAGTGAGAACAAGATGCCAAATCCATATATTTCAGGGACAGGCTATTATCTGCCGCCAAGGGTGGTTACCAATGCTGAACTCTGCAACTACATGGACACCTCTAATGAATGGATAATAGAGCGAACGGGAATTCAGGAACGCCGTTATGTTGAGCCAGGGGTGGGCCCCTCTGATTTGGCAATTCCTGCCACTGAGCAGGCATTGCAGGCAGCGGGATTAACAGTAAAAGACATTGACTTCATTATATTTGCAACCTCAACCCCTGATTACTATGCTCCCGGTTCAGGATGCCTCCTACAGGAAAAAATGGGCTTTGGTGAAATAGGAGCATTGGATGTACGGGTACAATGTTCAGGGTTTGTCTATGGACTTTCTGTTGCAGAACAATATATACGCACGGGAGCGTTCAGGCATATTTTGCTCATTGGAGCAGAGGTACAGTCCACAGCCATGGACTTAACCACCGAGGGGAGAGATACAGCAGTTATTTTTGGTGATGGGGCCGGTGCAGCCATCCTTTCAGCAACGGAAGAAGACAGGGGTATTTTATCTTCTCATCTTCACACTGATGGCAGATATGTGAAAGAATTATGGCTGGAAGCACCTGCCTCTAAAACTGGGCATCCCCGTATCACCGGAAATGAATTAGAAGAAGGGAAGCAGTATTTAAAGATGAATGGCAAAGAGGTGTTTCGTCATGCTGTTACTCGTTTCCCGGAAGTCATAAAAGAAGCTTTGGAGGCAAATAATTTAACCAAAGAGGACATTCACTTACTGATTCCTCATCAGGCAAATCTGCGCATCACCCAAATGATTCAGAAAAAAATGGGACTTCAAAATGATCAGGTTATGTCCAACATCCACAAATACGGAAATACTACAGCAGGGACGATTCCCATTGCATTAGGTGAAGCGGTTGAAGAAGGCAGAATATCTCAGGGTGATTTATTGGTTTTTGCTTCTTTTGGTTCCGGATTCAGCTGGGCCTCTGCAGTGATGAAGTGGTGATGAGTTGTAGTTGGTTTGCTCTTTGCTTTTAGCCCAAAGTTGGCTGAATTCTTTCTCCCTACTCCTTTCTCACCTCTACATTCGCTTTGCTCATTACGAGGTGCAAGCCCTTCACCTCTCTCCTTTATCCTGTATCCCTGCCACTCTCGCTCTATTCCAAAAACAAATGTCTAATGACAAGTTTTCCTTCTTCTATCTTAAATTTACCCCTTCAATTAATCACTAATTATGGAAAATTTATATTTTACAGAAGAGCATATAATGCTCCGAGATATGGTGCGGGATTTTGCCCGCAATGAAGTTAAACCCCTTGCCCAAGAACTAGATGAATCAGGAGGCTTCCCTCATGAATCCGTTGAAAAAATGGCAGAGTTGGGACTCATGGGTATCCCCTGGGAAGAAAAATACGGTGGAACGGGAATGGATACCCTTGCACTGGTTATTGCTATTGAGGAATTGGGAAAGGTTTGTCCCTCAACAGGGGCAACTATGATGGCCCATACCAGTCTGGGAACTGCACCAATAGCCTTATTTGGTACGGAGGAGCAAAAGGAGAAGTATCTTCCGGGGCTGGCATCAGGGAAACAAATTGGTGCATTTGGTCTTACCGAGCCTAACGCCGGTAGTGATGCAGGAAATACTCAGACCAGAGCCGTATTAGAAGGTGATGAGTATATTGTCAACGGAGAAAAGGCATTCTGTACAAATGCAGGGGTGGCATCGGTAATGATTTTTACTGCAGTAATGGTTGAGAACGGGAAAGAAAAAGGGATCAGTGCTTTTGTCATTGATGCTGACACTGAAGGCATGTCTGTTAATCCACCGGAAAAGAAAATGGGCTGGTGCGGCTCTGATACACGCTCTGTATTTTTTAAAGATATGCGAGTTCCAAAATCTGCAGTATTAGGGAACCCCTCCAAAGGATTTAAGCAGTTTTTGAAAACATTAACGGGCGGGCGAATTACTATTGGTGCTCTTGGACTTGGAACCGCTCAGGGAGGCTACCTGAGAGCATTGGAATATTCTCAGGAAAGGGAAGCCTTTGGAAAGCCAATCAATGCCTTTCAGGGGATATCCTTTAAATTATCAGACATGGCAACCCAAATTGAAGCTGCCCGCCACTTGGTCTATTATGCCGCCTGGAAAAAAGATCAGGGACTTCCCGTCATCAGAGAAGCTGCCATGGCTAAACTCTTTTCCAGCGAAACCGCCATGAAAGTTACCACTGAAGCCATTCAGGTATTAGGCGGATACGGTTATATAAAGGAATATGATGTAGAACGCTTCTTCCGAGATGCAAAAATATTAGAAATTGGAGAAGGAACCAGTGAAGTCCAGCGAATTATTATTGCCAGGGAAATTTTAAAGACCGTCCAGAATATATGATAACCGTCACCACAGATTCTGACGCTGTAGAGGACCCCAATCCCGATAGCAATTGGCTTTCCTCCATCTGTAATTCCATTGGTACCGATTTTGGACATAAATCCGGTTCAATAGCAATTATTTATTCCACCGACGATAATTTAAGACACCTAAAAAAAGAATATTTTCAACAGGATGCTTACACAGATGTTATCTCCTTTAATTTGGAAAATGAAGGAGAGCCAGTAGAAGGTGAAATTTATATAAGCCTGGAAAGGGTTACTGAAAATGCTTCTACTTATAAGGCTGAATTTATGGATGAGTTGAAACGCATCATCATTCACGGTGTTTTGCATATTATGGGAATAGATGACCAGACTCCGGAAGACAAATCAGAAATGACCCGCCTGGAAGATAAATACCTGAATTTAGTCGTTTGAAAATGGAAAATTTAATTATTCCCCAAAATCTTTCTTTATTAAGGAGGACTATTAAGGTTTGATTTTAGAATTTAGTATTCTATTTATTTTATTATTGATACTGTCCGGATTTTTTTCTGGTACAGAAACGGCCTATTTCCATCTCCGGCAGCATAGGAAAGAAATTCCTGAACAGGTAAAATCCATCCTGAATGATCCACAGCGGTTATTAGTTTCCCTTCTTACGGGGAATACCATTGTTAATGTAGCCATGGCATCTCTGGCAGCATTTATCACAACCACCATAGCTCAAAAATATAATTGGGATATCTCCATTCTCATTTTAATTGAAGTCCTTTTGGTATCCATTATTGTTTTAATTTTTGGAGAAATCCTGCCGAAAATGTCTGCCATTGGCAGATCAGAAAAATTTGCAGCCAAAGTATATAATCCTCTCAGAATCATGATGATGGTGCTATATCCCATCGCCCAGGGGTTCAATGCGATTACCCACGTTGTTATCAAAATCCTGCCTGTAAGTAAGGAGAAAATATTCGATTCTGAAGAAGAATTAAAAATACTGGCAGAAGTTGGAGAAGAGGAAGGGACACTGCAAGAAGAAGAGTCTGATATGATTCAATCCATTTTTGACTTTAAGGATAAAACGGTAGGCGAAATACTCACCCCCAGAGTTGACATAATCTCTCTAAAAACCAGTGACAGTATTGATGCTGCCATGGATATCATCGGTGAAAAACAATTTTCAAAAATTCCCCTCTATAAAGAGAATATTGATAATATAAAGGGAATATTATATGCCAAGGATATCATTCCATACCTGACAGGTTCCAGGCCCAATGTAAACCTACAGGCATTGGGACGCACCCCTTTTTTCGTTCCCGAAACTAAACCTATTGATGATCTATTAGAAGATTTCAAGAACAAAAAAACCAATATTGCCATAGTGGTTGATGAATGGGGTGGTACTGAAGGGCTAGTCACGCTGGAGGATGTAGTGGAGGAAGTGATGGGCGAAATCAGAGATCCCTACGATAAGGAAGAGTCAGATGTACTTACACAGTCCGACGGAAGTTTTATTGTGGATGGTTCCACTACTATTTATGACTTAGAAGAAGAGATTGATGTGGAATTTCCCGAGGAGAGGGATTACGATACTCTGGCAGGATTTATCTTGGAAATATTAACTGAAATTCCTGAAGCGGGAGCGTCATTAGATCATAATAATATGAAATTTACGGTACAGTCAGTGGAAAATAACCGTATTAGTAAAGTGAAGATTGAAACAAAGTTTGACTCAGCACAATAACAAAGATACTGCTGAAAATTTCATAGAACTTCTGGAAGTTCTACGCAGACTTCGTGCTCCTGAAGGCTGCCCCTGGGACAGAGAGCAAACTGCTGAATCCCTTGTGCCATATTTGCTGGAAGAAACCTATGAAATTATTGAGGCCATTGAGGAGGGGGACACACATACCCTTAAAGAAGAATTAGGTGATTTGACTTTGCATATTCTTTTTCAGGCAGAACTTGCCCGTGAGAATGGTAAGTTTGAAATGGCAGACTCATTAAAACATATTTCAGAAAAATTAATTCGCCGCCACCCTCATGTTTTTGATCCGGACTATGACGAAAATGGTGATATGAACCTGTCTTGGGAAAAAGCCAAACAAAAAGAAAAAAGCCGAAAGAACCTGTTGGATGGAGTCCCGAAGAATTTGCCTGCTTTAACCCGTGCCAGACGCATACAGGAAAAGGCAGCCAATGTAGGGTTCGACTGGAAAGAGATAGAACCAGTCTGGGAAAAAGTAGAAGAAGAATTAAAAGAATTACAGGTTGAAATCCAGAAAAAAGACCCCGAAAAGATTAAAGATGAAATGGGGGATGTTCTATTTTCATTAGTTAATCTCAGCCGCTTTTTAGATATTAGTCCCGAAGATGCCTTACGCATGACTATATCAAAATTTGAATTACGATTTGCCAAAGTAGAAAAGGAATTAAAAAAGAGAGGAAAAGACTTCTCAGATTCTTCTCTGGAAGAAATGGACGGTATTTGGAACGAAATTAAAAAGGAAGCTTAAAAAAGACCTGTGCCACAGTGTTAAACCATGGCACAGGTAAAAAAATTACTTCACCAACATCAATTTTCTGTTCTGAACCTCACTACCGGTTTCTAATTTGAGAAAGTACATTCCGCTGGATTGATTCGAGGCATCCCAGGTTACCGTATATGCACCACGGTCTTGAACCCCTGAAACTAAAGTTTCAATTAACTGACCGTTTATATTGTAGATACTCACATTTACATTTTCCACTTTTCCAACGCTGTATCCTACCGTAGTCACCGGGTTAAATGGATTTGGATACACAGACGAGAGTCTGGTTTTACCAGGCAATGTAATGGGGATAAACCCAGATGAATTTGCTGCTTTTACTTCCATTAATTCAAAGTCACCAGTATAATAAAGCAGTTCATCTGATTCAGGTGCCACAATAATGATGTTAGTGGTATTTCCAACGGTATTGTACTCTGCAACTAAAGCGTTATCCGTTAAAGAAAAGTTGAAATCATTGCCATGGTTCAGGGATAGTTTCACCGCTCCAATATACCCGTCAGCTTCTATATTCAGACTTTTTCCTGTATCCAATAATTCTGCTCTTTCTGCATTATCTGATCTGCTGCCTAAAATCATATTTACCAGATCAATAATATCCAGGATATTAATAATGCCGTCTTCATTCAAATCTGCGGCTTCAGATTGGTCAGGGGTTGGGTCAAGTACCTCCAGGGCAATATTCACAATGAGGATAATGTCCTGTACATTTATCAGTCCATCCATATTCACATCACCTAATACAATATCAGAACCACCACCACCAACTTCAAGAGAGACAGGGAAGGATGCGGAACCACCGGAAGAAACTACTCTCACATAAGCAGCATAATTTCCATCAGATAATCCGCTGCTGTTGGCTGACACGGAAACAGCTTGACTTTCACCGTCTAACAAAGTGCCCTGTGTTGGAGAAACGGTCAACCAGTCCGGTGCTCCTTTAAAGGCCATTCCTAAATTATCAGCCAAATCATTGGAATTAAATATCACCTGAGAACCAGTATTTGAATCACCCTGAATACCCACAGAAGCATTATAGGTTCCTGTGATGCTGCGGTAGTTCAGGTCAACTTTTCCCGTTGAATGAAGTACAATCTGAAAATCATAGAAACTGTTTTCAAAATTAGTCCACCAGTGGGCAACTTCATTGAACCAGATGACCATCCGGTCTGAGTTGGAATGATAGTACACATTTCCTGAGCAGTACTGATTGCAGTTGTCATTTTCCGGATTAAGATCATCCCATAAAGCAAAAATTGCCGGACCTGAAACAGAGGAGGAAGGAATTTCAGTATTTTCCCACTCGCTGCCGCTCACTCCAAAACCAACCCAACCATTTGGATTGATATGTAATTCTTGATGACTTTCTCCATAAAAGGGAAAATCAAACCCAATAGGAAAGGGTCCAACTGATTCATCATTATGGGCAAAGGATACGGCAGAATTATCTCCGGATATATCAATCCAGTTATAATTCACATCTCCATCTGAATCAGAATCCGCCCAGAAATATCCCCCACCATCGGGTCCGCCGCCTGCATTTTCAAAAGGGGATGAATTAATGGTATAGTTGAGTTCTGAATCCACTTCACCGATGTTGGAAATAGTAAAGCTGTCGCTTTCAGAGTCATCACTTCCCAATTCAAAACTGAAGTTTGAACCAGTATAAGATAGTTCAGGATCAGGAAGATCAATGGCATCCATTCCATCCAGAACAGAAATTCCGGTATTATCAGGATCAAGATAATTATTCATTCCAAGATTCCAGGATGTACTCACTTTTCCATAAGTGTCATAACCCCAATTTGTACAGGAAGCGACACCTCCATAAAGCTGACCTACAATACGGTGGCTGTTGCCATCAAAAAGAGGAGAACCGGAAGAGCCAGGCTCTGTGGTGCCGTCATTCCAGCTGTCCACATCCCAGTAATTTCCTGAGTTTGAGGCATTATCATAATCGAAAGAAATTTTCTTAATATCCCCTGAAGGATGATGAATACCCACAGGAGTTGCAGGGGTACTACCGCTGGCATCCCAACCTGCATAGTGAACTTCATAGGAATCAGGAGGTGTTTCGTCCAATCTTAGCAGAGCAAAGTCTGAAGTGGAGGAGCTGGTCAATAAGGTAGAGCCTGAAACTGTCTGATAGGTGGGGCCGTCCTGGTTTGAGCAGCCGGAACTTTCATAATTAAACATGAATATCCAGCTTGACTCTCCACCGAGACAATGGTTTGCAGTGAGGAAATAGGGCGTCAGGTCCTGCCGTACATTATTCACCAATGAGCCTGTGCAGAGTCTCCATCCACCACTGGAAAGAATCATGGCTACAGAACGGACTTCATCAGCCCAGTCGGCAAATTCAGGGCAATTCACATTATTATTGCAGGAGCCTGAGTCTCCATAATCTCTGCTGTCATTGAAAAAGATATCCCGATAAGCGTGCACCACTCTGTTGATTTGTAATTCTCCCGGGAAATCTGCATCATAAGGCTCATAATATTCAAGAATGGTAACCTCTCCTTTGGTGGGAGATGTAGAAAATGTTTCATGAGGTTTATTATTTGCATGGGTGAAAGCTCCTAATACCGTCTCCCTGTTCTCATCATACACAAAGAGCTCAGACCCTTCAGGTAAAATATATCGGTCATACAGGAGGTTTATAGAGTAGGCGTCTTCACTTTTTATGCTGAGCCGCCACAGTCTGCCATCGTCCAGATTTTCCCACACTCCAGAATTATTCAGATTATACTCTACTTCAAAAGGGGTACCAAAGCGGTAGGGGACATCCTTCGCCATTTCGATTTCGTCTTCCGTTAATAAAGCTTCTTTGTCCACTGCAGGCATAGTAATTACCGGCAGGGAATTAGTGAGATTTACCTGTAAAGATTTTGGATTTCCACCAACATTTACCTGAGCGCTAAGCAGGTTAAATAAAAGTGCAACAACTGTCAATTTTGAATATTTAGCTAACATAATAAGTCCTCTTAAAATAAATTATTGATAAACAGAGAAAAAAGTTACCATTCAGGGGGAGGAAAAAGTAAAGCTAAGTTGTAAGGTTTTGTTACAGGCGGGTTGTGTTTACCTGGTCATTGGTCATTAGTCAATGGTCATTTGCTTGCCCATCGTCCAACTACCCTAAAGTTACGATGGATAAATAGCATTGGTGTAGATGGGTCAATGGTCGTTGGTCAATTGTTAATGGTCATTTGTTGGTTAGAATTATAGTGGAGGCGGGGAGAATCGAACTCCCGTCCGAATAAATCGTACAATCAGCGTCTACATGTTTAGGCTGAACTCTAAGTCTTATTCAATGTTCGTTATCAACCGAAGTCCCATTGAACCAGTCTGTTTCCCGAAGGAATCTTAGCCGCTACCGTCAGACCCGGCAATGGAGCAGTCCGCAAGAAATGATATCTCTTTAACCGGCGGCGAACGCGCAGATTAAGAGACAGCTGCCGTTAATTAAGCGGCAGCAGCGTAGCCGTAATCGGCATTTAAGGGTTTTCCCGGATGATTTAGGAGGTAACCAGAAATCCTCCACATGCAGCTGAGAGAGCGAATAAACCCGTCGAAACCAAAGCGCCCCCAATATGAGAAAAAGCAGAAGGGTTAATTTACAGATATAGGGGAAAATAATTTAGAGAAATAGTATTCTTTTATTGGTAAAAAAAACACAAAGCCTATAAATTTTCAGGCTCTGAACGAACCTGATTTAACAGGTTTGTGGTGTTTTAACCCTGCGCCATTAGCTCAGTTGGTAGAGCAGTGGACTCTTAATCCATTGGTCCGGGGTTCGAGCCCCTGATGGCGCACAAAAAATATGACTCCGTAGCTCAGCCGGTAGAGCAGTGGCCTTTTAAGCCATTGGTCGTGCGTTCGAATCGCACCGGAGTCACACCATCAGAAGCCTCGTTTAGCAACGAGGTTTCTTTGTTTTAATGTGCAGGTATTAAAAAGTATGGGAAAGGGCATTTATAGTACATTTTTAGTACAAATAGTACATATTTAGTACATTTTTCAGCGTTGAATTGGGGTAGAATTTCCAATTTAACTCTGATTGAAATAGCCTGAAATCGCTTCATCGAATTTAATGGCTTATTCAGATTTTAATGATTGAATCAGCCCTACATAATGCGATTCAGTCACTTTTACGGAGGAATGCCCCAGGAATTTACTGGTAGCAAAAATATCCCGGTTTGCCTTGTAATGAATTGCTCCTGCAGTTTTACGCAGGGTATGAATGGCACCATTTTTAATGCCAGCCTTCTCCATGATGTACTTTACCCGGTTGTATGCACCATAATAACCAAGGGAAAATGGTCCTGGTTTCTTTCTGTCCCTGTTATTTAGTATTTGCCTGATGCCACCGCTGAGTCTGAGTATATCCAGAGAGGCGGGGTATCTGATTTCATATTAGAACGGGCTCGATCCCTGTACAACAACCGAGTAACTAAAGAAGATATATTTTACTATGTTTATGGCATATTGCATAGTCCAGAGTACCGTAAAACTTTCAGCAATGATTTAAAGAAAATGCTGCCCCGCATCCCCTTGGTGGATGATGTTAATGACTTTCAGGCATTCAGCAGGGCAGGTATCAAGTTAGCCGGCTTGCATATTGATTATGAGGATGTTATGCCCCACCCGGATGTAATAGTGGAAGGTGATGAAAGTGATTTCTACACCGTTGAAAAGATGCGTTACCCCCAAAAAGGTCAGACCGACACCATCATTTATAACAGCCGGATTACCGTTTCTAACATCCCCGATAAAGCCTATGAATATGTGGTAAATGGCAAGTCCGCCATTGACTGGATTTTGGAACGCTACCAGGTGAAGATGGATAAGAAATCCGGCATCAAGAATGACCCCAATGACTGGTCAAAGGAAGTGGGTAATCCCCGCTACATTCTGGATTTACTCATCAGCATCATCAATGTGAGTGTACAGACCGTTGATATAGTGGCTGGGTTGCCGAAGTTGGAGTTTGAGATGGTGGAAGAAAAGCAAGTAGTCATTAATTGATATGGAAAACTGGATTTCACTTTTTACAGCGGCTAGTTTAGGTGCCATAATAATTAAAATATTGGATATTGTATGGTATCGAAAAGTAGTTGAAAAACAGGAATATAATAAATGGTTACGAGAACAAAGGTTGAAAGTATTTTCAGAACTATCTGAAGCTCTGGTTTCAATAGGGTTATCAAATAAACAGAAATTAGATAATAATCCATTTGAGTTTTATGCTCTTGCATCCAAGTCATATCTTCTAATGGAAGATGATGCCCTCCAGAATAGGATAAATTCGTTTATAGTATATTGGGATGAATTACTAAATGAAGATATATTAGAAGAGGAAAAGCAGAAAAGGTATTATAAGTTAACAAAAGAGAGCATCCAGATTGTCAGGGATTTAAGACAAGAAATAATTAAAAAGTAGCATGAGATATGATTGTTTATTTAGATGAATCTGGTGATTTGGGATTTGATTTTAATAAACAGGGTACATCGAAGTATTTTGTAATTACGGTATTGGTTTGTAAAACTAGGCATTGTGATAGGGCAGTTCAAAAAGCAGTAAAAAGAACACTTCGAAATAAAATGAGTGCTAGTGCCGAAGAACTAAAGGGTGTAAATACAACTTTATTTATAAAACAATATTTCTTAAAACAAATAAAGGAAACCGATTGGGCTATTTACTCGGTGATCTTGAATAAACCACGGGTCAATATAGAGCTTCAGAACAAGACAGGGAAAAAGAAACTATACAATTATTTATCTCGTGTATTAATAGAACAGATAACATTCCCAAAGGATATTCCAACCTTAACATTAGTGGTAGATAAAATGAAGAATAAAAAGGATATAGAGGATTTTAATTTATATCTTGAAAATCAATTGATAGCTCATTTGCCACTGAATTGTGTTTTCTATCCCTATCACAAAGATTCAAAAGAACATGCGGGGCTCCAGGCAGTGGATTTGTTTTGCTGGGGGATATTCAGGAAACACATGACACGTGACGAGTCATGGTATCAGTGTTATAAACACAAAATCAATTATGAGACTGTATATTTAAAGTAATGAAAAAAGCGGTCCCCATAATGTCGATCATCCCTGGGCTCATAGCCAACCTATGGAAGGCAGCACCCAAGGCACACTACAGGATTTACCCGCTTTGTTCACAGGGAATTTACATCTTTAACAGTATAAAGTTTAATAATTTATTCAGGAATAATAATGACAGGTAGATACTTAATTAATTGCAGCGGGTCTAAATTGGTTAATTTTTCTGGTGGGAAAAGTAATATAAGTAACCTTTCCTATAATGATAGTTTATTCGATCAACGACAAAATATAATAACAAATTCAGGTATCAATTTAAGCTGGAATAACACTCTTCCAGCATGGCAACTCTATAAAGGAAAGTACTCCAAATTATACAATCAAGTTGAATCGAATAATTGGATAAAGCCATCAACTAATATCTTGATTTTATCAGCATTGTTCGGCTGGATTAAACACACTGATTTAATTCCAGCCTATGATTTGAGTATGAAGGATAAAATAAGTGGGATACCTGTTTATCAAATATGGTTTCAATATGGTATTTTAAATTCTCTCATAGATAGTAAAAATGACATTGATTTACTTACTCAAAATTATAGAAGAGCAATTCATAGTAAACCTACGCCAGTTGCAACTACCCCTTATAAGCCATTCAAAGATAATTATGGGACACATAAAGGAAAATGGTTGAATAATCGTTTATAATTCCTATTAATCAGAGGAATAATTTGAAATTAACTAAATAGAAAAATGAAGCTTATATCATGAGTCAAGAATGTAGTGAATTACATGAACTCATCATTGAATTAGATCGCTACGAGTTTCCTTTCAATCCAAAGGACATCCCTCAAAATGGGATTTACCTTCTATTTGAGAAAGGTGAAGAAGGTCATGGCAGCAATAGAATCGTCAGAATTGGTACACATACCGGTGTTGGTCAATTGCAGTCCAGATTAAAACAGCATTTCATCAGAGAAAACAAAGATAGAAGTATTTTCAGGAAAAATATTGGCAGAGCCTACCTTTCCAAAAGCGGTGATCCATTTCTTGCAGACTGGGAAATAGATTTAACAAAAAGGGCTGCAAAAGAGAAATACCAATCACGGATAAACCTCAATCATCAGCAGGAAATTGAAATGATTGTTAGTAAAATTATTCAAGATAATTTCACTTTCTCGGTATTTCAGGTTAGAAGCAAGGAGGAGAGATTGAGAATTGAATCTTTACTTATTTCAACGGTATCGTTATGTAATGAATGTTTCCCTTCGGTTAGTTGGTTGGGCCAATATTCACCCAAAGAAAAGATTGTGGGTAGTGGCTTGTGGCAAGTTAATGAATTATATAAAACTCCTCTGAGTAAAAATGATTTAAATAATATAGTAAAAATAATACATTAGCATTATATTCTTGTATTATATGCTAAAATATCCGTAAATTACAAAAGTGGTTGGTCTACACAATTACTAACATACAAATAACTCTTTCCCAAAAAACCATTTAAATCATAAATATTTAACTTTTAAAATACTTTATTTAAAAGCCTTGGGAGAAGTCTATCCCGAGGCTTGCTTTTTTACATATTAATATATTTAATAGTTTCGAACTATTTCCCAGAACTCCGTCCAGTTCTGGCAGCTTTTTGACATTGTTGGGATTAATCAGTGGGGGCGGCGGTTCACATTCTGCGAAGCAGCTGATTACCAAATTTATAATACTTCAATCATTCACTTTTAATTAATCAGAAAGGAAATATTATGCGTAAAACAGCAAAATCAAATCAAACCAGAAATTATGTTTATGTTCTTTACCAAGATATAAATGTAGTTTCATTAAAACAGTTACACCTGGATTTTGAGAAACAAAATGTTAAGGATATTGATACTTTGTATCTTGTTCTTTGCAGTAATGGCGGATCACCTGCCTGTGCGTTCGAATTAGCATATTATTTGAATGGAATTGCTCAAAAGATAATAGGAATGATACCTTCATTTGCCTACAGTTCATCTTCCTTATTGGCATTATCCTTTGATGAGATTCATCTTGGTTCTTTTGGATTTCTTGGTCCCATGGACACCCAGGCACCCTATTATGATGCAGAGAAGGGGTATAATTATCACTCTATGGAGAATATTGATGCCTGCTGTCATGCCATTATTGATTATGGTATAAAAGCAATGGATAAATCGGTTCGAATGATCCTTAAGCAGACTGATTTGAACGCTTCAGATTCTATTAAACTATCAAAAGGAATGATTGAATCCATGATCCATCCAATATTGAATAAAATAGACCCCAATACCCTTGGAAATTATCACCGGGCATCAGACCTGGCTTCCATGTATGGTGTGAGGATATTAACTGATATTATGGGGATTGATATCAATTTAGCCTGGGGAATATGCGAGGGAATGACTAAGGGTTATCCAACCCATGGATTCCACATCAAAAAGAGTGAATTGAAAAAGATAGGACTTCCCATAGTTGAAGTTTCAAAGCAGGAATTAAAAGGATTAGACAGGTTGAAATTCAGGTTGGAAGACTTGGAGCCGTTTCAGGGATTCTCAGAATGGGGAAATAAGTATTCCATGATTGATAAAATTGCAGCTTAATGAAAGGAGAGAGCATGAATCTATTTTGGAAATACCATAAATACCATTGGAAAGCATGGATGTCAGCGATTTTGCTGTCAATTATTCTGGGAGTTGGTGTGTTGATAATCAATATGTTAATTATAAGCCTGGCATATTGGTATGATCGTTTTAAAGCAGAAAAGGAAATAAAAGCTGAAAAGAAGCATCAGGAGATAATATCTACTTTTAAGGAGTGCCGTACTTCAAGTAGCAAAAAAACCAATCAAACTTCAAATAATAAAATATGGGGAGAAGCATAATGAAAGAATTTATTCAAACTATAATCGCAATGATGAGGAAAATGATCTGGTTTGGTATCTTTGTAATTGTGGTTATATTGTCAACGGTAAAAAACATATTCTCAATTGATGTGATCAGTGACTATGGTCTTGATCAATACTGGAGAAACATTTATCAATTTCAGATTGTGGATAATTACTATCAAGTGAAGAAGACAACCGCAGTTTATGAGGATCCGGTGTTAATTGCAGATATAAATTATATAATTCCATCATTCACGCTGGAACCAGGGAAGGTATTTGCAGCAACCGGGTTTTATGTTCCTGGTAATGATGTATGCTGGCTGGCAATTGAAATGTATGATGGAAATAGTCCTGTTCAGGGGTATGTTTTAGAACCTGGCGGGTGTCTGGGATTATTCGGTGCATATATTAATGAGGATATTCGTTTTGATCAATTTCTGGGGTATGAAGAAGAGTGGTATCAGGATAAATTGATGGATCAGTTTTATCATGAAATCTCATCCAGGGTTAAACTATACACTGCAACGAATAATATGGATAGAGAATATTATAAGGAATCTGGTAATTACAATATCATATCTGATTTTATTAGAAGTTTCCGAGGGATTGAAAAGGGGATTTATTCACCAGAAATTACTTACTTTGTAAAAAGTGAGGATTACATTTTGGTAAAAGATACATATAATAATTACTTTGAAACAGATGCCTACATTCAACAATTAACCCAAATATAAGGAGAAATCAATTGAGTTATTATATATATGAAAACTGGCAGGCAGCCGATAAAGCAATGGTCCATATGGGAAATTGCTCCTACTGCAATTATGGGCAAGGTCATAACAGAACCATCCATGGGGATAAAAATGGTATTTGGCATGGGCCATTTACTGATCATGATTCAGCTCTGTTGCAAGCCAAGTCATTAAACAGAATCGAAACCAGAAATTGCAAGGTATGTTTATAGAATAATGGTTTATATTTTCTTAAATGAGGTCATACATAATTACAGATCTTTCCAAGTCTTGTTTATTGATGAATCGGAATTTCCTTGAATGGAATTATCTGTAATTTTTGGATTAAATAGTACATTATTCGTACATATTATGACAGTATTAGAGGAGGAACAACAAGCCTTTTAAGCCATTGGTCGTGCGTTCGAATCGCACCGGAGTCACTCCTCAAGAAACCTCGTTTAACGACGAGGTTTCTGTGTTTAATTGGGAATATTTTTAGTACAAATTTAGACTCCTCTACAGGAAATATTTGTACCTTCTTGGAATGAAATTTCGAAATTGAAGTAAAACAATTCCGGTTGGGACCACTATTTTAAATTAGAATGGAAGAAGAGGGACTATATTTTATGCAGAGGCTGCATCTTGGAATTGATTTTTAAATCAACGGACCAACCACAGTCTGTCATTTCCTAACCCTGAATATAACTCCCGCTGCGAATGCTTACTAATAGAACAGTGAGGGAATTGAGAATAGAGGCATATTCCAGACGAAGCATTTTTCGTTTCTGCTGTAATGCTCCTTTTTGAAATTTATCCTTAAACCCTTCTAACTTCAACATGGAAAATTCCTTTTCCAACGCTTGCCATGAATCATATATCTTTTTAGATTTTTCTTGAGCATCCTGAATTTTTTCATTATACAGGTCAGCGAATTTTTCCGGTAATTCATGGTATTGAGATTGAAGAGATTCCTTTAATCCCTGGAATCGTGCTTTTAAAATAATATACTCTTCAACCTGGCGTAAATCTGTAGTAAGTCCAAACCATGAGAGAAATTTAATCATCCATTTGCCGGGGTCAAAATCATACCAGCGGATTCCATTGCGGTAATCCCATTGAAATTTATGATGGAAATTGTGAAAGCCTTCTCCAAAAGTGAAAAAAGCTACCCACCATGAATCCCGGGCGGTGCTTTCCGGTTCAAAGGGGCGTTTGCCTGCAAAATGACAAAGGGAATTTATAAAGAAGGTAAAATGATGCACCAGGGTCACTCTAAGGAATCCACCCCAAAGTAATCCGCCAAGGGGTCTGCCAAAATAGGCACCGATTGCTGTCGGGAGCAGAAAGGATAATCCTATGGCAATGGGCCAGTAATATTTATGTTGAAACATAACAATAGGATTTTTCTCAAGGTCATGAACTCCCTTGATTTGTGTCGGCTCAGCCTGAAATATCCACCCGATATGAGCATGGAAAAACCCTCTAGTGATGGAGTAAGGATCCTCATCCGTATCTAATTTGTTATGGTGAATACGGTGATCTGAACTCCATTTGAGGATGGTGTTTTGCAGGGCTGCTGATCCACAAAGCATAGCAATAAATTGAATGATGGGATGCACTTTAAAGCTGCGGTGTGCAAAGAGTCGGTGATATCCGAATGTAATGCCCATCCCGGCCAACCACCAGCCCATAATCATCATGAAGGGCTCCTGCCAGATTACCCCGTTAAAATAGGAGTATAAAATAGTTCCCACCAGCCCCAAAAGGGGAATAATAGTGAGAAAAAATACCATTGTCCAATTATAGTTCTTTTTCACAAATTTTCTCCGAATAAACAGCCCTAAATTTACAATACCTTTGGAATTAAGAAGTACAAGTCTTCTGAAAATAAAATTGAATACTTTTCTATGTATATGTTTATAAATGGTTTGTAATTCTAATTTCCCAAAGTCTTTATCCAAATTTATACCCAAAGAATGGAAAACTTATCCTCATCCCCATCTCCAGCTAAAAATCACCATTCCCAGGCAATTTGAAATTGATGAAAGTAGTAACGGAAAAGATGTGTTATTCAGGTTTAGAGACTATCCGTTAAATTCAGTTAATTTTGTGAATCCAAAAGAAGGAATCAGGCAAAGACTTTGGAGTAACTATCAACCTATTATGACCATAAGCTTTTTCGGAATTAAGGGCCGGAAATATGAGTATATGCATTTTGATGCCAGATTTGGGATGCCAACCCAGTGTTGGGTGATTCCTTTAACGTGTAAAGAGTTAGGCATTGAATTTCGCCATCCAGAGAATTGGAACAAAATAAAAAATACAATTCTTAAATTAGTCAAAATTACGGAGTAAACTTTTCACAATTCCTGTAGGATTTACCCTACAAAAGAATCAGCATTTTGCCTACACCCTTGTTTTTTATAAACCTTATATTTTTAGTATGCCCTTTAAGTCTCTTATAACTCCTCCAACGGTTTAAGTGATAGGGTGTAGAGCTCCGTACTAAGCTAACCCTGTTGGTACAGCATATCTGGGACTAACTTTGTTAGTGGAGTATCAGACAAGCCGGAGAAATCTCATTCTCCGGTTTGTCTTTTTAGAAGAAATTTTCAGTATAAGGAAAGCTAATGCTTCAGTTTATTAGTCCTAAATTGGTATCGTTTTCTTTAACCCTTTAAATTTTCCCATCCAATAAATCTTCATTTCACTCCTCCTCAAATGTGAAAGTTGATTGGATTTAACAGCTGAAACTGTGCTCTTTTTCTTCTCATTTATAGCATACGTCCCTGCAGAGTTTTCAGCTAATATAAACCGGAGGTAATACCTCCGGTTTATTTTTTATAATGAAGACAAGTCCATAAATTGGCAGAATTTTCATAGATACCCTGTATGTAAATTTCTGCCTATGGAAAACAAAAGAAATAAAATTGAACGCTGGTTGGACAGACATAACCATACTATGGAATTTATCCGCACCATTGTGGCCATCACAGTACTATTATTGCAAGTAGTCATATTATTACACATATTTAAAACCTGACTAATATTCCATGATTGAATTTAGAAGAATAGATTCTGTTTTTAACCCCACTCCGGGGGATTCTTGGAAGCCTGTAGCAAAAGCTGCAGTTATTTTCTTTTTAGTGGGATATGTACTGTATGTATTAAAAGAAATTATCGTTGGATTTCTCTCCCTAATATGCTTTGGAGTGGGAGCATATTTATTGTTAATCGCCTATAGATTATGGAAATCAAAAAACCAATTTTAAATTGAATCTGTCATGTATGCAACAACTCCTTCTTTATGAATATTAAATCCCGTAAACGACTATTATTCTACTTTTCCGCCGTCATTATTACAGGCTCGCTGGGATTTTATGTACTCGAAGAAAACTGGACCATTTTAGAGTCAGTATATATGACCATTATAACCCTGTCCACCGTAGGGTTTGGAGAGACGCACCCTCTTTCAGATTTTGGAAAAATTTGGGCTATTGGTGTCATATTATTTGGGGTTTCCGGGGTTGCCTATATGTTTTCAGAATTTAGTGAAGAACTTTTTCGAATGGACTTTTACAGGAGAAATAAAAT
The DNA here is from genome assembly GCA_964551815.1 of uncultured bacterium. Lineage (GTDB taxonomy): Bacteria > Fidelibacterota > Marinisomatia > SCGC-AAA003-L08 > D37C17 > D37C17. Next base: position 30,745 of record CAZKEL010000004.1, read on the forward strand.
GGAAAGAAAGATTAGAAAATTAAAGAATCATTATATTATTTGTGGTTACGGAAGAATGGGTGCTGTCATTGCCGGGGAATTGGAAGAAAAAGACCTTTCCTTTGTCGTCATTGATAATAATCCGGAAGAAATCAAAAATATAGAGGAGAAAGAATTTCTGTGTATCGAGGGAGATGCAACCTTAGAATCCACACTTCTGGCTGCAGGGGTGGAAAGAGCAAAGGGGATAGTTGTAGCACTGAATACAGATCCTGATAATTTATTCGTAAGTATGTCTGTTAGATCCTTAAACAATGATGTTTTTTTGGTTTCACGCTGTAGTGCTAATGACACTGCCTCTAAATTGAAGCGGGTAGGAGTTGATAAAATTGTAAATCCCTATATAGCAGGAGGACACAGAATGTCTGAGCTGCTCATCAGTCCCCAGCTTGAAGATTCTGTAAGTATTTCCGCATCAATGGATACGGGTATAGATTTCGGTATAGATGAAATAAAAATCAGTGAATTGAGTCAATATGACGGAGTGGCAATAGGAAAATCTAAACTACAGGATGAATTTGGCCTTCTCATTGTCGGGGTGACAGATAAAGAAGGAAATACACTGGTTAACCCCGGGCCGGGACATGTATTACACAGAGACCAAACTATTATGGTAATCGGGACTAAAGAAAATTTAAAGGGGCTAACACACCCACAATAATAAGTCCCGGTTTTGCTGCGGGACTTATTATCAATTACTTCTTAAGGTTGTTTAACTTTTTCTGAATAACCAATCCCAGAAAGAACCGCCTTCCTTTTTCTTATTCACATCTTCAACCTTATAATAGGTGCCTTTAGCAATAGTTGTTGCGATGGCTTCAGAATTGATTTTTTCATTATCAAATACAACAGTGGCTGTCTGAGTTTCGAAATCAACTTTACACGATTTAACCCCTTCCACCCCTTCTAAGGCCTTATTCACCTTTTGCGGGCAGTTCATGGCACACATCATTCCATCAACAGAATAAGTGGCGGTGGTTTCACCTGCATACATAAAAGCAGAAAACAAAAACATCAATACTATTTTATTCATTTATATTTCCTCAATTAGTTTTAATTCACACTTACAATTATTAAAATTACATTAGTTCCCGATAATTATAGTATATAATAAAAGGAGGGAATCATCCTAATTTTTCAACATGGTGGTAGTGGAAAAATGAGTTATAAAACCTGGCGGCTCATCCATAAATATAGTTTCAGTCATCTGCGTTGGTTTATGGTATTTACCTCAGTAATTCTCATTTTAATTACCATAACCGGAATCATACTAATTCATGAGCATGATACTACTTTTTTCTCGCGAACCAGAGTCCCTACCTCCATCCTTCCATCGGCATATCAGCATAAGCTTGATAATATGCGCCAATCTCAGGGAGTTACCAGTCAATTTTCAAAAGACAGTAATTCTGTACCACTTTCGTGGCTCATTTATGATATTCATTCAGGTGAAATTTTTGGCAAATACGGCTGGATTTATTATGACCTGTTATCGGTGGCATTATTGGTGTACACCGGTACCGGTATTTATATGTTTTTATATTTAACACGAAAAAAAGGAATTAGAAAGAAATGAAGCATAGAATAATAATGCTGCTGATTCCCCTTATTATTTCGGGATGTTCAAATCAAGACAGCAAACAGGATAATTATGGAGACCCCATTACAATTGTGGATAAATCTTCAATTCGAAGCATCCTTGAAAATCCACAAAAAAATAGGGGAGAGGAGTTCCTTATTTCCGGAACGATTACCAATGTCTGTCAGAAAAAAGGCTGCTGGATGACCATTGCAGAAGATTCTGTTGAAATGTTTATCCGCTTCAAGGATTATGGATTTTTCATGCCTAAAGACGGATTTGGAATAGCCGCTCAGTGCCAGGGAATTTATAGTAATGAAGTGGTACTTGAAAAAAATGACCAAGGGGAAGAAGTAGGAACTATATCTCATTTATTTACTGCCAGTGGAGTGATATTGACTAAGAAGTGAACAAGAGGGCAACCCCTTTAGCCCTCTCATTCTGTCAGGAGAATTTACCGAATTATGGTAATTTCAGTGGACTGCCCCTCTTCCTCAACGTTTAGAGTGTCAGCAAGGGGTATGACGACTTCGCTTTCCAGGAGAGTGGTATATATATTACCCTGCCATTGAAAACTGCTGTCTGCTCCCAAGCAGTTTCTAAAGTAACCGAATGCCTCTGAAAAGGATAATTGATTTGTACCCATTTCGCTCATTCCACAACTGTTCATCATAGAAACCTTATCAACAGGGATGGTTAGCTCCTCGGTGTAGTCAGGTATAACCACTTCATTAACCTCTTCCACAACTTGAGGAATTGGCTGGGGAGCTTGGGAAATATTACCTGATTCCGTTGTATTTAATGAGGCGTCAATATAAATAAGACCAATGAGAGTGACTATGGCAGTTCCGATTATTAACTTTTCTTTCATAATTATTCCTTTCGTTTTTGTTTTGAGATACTTTTAATGAATAATTTTAGAGGGTTATAGTTCCAAAAATTTTTTCCGGAGAGAAAATTTGAGATCAAAATAAAAACGGATACTTAGGAGGTTTGAATATTGAAATGCATCCAGAAAGAATTTACTATTAGTGCTAAATCCCGCGGATTTCACTCTATAACAGGAGAGGTTATTTCAAATCTTCCTGATATAAAAAATTTAACATCGGGCGTGGCACAGATTTTTATTAAACATACCTCAGCTTCTCTCACGATTAATGAAGATGCAGATTCAACCGTTCTTTTAGACTTCGAATCTCACTTTAATGAAATGGTGCCGGAGAACCAGCCCTATTACCGGCATACCTATGAAGGTTCTGACGATATTCCTGCCCATTTAAAAGCAGCCCTGTTGGGTTCTTCAGTTCACATTCCCGTTTCCCGGGGAAAACTAAACATGGGAACCTGGCAGGGAATTTACCTCTGTGAACATCGTAATCATGCCAGCCCCAGAAAGCTGGTAATTACGGTATGGGGTATGTAATTCTTAAAACAGGATTTCATTATCCGCCTTTAATTTTCTTTATAATTCTTAGTAAATTAGTCCCCATTTTGGAGGGTAGTATCTCCAAAAATACTCTTAAATCAAGGCTAAACTAAACAACCATGTCAACTACTCAGGATACAACCTTTCAGGAAAAAATTGATAAGGGGCTTAAAATTGAGCCTAAGGACTGGATGCCGGATAAGTACCGCAGTCATCTCATCCGCCAAATTTCTCAGCATGCCCATTCAGAAGTGATTGGAATGCAGCCGGAAGGAAATTGGATTACGCGTGCACCTTCTCTCCGTGCTAAAATGGTACTCATTGCCAAAGTACAGGATGAAGCCGGCCACGGGTTATATCTTTACTCTGCCTGTGAAACCTTAGGTATTACCAGAGATGAACTCATCAATCATTTACATTCGGGAAAAGCAAAATATTCAAATATTTTCAATTATCCTACACTCACTTGGGCGGATATTGGAGCTATTGGCTGGCTGGTGGACGGGGCTGCCATTGTGAATCAGCAGTCTTTAAGAGGTACTTCTTACGGTCCTTACTCCCGGGCAATGATAAGAATTTGTAAAGAAGAGAGCTTTCACCAACGTCAGGGATATGAAATCATGTCCAAGATGGCAAACGGAACGCCAGAGCAGCAGGAGATGGCACAGGATGCCCTGGACCGCTGGTGGTGGCCATCCCTGATGATGTTTGGACCTCATGATTCAGACTCTGCACATACTTCCAACGCCATGACTTGGAAAATAAAGCGGGAAACTAATGATGAACTCCGCCAGCTGTTTGTTGACAGAACGGTGAAACAGACTGATCTTATCGGGCTAAATATTCCCGATCCGGAATTAAAATGGAATCCCGACACTAAGCATTATGATTTTGGAGCTATAGACTGGGATGAATTCTGGAAGGTAATTAACGGGGACGGATTTTGTAATAAGGAGCGACTAAACAACCACAATTCTGCACATTCAGAGGGCCAATGGGTTAGGGAGGCTGCATTGGCTTACGCAGATAAACGAAAAAACGGAGCTAAAAATGACGAATAATCAACTGCCTCTCTGGGAAGTTTTTATCCAACCTAAAACGGGAGCACAATTTCAACATTGTGGTTCTGTTCATGCAACTGATAAAGAAATGGCATTACAAAATGCCCGTGACCTGTACACCCGCCGGCAAGAGGGTACCTGTATCTGGGTGGTGAAAGCTGAACATATTGTATCTTCCAATCCTGAAGACAGCGAATCATTTTTCGATCCTGCTGATGATAAGGTGTACCGTTATCCAACCTTTTTTAAGGTATCAAAAAAAGCTAAAGGACTATAATGACAGAAGTGAACCTTTTCAAATATGTTCTATCCCTTGGGGATGATGCTTTGGTTTCTGGTCAGCGCTTATCACAATGGGCCTACAAGGCACCATTTCTCGAAGAAGATATTGCTCTGAGTAACATTTCCTTAGATTTATTCGGCAGGGCAAATCTCTTTCTGGAATATGCTGCCGATTTGAAAGGCGGAAATACTACTGCTGATGATCTTGCCTTTAAACGGAATGAACGGCAATTTACCAATTTACTCATTTGTGAACATCCCAATGGCAATTTTGCGGATACCGTGGTGAGAAATTTATTTTTGGATGCATATCATACCTTATTCCTTGAAAAATTGTCAGAAAGTAAAGACTCACAATTAGCTGCCATAGCAGAAAAAGCCAGGAAGGAAAATAATTACCACTTCCGTCATTCATCAAAGTGGGTTATCCGCTTGGGTGATGGTACAAAGGAAAGTCATATAAAAGTGCAGAATGCATTGAATAATCTTTGGATGTTCACAGGTGAATTATTTGAAATGAATGCAGTGGATGAGGAAATGACCTATCAGAAGATTGGGGTTGATAGAACAGCATTAAAATCTCCCTGGGATTCCACTATAGCAGAAGTGTTAACAGAGGCCACACTGGCAATTCCTGAAAGTAATTTTATGACATCAGGAGGCCGGGAGGGGATTCATACGGAGCATTTAGGTCATTTGCTGTCTGATATGCAGTACCTTCAGCGGGCATACCCCACTGCTGCATGGTAAAAGAAGCTTCAACAGAAACAGTTTGGGACTTGTTAAAAAAAATCCCTGATCCGGAAATCCCTTCCATTTCCATTGTGGAATTGGGTGTAGTCAGAGAGGTTCAATTCCGTGATAAAATCTTTCATATAACACTCACACCAACTTACAGTGGTTGCCCTGCTATGACATTCATGAAAGATGAAATCATTCGTAGCCTGGAATCAAAAGAAATCTCTAATTATCAACTGCATACTTCCCTGGCCCCCCCCTGGACGACGGACTGGATGAGCAATGAAGTAAAAGCCAAACTGAAAGAGGCTGGTATTGCTCCCCCTGCAGATAAGGTGCAATGTCCCCAATGTGATTCATTAGAAGTTGAGACCATCAGTGAATTTGGATCCACAGCCTGTAAAGCTCTTTACAAATGCAATTCATGTGAGGATATATTTCATTATTTTAAACAATTTTAATTTATTGGTCCTCAATGTTTTAAGATACGAACCACCCCTTCGTACAGATGAAATTATAAGAGTTCACTTATTAATAAAAATTTTGGAATTTTTTAATATTTTGGGAAAATCATTGGTTGGACTCTTCCCCTCCTTTTCTAAGGAGGAGATTGAGGGGTGGTTGAAAGGAAAGAATGATTAAATTTGAAAAGATTAATTCAATTGGGAAAATCACTCTCAATCGTCCAGAGAAGTATAATTCTTTTGTGCGGGAAATGGCGTTGAGATTGCAAGATGTTTTAATTGAATGTGAGACTGACAATTCTATTCGCTGCATCCTTATTACCGGTGCCGGAAAAGCCTTTTGTGCCGGGCAGGATCTCAAAGAAGCCACTGACCCTGAAGGGCCTGCCATTGAGAAAATTGTAAATGAGCATTACAATCCCATCATCAGAAAAATACGCCAGATTGAAAAACCGGTAATTGCAGCGGTGAATGGTGTTGCTGCCGGGGCCGGAGCAAATTTGGCATTGGCCTGTGATGTGGTAGTTGCTGCAAAATCAGTGAAATTTATTCAGGCATTCAGTAAAATCGGCCTCGTCCCTGATAGCGGGGGAACCTATTTTCTTCCCCGGTTAATTGGTCTGCCCAGAACCACTGCCCTCATGATGACAGGAGAACCGGTGGCTGCAGAAAAAGCAGAAAAATATGGAATGATATACACTGTTTTTTCAGACGAGGAATTTCATTCAAAATCTTTAGAACTCGCACATTCTTTAGCTGCTATGCCAACCAAAGGGCTGGGATATACAAAAAATCTTCTTAATATGTCCCTAACCAATACCCTGGAAGAACAATTAAATACGGAAGCAGAATATCAGGCACGCTCTGCAAATACGGAGGATCATAAGGAAGGGGTTCAGGCATTTCTGGAAAAACGCAAACCCAATTTCACCGGGAAATGATTTCAAAAATTTCAGTAATCGGCGCAGGAACTATGGGCAGTGGAATCGCCCAAGTGGCAGCCACTTTTAATGTTCAAGTGACGGTAGTTGATGATAATTCTACAGCATTGGAATCCTCCCAAATTAAGTTAAAGAAAATTTTTAACAGACTGATAGAAAAAGGAAAAATTACAGAACCTGAAGCAAACAACATCATCAATCAAATTCTGTGGACATCCGATTTAAATCAAATTTCCCATAGTGATGTAGTGATAGAGGCCATCATTGAAAATCTGCAAATTAAACAAAATCTCTTTTCTCGATTGGAATCATTAGTACCTGAAAATTGTATCCTTGCAACAAACACTTCTTCCCTTTCAGTTTCAGAAATTATATCCGTCATTAAGCTAAAAAACAGAGCGCTGGGCATTCATTTTTTTAACCCGGTACCCTTAATGAAATTAGTGGAAATCATCCCCGTTGGCTCCACCGATTCCAAGGTAGTACAAAAAGTGAGATTGATTCTTGAATCCTGGAAAAAAACGGTTGTGGAAGCAAAAGATACCCCAGGCTTTATTGTAAATCGTGTCGCCCGCCCATTTTATGGGGAAGCTTTAAAAATCAATGAAGAAGGCCTGGCTGATTTTTCCACCATTGATTGGGCAATGAAAGAGTTAGGGGGCTTCCGCATGGGGCCTTTTGAGCTTATGGACTATATTGGTAACGATGTGAATTACTCTGCCACTAAAGCTGTTTATGAGGGTACCAACCATGATCCTCGTTATAAACCATCTCCAATCCAAAAAAAATTGGTGGATAAAGGATATTTAGGCCGTAAATCCGGGAAGGGATATTATGATTATTCCAACGGTTCCCCATTTCCTGAACCCAATAAAGATAAAGAAAAGGGAAATAAAATATTATCCAGAATTCTCTCCATGCTCATAAATGAAGCGGCAGAAGCTCTAAATCAAAATATTGCTACACAGGATGATATTGAAACCGCCATGACCACCGGTGTGAATTATCCTAAGGGACTTTTAAAATGGGCTGATGAATTTGGTATAACAAAAGTTGTAAATGAAATTGAAAATCTGGAATCTCAAACAAAAGACAATAGATATCAACTAAGTCCCCTATTAGAAAAAATGTCAAATGAAAAGAGGACCTTTTACCCATGAACACTCCCCAAAACATAGTACAATTTCTTTTTAAAAATGATGCATTCAGTCAATGGCTGGGTATTGACATTATTGAAGTAAAAGATGGATATTGTAAACTGAAGATGAATGTGCGGAATGAAATGTTAAATGGATTCGGGATTGCCCACGGAGGTATTTCTTATTCTCTTGCTGATACGGCATTGGCTTTTGCCTCCAACACGCATGGAAGAAAATGTATATCCATGGAAACATCCATTTCCCACATTGAATGTATTCAGGATGGCGATTATCTTACAGCTGAGTCTAAAGAATTATCTAAAACAGAAAAAACTGCTCTTTATCTTATCACCATAATGAATCAAAAGGGTGAGGAAGTGGCTTATTTTAAAGGAACTGTGTACAGAACTTCTAAAAATTGGGAAATTCATGAATAGACCAAATTCTTATATCATTGATGCCGTTCGAACACCAATTGGTAAGTTTGGAGGTACTTTGTCAACAATCCGAACCGATGACTTGGCAGCACATGTGCTCCATTCATTAATGAGCCGACAGGATATTGACCCTTCTCAAATTGAGGATGTAATTTTTGGATGTGCCAACCAGGCAGGCGAAGACAATCGCAATGTAGCCCGTATGGCTTTACTGCTGGCTGGTTTGCCCGTTACGGTACCGGGAGAAACGGTGAACCGGCTCTGTGCATCCGGGATGTCCGCAGTCATTCACGCTCATCGAGCCATTCATGCAGGAGATGGTGAATTGTTCATTGCCGGTGGTGTGGAGAATATGACCCGCGGCCCCTGGGTGATCTCCAAAGCGTCTGCTCCCTTTGGCAGAGATTCGAAAATGGAGGATACCAGTTTCGGCTGGCGTTTTATAAATCCACGATTACAGGATGTTTATGGAACAGACAGCATGGGGCAGACAGCGGAAAATGTTGCAGAACAATTTAATATAAACCGAGAAGATCAAGACAGTTTTGCTTACCATTCCCAAATGAAAGCTGCCCTTGCACAAAAGGAGGGAATCTTTAAATCTGAAATTACCACCATTGAGATACCCCAAAAGAAAACTGATCCCCTTAGATTCGATGAGGATGAGTTTTTAAAACCTCATACTACTATGGAAGGATTGGAAAAATTAAATCCAGCCTTTAAAATAGAAGGTACGGTTACCGCAGGCAACTCCTCGGGGCTCAATGATGGCGCTGCAGCCATGCTTATCGCTTCAGAAAAAGGAGTTAATACTCACGGACTAAAACCACTGGCCAGAATTGTTTCTTCTGCAGTGGTGGGGGTAGAGCCGCGTATCATGGGAATGGGTCCTGTTACAGCTTCAAACAATGCTCTGAAAAAAGCGAATTTGACCATGGATGATATGGATATCATTGAATTAAACGAAGCTTTTGCTGCCCAATCTTTAGCCTGTATTCGTCAGTGGGGATTAGCAGATGATGACCCCAGAATCAATCCAAACGGAGGTGCTATTGCTATTGGTCATCCCTTGGGAATGTCGGGCACACGTATTATTCAATCAGCTGCCCTGGAACTGAATCGAACAGAAAAAAAATATGCCCTCATCACCATGTGTGTAGGGGTAGGGCAGGGTTATGCAACCATAATCGAAAGGGTATAAAATTGGCTGATTCTAAAGTAAACCAAGACGCACCTCAAAAAATAACAGACTATATTAATAAGGTTGATGGGGAATTTCATAATATTCTCACCAGATTGAGAGAAATCATTATGTCCTCTGACTTGGGGATTATTGAGGACTGGAAATGGAATGCTCCCAATTTTCATCAGGAAGGCATGGTTTGCTGGCTGGCATCCTTCAAACAGCATGTGGGGCTGAATTTTTTCAAAGGCTCACTTATTGAAGACAAGCATCATCTTTTTGAGTCCTGCGGAGACGGAAAAAGTAACCGTATGATAAAATATTCCAAGCTGTCCCAAATTGAAGAAACCCACCTCAAATATTATTTGCAAAAAGCAGTGGAGCTAAATCAAAAAGGGGTAAAGGTGGAAACCAAGAAAATCAATACCAACTGCCCTGAAGATTTTCAAAATGCATTGGATAATCATGAAAAAGCAAAGGAGTTTTTTAATAGCTTAGCGCCTTCCTACCAGCGGGACTATATTGAATGGATAACCTCTGCCAAACAGGAAGCCACCCGTGAAAAACGCCTCCTCACCAGTATTGAATGGCTCAGTGAAGGCAAAAAGAAAAACTGGAAATATGAGAAATGTTAAGGTTTAGATGTTCGTTATTAGTTGTTAGTTCATAGCTTCAATGGATGATATAAAATCATATACAGATTTGGACGTTTGGCAAAAGAGCCGGGATTTGGTAATTACAATTTATGAAATGAGTAAAAATCTACCTAGAGAAGAACAATTTGGACTTATTCAACAAATACGGAGAAGTGCGATTTCAATTCCTTCAAATATTGCAGAGGGATGTGGCAGAGAAACATCTAAGGATACTATCCGTTTCCTCTATATTGCAAGAGGGTCATTATATGAATTGGAATCCCAGCTTTACATTGCTTCAGATCTAAACTACATAGAAAAATCTGATTTGGATAACAGTTTGGAAAAAATTGTTGAATGTAAAAAACTCCTAAATGGTTTTATTAATTATTTTAAAAGTTTGAGTTAGTTTGTTTTCCTTTACCAACAACGTACAACAACCAACTAAAAACTATTTAGAATGATCTACTCCTTCAACGGCTATAAACCAGTTATTAAAGAATCTGCTTTTGTGCATGAGTTAGCGGCAGTAACCGGCAATGTCATCATTGGTGAAAAAGTGTATATTGGCCCTGGCGCTGCCATTCGCGGGGACTGGGGCGAAATTATCATTGAGGATGGCTGTAATGTGCAGGAGAACTGCACCATTCATGTATTCCCCGGGAAGTCTGTTACCTTGAAAGAGGGAGCCCATATCGGACATGGGGCAGTCATCCACGGCGGAGATATAGGCAGAAACTCCCTTATCGGTATGAACTCTGTGGTCATGGATGATGCAGAGGTTGGAGATGAGTGCATTGTGGGAGCCCTATGTTTTATTAAAGGGGAAATGCAGATTCCCCACCGGAAATTAGTGGTAGGCAATCCTGCAATCATCAAGGGCAACATATCTGATGAGATGATTGCCTGGAAATCCGGAGGCACTAAAATTTATCAGCAGCTCCCAAAGGATTGTTACAACACTTTGCGAGAGTGCGAACCGCTGCGTGAAATCCCGGCAGACCGTCCCCCTCAAATTACCAATTTTAAACCTTGGAAAGAGACTAAGAAATAATGAACTATCAAAATTATGCATTAGGGAAATGGGTTGCCGGTGACGGAGAGGGTACTCCGCTATACCATTCCATCAGCGGGGAAGAAATCGGCAGAGCCGGAAGTAAAGGATTGGATTTTAGTGATATGCTGGAATATGCCAGAAATACAGGCAGTCCTCCCCTTAGAAAAATGACTTTTCAGGAAAGGGGGCTTATGTTGAAAGCCTTAGCCCTCCATTTACACAGCATCAAGGACAAATTCTATCCTCTCAGTTTTGCAACAGGGGCAACAAAGCTGGACTCCTGGATTGACATTGAAGGCGGTATAGGAAATCTCTTTGCCAATGCTTCACTGCGCCGTCAGTTTCCTGATCTCCCTTATTATGTGGATGGTGAAGTAGCAAAACTCTCCAAACAGGGCAGTTTTATCGGCCATCATATCATGGTACCCAAAAACGGTGCAGCTGTTCACATTAATGCCTTCAATTTTCCCATTTGGGGAATGCTGGAAAAAATAGCCGTAAATCTCATGGCAGGAATGCCCGCCATTGTGAAACCCGCCACGCTTACTTGTTATTTAACCCATCTCATGGTGCAGGAAATTGTAGCATCCGAAATTCTCCCAAAAGGAGCATTGCAGCTTATTTGCGGTTCTGCCAATGGAATACTTGATCATATTCAGTGTGAGGATGTGGTCACCTTCACAGGAAGTGCATCTACGGGGCAGATGTTGAAATCTCACCCCAAAATTGTGGAAGAAGCTGTGCCCTTTAATATGGAAGCAGACTCGCTGAATGCCTGTATTTTAGGAGAGGATGCAGCTCCCGGAACAGATGAATTTAATATCTTTATCAAAGAGGTATTGAAAGAGATGACGGTAAAAGCAGGGCAGAAATGCACCGCTGTCCGCAGGATCGTCGTTCCTGAAATTTTGATGGAGGAAGTTCAGTCTGCATTGACTGAAAAGTTGGCAAGGACCATTATTGGAGATCCTCAGGTTGAAGGTGTCAGAATGGGAGCGTTGGCAGGAATATCACAGGTGGAGGAAGTCACGGAAAAAGTTGGGGAATTAGCCTCCTCTCAAAAAATTGTTTTCGGAGACACGGAAAAATTTGAAGTGACAGGAGCAGATAAACAAAAAGGTGCTTTCATATCACCCATTCTGTTTATCAACGATAAACCCTTCGAGAATACAGATTGCCACAACATTGAAGCCTTTGGTCCGGTTTCTACAATTTTACCTTACAAAAATTTAGATGAGGCTGTAGAACTCTCCCGTATGGGAAAGGGTTCTCTGGTTTGCTCCATTGTAACTGCCGATGATGCTTTAGCAAGAGAGTTTGTAGTTGGGGCAGCTTCCATGCATGGACGGATATTAGTACTAAATAAAGACTGTGCCAAAGAAAGTACAGGTCATGGTTCTCCCATGCCCCTCCTTACCCATGGAGGTCCTGGCAGAGCCGGTGGCGGCGAAGAAATGGGGGGTAAAAGGGGGATTCTTCACTACTTGCAGCGCACTGCTATTCAGGGGCACCCCACCACTATAACCGCCCTGACCAGTCAGTATCAATATGGTGGCGAACAAGTGGAGTCAAATCCCCATGTATTCCGCAAACACTTTGAAGAAATTGAAATTGGTGAAACGGTAACGACAGACACTCACTTGGTGACCTTAGAAAACATTGAGGATTTTGCAGAACTTAGCGGTGATAAGTTTTATGCCCACATGGATGAAAATTCATTAGAGGGTACCATCTTCACAGAACGAGTGGCACATGGATATTATATCATGTCACGTGCTGCAGGTTTGTTTGTTGATCCGCCAAAAGGGCCGGTGCTGCTCAATTACGGAATTGATGAATGCCGCTTCACCAAACCTGTATATCCCGGAATGACGATTGCCGTGCGATTTACTGCGAAAGAAAAAATTGATCAGGAGAAAAAATCTGAAGATGATATTGCTAAGGGAATCGTAAAATTTTTGGTGGATGTCTATGATGATGAAGGAGAAACCGTTATGCTGGGAACGATTTTAACTATGATAAAAAAGAAGGATCAATCCTATTAATGGAAGCCTATGTAAAATTAAATGCTGATAATGGAATTGGGACCATCGAATTTTTTCATCCACAAAGTAATTCCCTGCCAGGAGAAATTTTGCAAAAGTTAGCGGATACTATTACAGAAGCGGGGGAAAAGGATGAAATTCTGGTAGTGATTTTAAAAAGCGGTGGAGACAGAACCTTTTGCGCAGGAGCATCCTTCGACGAACTCATGGCCATTGAAAATGAAGAACAGGGGAAAGAGTTTTTTTCAGGGTTTGCTAAAGTGATCAATGCGGCTCGTAAATGTCCCAAGTTTATCATTGGCAGAGTACAGGGTAAGGCTGTGGGGGGTGGTGTAGGCATGGCATCCGCTACGGATTACTGTTTTGCCACAAAGTATGCCTCTGTGAAACTTAGTGAGCTTGCAATCGGGATCGGTCCTTTTGTGGTAGGTCCACCCATTCAGCGAAAAATTGGGGTAGCGGCTTTCAGTCAGCTCACCATCAATGCCACCAAATGGCATTCGGCTGAATGGGCCAGAGAAAAGGGACTCTTTGCTGAGGTGTATGAAAGTGCAGAAGAAATGGATTCCTCCATTCAGGCATTGGCAGAAAAATTAGTAAAATCAAATCCCGATTCCATGCGTGAACTGAAAGAGGTCATGTGGGAGGGAACTGATCATTGGGATAGTTTATTAGTTGAGCGAGCCGCCCTGAGTGGGAAGCGGGTGTTGTCTGAATTTACAAGAAAAACACTAATGTTACTTAAAAAAGGGTAAAAACCCAATCACGGTCAATTCCGGTTTTATAGTATCATAATAGTATCATAAATTTTGCCCAGGAAAATCAGGCAATTAATAAAGGATTTGAAGAATGCAGGATTTGAAGATAGGGGTGGAAGAGGTAGTCACAGAAATTTTAAACATTTATCAGGTGTGGTTATAACAATTTCAGGGAAGCCGGGAGACGATGCAAAACCCTACCAGGAAAAAATGGTAAAAAGGAAAATAGCAGAATCAATATCATGAAAGATAGCGATAAATACTTAAAAATTGTGGAATGGTCAGAGCAAGACCAGTGTTATGTGGGTTCAGTGCCTGGTTGGATTGGTCCCTGCTGCCATGGAGAGAATGAAGAAAAAGTGTATAAGGAACTCTGCAAAATTGTTGAAGAGTGGATTGCTATTTATAAAAAAGACAAAGAAAAATTACCTGCTCCTACAAATAAACAGTATTCGGGAAAGTTCATTTTAAGAACAGGGGAAGAATTGCATAAAGCCTTGGCTGTTAGAGCCGTTTCTGAGGGTGAAAGCCTGAATAAATATGTGGTGAAAAAATTAAAATCTATCCTATAACAAACTAAATACAGAATTCGGTCATCTTTTTAATTTGAATAAATTTCCTTCCCAAATAATCCTGAAACAAGCCTATTCGCTCATGTGTACCGCCAAGGTCATGACAGACATTTATGAGGAGAATAAGGAAATCACTTCAAAATATGTGCATGCCACCTCCCGGGGACACGAAGCTATTCAGATTGCAGTAGGGATGCAGCTTAAACCACAGGACTGGGCAGCCCCTTACTACCGTGATGATGCTCTGCTCCTCAGTATGGGGATATCTCCCTATGAACTTATGCTGCAATTGCAAGCAAAAAAGGACGACCCATTTTCCGGAGGGCGATCGTATTATTCTCATCCCAGCCTACGGCGGGAAAACATGCCGAAAATTCCCCATCAATCCTCGGCTACGGGAATGCAGGCGATACCCACCACCGGGGTAGCAATGGGAATAAAATACCTTGAAAAGGAGAAACTGGCAGACGATAATTCAGTGGTAGTCTGTTCTCTGGGAGACGGTTCTATCACAGAGGGGGAGGTGTCAGAAGCCTTTCACATGGCAGCTTTGAAGCAATTTCCCATTCTCTATTTAATCCAAGATAATGGTTGGGATATATCCGCCAGTAATGATGAGATTCGCTCTAATGATATTGTGGACTATGTAAAAGGAT
Source organism: uncultured bacterium (assembly GCA_964551815.1). Taxonomy (GTDB): domain Bacteria; phylum Fidelibacterota; class Marinisomatia; order SCGC-AAA003-L08; family D37C17; genus D37C17. Next base: position 45,757 of record CAZKEL010000004.1, read on the forward strand.
TTGGTGGAATTGAGGTATGGAAAGTGGCAGGGAATGATTTCTCAAAATCTTATGCAGCTATTCAAAAAGCCTTGAAAATAATCAGGAAAGACCGTCGGCCTGTATGTGTTCATGCTGAAGTGCCTTTATTGAATCACCACACTTCTGGTGTACGCATGGAATGGTATCGGGATGATTTGGAAGAGCATCAAAAGAATGACCCCCTTCCCATTTTAAAATCTCAATTGGAAGAGAATGGAATTAAACAAACTGAAATTAAAAAAATTGAAAAGGCTGCGGTTAAAACTGTCGGTACTGATTTTAAAAAAGCAATTGAAGCTGCAGACCCTGTTCCTGAAGAATTATTCGAAAATGTCTTCAGCCCTACTGATATTATAGACGAAAAAGGAGAACGATCTCCAATCAATGCTTCCCCTGTCATCATGGTGGATGCCGCCCTCTTAGCTATTAAAGAACTCATGGAAGATCATCCAGAATGCCTCCTATACGGTCAGGATGTAGGCAGGAGGTTGGGGGGAGTCTTTCGGGAGGCGGCTACCTTGGCGGAGACCTTTGGTGATAACCGCGTTTTCAATACCCCCATCCAGGAAGCCTTTATTATTGGCAGTACCGTAGGGATGTCCGCAGCAGGCTGCAAGCCCATTGTGGAGGTACAGTTTGCTGACTATATCTGGCCAGGATTGAATCAACTCTTTACAGAAGTGAGCCGTTCCTGTTATCTCTCCAATGGTAAGTGGCCGGTGAGCTGCATTATTCGGGTACCCATTGGCGCTTATGGCAGCGGGGGACCTTATCACTCATCTTCTGTGGAGTCCGTTCTTGCAAATATTCGTGGAATAAAAATTGTGTATCCCTCTAACTCTGCAGATATGAAGGGGCTGATGAAAGCAGCCTACCATGATCCCAATCCGGTGGTGATGCTGGAGCATAAGGGATTATATTGGAGTAAAATTAAAGGAACGGAATCTGCCATTTGTCTCAAGCCAAGTCGTGACTATATTCTTCCACTTGGCAAGGGGAAGGTAGTTTTAAAAGCGGAGCAATCTTTAGTTAAATCGGGAAAGAGTAGTACCATCATCACTTATGGCAGGGGTGTCTATTGGGCAAAATCTGCTGCTGAAAGTTTTCCCGGGCAGCTGGAAATAATTGATCTACGCACCCTTTTTCCATTGGATGAAGAACTCATATTTGAATCTGTAAAAAAACACAGCCGCTGTCTGGTATTATCTGAGGAGCCAAAGGAAAATTCATTTGCCCAGGCATTGGCAGGACGCATACAGGAAAATTGTTTTAATTATCTGGATGCACCGGTGATGGTGGTAGGAGCAGAAAATGTACCGGCAATTCCACTAAATTCAGCATTAGAGGAACGGTATTTACCCAATGCTGAAAAAGTAGCTGAAGCAATTGAAAATTTATTATTAATTTAATGATGAAGAATTTTCATTAGTTTCCTAATATAATTGGAATTTCAATTAATCCTCTCATCAATTATCAATTTATAATTTATAACTAACAATTAAAGTATGGCTTATATATCAACCGAATGGAAGGGAACGGAATACTTTCCCATTCATGATTTTCACCATGTAGAATATTTTGTAGGTAATGCCAAACAAGCGGTACATTTTTATCGCTCTGCCTTTGGATTTGAAATTCATGCCTACTGTGGCCCTGAAACAGGCGTTCGTGATAAGGTGTCCTATGTACTGAAAAAAAACCGTCAATATTTTGTTTTCACTACCCCCCTCAATTCAGAACATCCCGGTTCTGATTGGCTGAAAAAACATGGCGATGGTATTTATGATATAGCCTTTTCCGTGGATTGTGATAAAACTGCTTATGACTCCTGCTTGTCTCGGGGGGCTGAGGGAGTGGATGAACCATCTGTGACTAAAGATGACAATGGTGAATATGGCAGGTCTTCCATTCAAACTTATGGTGACACCATTCACTCCTTTATTTATGACTCCAATTATAACGGGGTCTGGGCTCCGGGATATAAAGCTCTACAATTGCCCTCTCTTCCAAATCAGGATACTGCCCTTATCACCATTGACCATATTGTTGGCAATGTGGAAACAGGCATGATGGATGAATGGCGTGAATTCTACGAAAATATTTTTGGTTTCACCACCTTTGTACGCTTTGATGAAACGGATATTAGTACTCAGTATTCTGCTTTAAAATCCATTGTGGTGCGGTCTAAGAACTGGAAAGTAAAAATGCCTATAAATGAACCGGCAAAAGGAATTAAAAAATCTCAAATAGAGGAATATCTTGATTTCAATGAAGGAGCAGGAGTTCAGCATGTTGCCATTTTAACCAACGATATTATAAAATCCATCACTGCCCTCAGGGCAAATGGGGTGGATTTTTTAGATGTACCGGATACCTACTATGAGAATTTGGAAGAAAGGGTAGGCAGCATAGATGAAGATATGGATACACTACGAAAATTAAAAATTTTAGTGGACCGGGATGAAGAGGGCTACCTCCTGCAATTATTTACCAAACCATTAGAAGACCGCCCCACTTTATTTATTGAGATCATTCAGCGCAAAGGCTCCCGCGGATTTGGGCAGGGGAATTTTCAGGCATTGTTTGAATCTATTGAACGGGAGCAGGAACTTAGAGGAAACCTGTGATGATTGAAGATGGAACATTTAAGATTGATTATTGGGTCATCATTACTGGTGTAGTTTTCATTTTTCACTTTTCATTTTTCATTTAAAATCATGCCTTTTTACCACAAACAGGGAGAAATTCCTCCCAAGCGGCACACTGCTTTTAAAAAGGATGATGGTAGTCTGTACTATGAAGAACTGGTCAGCCGTGAAGGGTTTTCCGGGATGTACAGCAACCTATACCACCTTCAGCGACCTACCAAGGTTTCAAATGTTGGGAAACTAACAAGAATTGATTTAGTCAAAGCCGAAACGAGACATCGGGCTCGGCATATTACTACCGCAAAGCTCAATGATTCAGGTGATGCCATTTCTGCCAGAATTCCTCTTTTCTTCAATACAGATGTAACCATATCTGTTGCCAGGGTAACAGCAGAAATGGAAAATTGTTACCGCAATGGGGTTGCTGATGAATTGTTCTATGTACAATCCGGTGAAGGCGTACTCTTATCAAATTTAGGAAAACTGGAAGTGGTACCGGGAGATTATGTGGTGATTCCCCGTGGCATCATCTGGCAGTTAGCCCCCAAAGAGGAACTAAAACTATTGATAACTGAATCTGCGGGACCCATTGAAACGCCCAACCGTTATCGTAACAGATTTGGACAGTTGTTAGAACATTCTCCCTTTTGTGAAAGGGATATTCAAGTACCGATACTTGAGGAACCCATTTCTGATAAAAATGAGGTACTCGTGAAAGTTAAAACTCAAGATGGAATTCAGGAATACACCTATGCTCATCATCCCTGTGATGTAGTTGGCTGGGATGGTTTTTACTTTCCCTGGAAAATCAGTATCCATGATTTTGAACCCATTGTAGGCAGCATTCATCAGCCGCCTCCTGTGCATCAGACCTTTCAGGCTCCGGGATTTGTAGTATGCTCCTTTGTCCCTCGGCTTTTTGATTTTCATCCAGACGCCATTCCGGCACCTTATCCTCACTCTAATGTGGACTCAGATGAGATCATCTATTATTCAAGAGGAGATTTTATGAGCAGGCAGGGTATTCAACAGGAATCTATCACTCTGCATCCCATGGGACTGCCTCATGGTCCTCAACCGGGGAAATATGAAAGCTCCATTGGTAAAAAGAAAACCGATGAACTGGCAGTAATGATTGATACTTTTAAACCGCTGAATATAACCAAAGCTACTAAAAAGATTGATGATGGTGTCTACCCCTTAAGCTGGGTGAAGTAGAAATAAACCACCCCTTCGTCCAATATTTCATTAAGAAAATTATTTGTTTCATTTAAAAGTGTGGAAATAAATAACAATAATGCCAAGATCAATTGCTGGACTCGTCCCATCCTTTTCTAAGGAGGGGAAGTTCTGAGCCTTGGCGAAGAACAGGGGTGGTTGTGAAAGAGATGGGTTATAAATTTTTAGAAAAGTGTTATTTATTATGACTCTATTTGGCTTTGCAGTTCAACTATGCTAAATTCGAAACACCATAAAAGAATTAGAAAGGGAAAATAAAGTATTTGTAGGATTGGGGTGGTTGTGAAGATATGAAGGATAACATTTTCAATAAAAAAAGTAAGGGTAAAGTCCTAGTTTAGCCACTAATGTTGATATATTACCCATATGAAAAAGACATTAGAATTAAATAAATTATAACACTGGTACGAACCACCCCTTAATCCCCTCCTTCACCAAGGAGGGGAAAATCCTGAGCCACGTGTATATATGCAATGTGTCAGCGAGGGATAGGGGTGGTTGCAATTAAATGACAGAGAAAATATTCAATAAAAAAAGTAAAAAGAAGACTCGCCAGCATCTTAGAAATAATATGACTGAACCAGAGATAATTCTTTGGTCATATTTGAAGAACAGCCAAATTAATGGATTTAAGTTTCGCAGGCAATATAGTGTTGAAGATTATGTTATTGATTTTTACTGTCCTGAATTGAAATTGGGTGTTGAATTAGATGGGAGCGGTCATTCATATCATGGTAAAATAATAAAAGATGAGAAACGTACCGAAGATATCCGCAAGTATGGAATTGAAATAATTCGATTTGGTAATTCAGATGTATTAACAAATGCTTCCGGAGTTGCATCTGTGATATATGAAAAAACCTTGGAACTGAGTAAAAAGTAACAATTAAATAAACCACCCCTTCGTCCATTATTTCATTTAGAAAATTAGTTGTTTATTAAAAAGTGTGGAAATAATTAACAATAATGCAAGATCATTGGATGGACTCGTCCCCTCCTTCACCAAGGAGGGGAAGTTCTGAGCTTCATTGCTATTTGGATTGTCATAAGCGAAGAATAGGGGTGGTTGAAAAAAATAACAATAATAAAAATTTCAAGTGCTGGACGCAACTCTTCCTTTTCTAAGGAGGGGAAGTTCTGAGCCTTGGCGAAGATCAGGGGTGGTTGAAAAAAATAACAATAATAAAAATTTCAAGTGCTGGACGCAACTCCTCCTTCACCAAGGAGGGGAAAATCCTGAGCCACGTGCTATATATGCAATGTGTCAGCGAAGAACAGGGGTGGTTGTGAAAATATGGGATACACAAGGCAGGAATTTTGATTAACTACATTTTATGAAACTCATTAGTTATAAACTTAATCAAATTATTAAAATTGGTGCAATCCAGGAGGGAATGGTCTATGACCTGCATGGACTCAACCCAAACATTGCAGACAATATGTTAGATTTTCTCCAAGGTGGTGAGGAGCAATTACAGTTAGCAAAGAACGCAATTCAAGATGGTAACACTTCATTATCTCTAGGAGATGTAGAATTAATCTCACCTGTTCCCGATCCGCCGTCGGTGCGGGATGCCTATGCCTTTCGTCAGCATGTGGAAACAGCCCGTCGAAACAGGGGATTGGATATGATACCCGAATTTGACGAAATACCCATTTTCTATTTTACCAATCACAATGCAGTTTTTGGGGAAGGTGATTTTCCAGTGCTTTCAAAGCATACTGACAAACTTGATTTTGAACTGGAATGCGCAGCGGTTATTGGAAAACAATGCAGGAATATCTCTGCAGCTGAGGCAGATAATTATATTGCCGGATTCATGATTATGAATGATTTTTCTGCACGAGGATTACAAATGCAGGAAATGAAATTGAATTTAGGGCCGGCAAAAGGTAAAGACTTCGGTACATCCTTTGGACCATGGCTGGTGACCAAGGATGAATTAGAGCCCTATAAACAAACCTCTGCTGAGGGTGACCGCTATGATTTGAAAATGAAGGCGTTTGTAAATGATATTCAGATATCGGAGGATAATCTTGCCAATATGAGCTGGACCTTTGCCCAGATTATTGAACGGGTGAGCTACGGTGTTCACATCTACCCCGGTGATATTATTGGTTCGGGTACATGCGGGACCGGTTGCTTTCTGGAGTTAAATGGCTCGAAAATCACGGATAATCAATGGCTGCAACCAGGAGATAATGTTACTCTTGAAATTGACAGATTAGGCAGGCTGAGTAACCACATCGTTCAATCTTAAACTTAGCTTGGTCTGTAATCCATATTCACAGTTAATTCAGATTTTACACTTTAAAATTCTTTTCAGGTTATTAAGGGGTGGTATCTCAGGTTTATATTGACATTGTCCCTATACTCAATATCAAGTATATTAACCTCTGTAGGAAGAGGGTTTTTTCACCCGATAAATTCAACTTAATATTAATCTAAATTGACCGGATTTATAGAATATAACGCTAAGGAAATGGAAATGCGGGAGCGCTATCGTTTGCTCATCAGTGCAGTGGCTCCCAGACCCATCGGATTTACAACCAGTATCAGTAAAGATGGAAATATTAATCTTGCACCTTTCAGTTTTTTTAATGCTTTTAGCGCAAATCCTCCAATCGTTGGAATTTCTCCTGCATTCAGCGGCAGAACAGGAAAGCCAAAAAACACCCTCACCAATATTCTGGAAACAAAAGAATTCACCTTGTCTGTAGTGACCTTTGACATGGTGGAACAAATGAATATATGTGCTGCAGATTATCCTCCTGAGGTGGATGAATTTTTAAAATCCGGTTTGTCCCCCTACCAGGGGAAAGTCGTTTCAACACCGGGGGTTGCAGAATCACCTCTCATTTTAGAATGCAAATTTACAGAGCATATTCAATTCAGTGACCAACCTGCCGGAGGAAATCTTCTCTTGGGCGAGGTAGTGTATATTCATGCGAAAGATTCCATTTTTGATGAACAAAGTAGGATAGATCCTCATAAGATTGATCAGGTTGCCCGAATGGGCTATAATTGGTACAGCCGATCTATTCAGGGAATGTTCGAATTGGAAGCCCCCAAATACCAACCTCTCGGTGTGGACAGGCTGCCTAAGGAAGTTCAATCATGTCCCTTTTTTCCAGGGAATTTACGTGCCCGTTTAGCCTCCATAGAAACTATCCCTGAAAGGCAGGAAATTGCAGAACTCAGTGAAACTTATGAGCGACTTTCTACAGATGAAATGCTGAAAATCTGTGCTAAATTGGTATCCGAGGGCAGAGTATTAGAAGCCTGGCAGGTTCTCTATTTAGCAGAACTCCTTTGATGAAATCCATACTTTGGCAGCCCTCTGCCGACTCCATGGAAAAATCCCAAATGATGGGGTTTATCCATTTTGTAAACAACCGCTATACGCTTAATCTTCAATCCTATTCTCAGCTTTATTCCTGGTCTGTTGAACACGGTGAATTGTTTTGGGCAGCCTATCTGGATTTTTCTAAAATTATTTTACATTCTCCCTATAACAATGTCGTAGATGATTTACAAAAAATGCCAGGGGCTAAATGGTTTGGTGGAGCAGCCATAAATTTTGCAGAGAATTTATTAAAATTTAATGATGACAATAGAGCACTTACTTTTTACAGTGAGAATGGAAATTCACATTCCCTGACCTATTCTGAGTTAAATCAACAAGTCTCACGTTTAGCAGGAGCCATGAAAAATTTGGGAATTGAAAAGGGGGACAGAGTTGCAGGCTTTATGCCCAATATTCCGGAAACGGTGATTGCCATGCTTGCTGCCGCCAGCATGGGTGCAATCTGGTCATCCTGCTCACCAGATTTTGGTGTGCATGGTGTGCTGGATCGCTTTAAACAAATAAAGCCTAAACTGCTGATTGCTGCCAATGGATATTTTTATAATGGAAAATCAATAAATTGTCAGAATAAAATTAAAGCCATTCAAACTGAATTACCGGGGTTACAGAAAACAATTATTGTGCCTTTCTTAGAAGAAAGTAAACTTAACCAACTACAGAATGCAGATTATTGGGAGGACTTTATATTAAAGGAAACGGTGGTAATAGTTTTCACCTCCTTGCCTTTTGATCATCCTCTGTATATCATGTATTCTTCAGGAACCACTGGCAAGCCTAAGTCCATTGTACATTCTGCCGGAGGAACACTACTTCAGCATTTAAAAGAATTGCAATTACATACAAATCTCCGGCGTGAAGATACCATTTTTTATTTTACCACCTGCGGCTGGATGATGTGGAACTGGCTGGTTTCGTCATTAGCAATAGGGGCAGAGGTCGTCTTGTTTGATGGAAGTCCCTTTTTCCCTAATGGCAAAAGACTGCTGCGTATGGCAGAAGAATTAGGGATTACCGTATTTGGAACCAGTGCAAAATATATCGCATCTCTTGAGTCATCGGGCATTATTCCAAATCAAATTTCAGATTTTCCCAAATTAAGAACCATATTGTCAACAGGGTCACCTTTAGTTGATGAAAACTTTGATTTTGTCTATAATCATTGGAAAAAGGATGTACAGTTGTCATCCATATCAGGAGGTACAGATATAATATCCTGCTTTGCCTTGGGGAACCCATTGCTTCCCGTTAAAAGGGGAGAAATACAATGCAGAGGATTGGGGATGAAAGTTGAGGCTTTTGATGAAAATGGCAATACTCTGATCAATCATAAGGGAGAATTGGTCTGTACACAGGCTTTCCCGTCAATGCCGGTACATTTCTGGAATGATGATGCCGGCGAAAAATATAATGCAGCTTACTTTTCCATCTACCCCGGAATATGGCATCACGGAGATTTTATAGAAATATTAGAGGACGGTGGCGTAATAATTTATGGCAGATCTGATACTACTTTAAACCCCGGCGGAGTAAGAATCGGAACGTCTGAAATATATCAAACGGTTGAACAGATGATTGAGGTTGAAGACTCTCTGGTAATTGGGCAGCCCTGGAAAAAAGATGAGAGAATTATACTCTTTATCAAAATGAAGAGTGGATATACTTTTAATAATGAGTTAATAGAAGAAATTAAGGTATCCATAAGAACGAATTGCAGTCCACGACATGTACCGGCAAAAGTAGTACAGGTAATGGATATTCCCTATACCATTAACGGAAAGAAAGTAGAGTTGGCGGTAAAACAAACTCTGCAAAATGAAGTTGTAAAAAATACCGACGCATTATCGAACCCGGATGTATTGGAGCAATATAAAAGTTTATCTGAATTAAAGAGTTAATCCATATAATTTTGATATTATTGTCATAATTTTTATTTGACAGCTAAAAATTATCGTCCTAAATTATATTCACTATCAAGGCAATCGAACTAACAATTCGCTAACAAAACATTTGGCATTCATCAATGCAATTATATCGAGGGGAGAAAAATTGTCCGACGGAGATTCGTCAGCATTTCCCATCAACTATTTCAATAATTATTCAATACAATTTCTATAATTAACGGAAAAAAAGGAGTAAATATGATCCGTAAAATACTA